>PLKY01000354.1 GCA_003140785.1 Acidobacteriaceae bacterium | reverse complement strand
CTTCATCGGCATCGGCGTGCCGTTGGACATTTCATTCCCCGGCCCAAGCTGTTCCAACAGCGCTTCAAACGTGACCTCGAGCGAAGCATTCACGCGGATTTCCTGGTTCACTGTCAGGGAAAGGCTATCGATTTCCGAAAGTGTCGTCGTCATCATTTCTCCTTTTTCGTTGGATCGAATTCTGCAACACGATTCATCTTCGCTTCGGCACGTTCCTTCACGCGATTCAACTNNAGAGCTTCTGCCGTCCCTGGCATCGCATACGCACCAACCCCACGTCGCGCAACACGCGCAGATGCTTCGAAACCGACGGCTGATCGATTCGCAACGCCGACACAATCTCGCCCACCGCGTGCTCCCGGACGACCAGCAAGGTGAGTATCTCTCGCCGGCGGGGTTCAGCCACGGCATTGAAGGCATCGGAAGTTGTCGCGGCACGCGCCATGAAGAGAATAATGCATTCCGATATGGGAATATGTCAATCATTATTTTATGGATTCACGAAAACGTCCCCTTGAAAGCGTTTGCAGCGGGCTCGCCCACCGATTTAGCATCCGTGCTTATGAAAAATCAGCTTCGTCGCCTTGCTCTGCTTCCATCTGCCCTGCTGCCTTTTGCTCTGCTTTTAGGTTTGGCCACGCCTTCCTCCTTCGCGCAAGCTCCTCCATCAACTGATCCGCTTGCGCCCACTCTCGGCGTGAAATCCGCCGTCGAGATCGATCGCGAATGGCAGCAATCCGTCAGCAAATATGACGCAGAGCGCAACCGGCTTCTGGCCGAGGCGGAGCGCCAGGCGAACGAAGGTCCTTTTCGACCCGACTGGGCCACGCTGATCAAGTACCAGCAGCCGCAGTGGTATAAAGACGCGAAATTCGGCATCTTCATCCACTGGGGCGTCTACTCGGTTCCCGCTGCCGAGAACGAATGGTATCCGCGCAACATGTATCGTCCCAACGAAGGCGCCTACAAAAACTTCCGCGAACAGCATGGGGGCGCCGATCCCGCGAAAGGCTACAAGGATCTCATCCCTCTCTTTCGCGCCGAGCATTTCGATGCCACCGAATGGGCGCGTGTCTTCAAGGATTCGGGAGCGCAGTATGTCGTTCCCGTCGCTGAGCACCACGACGGCTTCTCCATGTATGACTCGGGCCTGAGCGATTGGACCGTGGTCAAAATGGGCCCCAAACGCGACACCTTGGGCGAACTGGCGAAAGCAATTCGCGCCGAGGGCTTGCACTTCGGGCTCAGCTCGCATCGCGCCGAGCACAACTTCTTTTATGACGGCGGGCGCGCGATCCGCTCCGACGTTAATGATCCCAAATACGCTTCGCTTTATGGTCCGGCCCACCAATGGTTTGAGGCAGGCGGCGACGATCATGGCTTGATCAACGACTGGACCTGGGTGAGCAATGCCTGGACACGTGACTGGCTTGCGCGCGACACAGAACTGGTGGAGAAGTACAAACCCGAGGTCGTCTATTTCGACTGGTGGATTGGACAGCCGAACTTCCGTCCGGCCGTGGCCGAATTTGCGGCCTTCTATTACAACTATGCCGTGGCCCACGGCTACACCGGCGTCATCGATTTCAAGGATTACTCGCTCAATTGGAAGGCAGGCGTGCGCGACTTCGAGCGCGGGCAACAAGACCACATCGTCGCCGACCACTGGCAGACCGACACCTCCATCAGCAACGCAAGCTGGGGCTACATCGAACACGACACATTCAAAACGCCGGAGTTTCTCGTCCACCAACTCATCGACATCGTGAGCAAGAACGGAAATCTGCTGCTGAACTTCGGCCCGCGCTCCGATGGAACGATTCCCGACGAGGTGCGCGCGACTCTCCTCGAGATGGGCGCATGGCTCAAGGTCAACGGAGATGCAATCTACGCCACCACGCCGTGGAAGACCTTCGGCGAAGGCCCCACGCAGGTGATGGGAGGCGCATTCCACGACACGGATACGAAGCCGTACACGCCTGAAGATTTTCGCTTCACCGCAAAAGGCAGTACTGTCTACGCAATCGGATTGGCCTGCCCCAAAGACGGGAAAGCCACCATCCATTCGCTGGGCTGGGCGCATGAGGGCTCTTCCATTCCGATCGGAAGTATCGAATTGCTAGGGTCAAGCGAAAGGGTCACGTGGACTCAGGCAGCCGATGCGCTCAGCGTAACGCTGCCCGAGGGCGCAGCATGCAAATACGCCTACGCCCTCAAGCTGACGCCTGCCGCGAAGTGAGTTGGAAGAGTTTCCGCGCAAGCCGGCGCTCACGAACCTTCGCGAAAATCGGTGGCTGCATGATTGCATCGAAAACATGTTTCGCACCGGGGTCCTCTATAGTGATCGAGAAGGCACTCCCTACCCAAAGGACCGGCCCCAGTGAATCTTGATCGTCGAGGCTTTCTCTCCGCCTGCGGCAGCGCAGGCATCGTTTCTCCCCTGTTCCCCGGCATTCTCTACACGCTCGCGACGCAGGCGCAGGAGCCTGAATCCACCGATCAGTCGAAGCCACCGAAGATCACCCCGGAGATGATCGACGCAGCCGCAGTGCTGGCCGGGATCGGTCCGTTTACCGCCGAGCAGAAGCAGATGATGCTCGAGGGTCTCATCGACAACAATGGTTCGTACAAAGCAATCCGTAAGCTCAAGCTGCCCAATTCGGTCGCGCCTGCGTACGTGTTTCATCCGCTGCCGCCACTGAAGACGGTGTGCGATCCGAACTGCGAGAAGCTTCCACCTGTCGAAGGTGACACATTAATCCCGGCCGTCGATGATGGAGACTTCCGACCGCGCATCGCTCCGGCGCGAATCGAAGATCTGGCCTTTGCCTCTGTAACCGAATTGAGTCGCCTTCTTAGTGCGCGAAAAATCACATCACTGGCCCTCACGAAGATGCACCTCGAACGGCTCAAGCATTACGATTCCACACTTCACTTCATCACCAATCTCACAGAAGATCGCGCCCTGGCGCAGGCCAAGGCTGCCGACGCCGAAATCGCCGCGGGCAAATATCGCGGCCCGCTGCATGGCATTCNNACGTGGGGAGCGGCCGGATATGAGCATCAGGTCATCGACGAGGACGCGACCGTCGTGCAGCGGCTCGACGCTGCCGGCGCAATCCTGGTCGCCAAGCTCACGCTGGGCGCGCTGGCCATGGGCGATGTTTGGTACGGCGGCCGCACGCGCAATCCATGGAATCCTGAGCAGGGATCGAGCGGCTCATCGGCCGGGCCGGCAAGTGCGGTCGCCGCCGGCTGCGTAGGCTTTGCCATTGGCTCGGAGACACTTGGGTCCATCTCTTCTCCTTCGACTCGTTGCGGCACGACTGGCCTTCGTCCGACTTTCGGCTTTGTGCCTCGCACCGGCGCCATGGCTCTGAGCTGGACGATGGACAAGCTGGGACCCATCGCGCGCACCGCCGAGGACTGCGCGCTCGTGCTGCAAGCGATTCACGGGCCCGATGGGAAAGACGTATCGGTCGCGCCGGCAACTTTTAACTGGGCTGGCGTCGGCGACTGGCATTCGCTGCGCGTCGGCTACTTGAAAAGCGAATTCGATCCGCTGCAGCCATTGAAGCTGGACGAACCCGCTGCCGGCGAGACTCCAGAAAAAAAGAAGGACCGCGAAAAGCGCAACGCCGAGCAAACCGCGTCTCATGCGCGCCGCGCCTACGACCAGCGCTACGATCTCGCAGCTCTGGATAAGTTGCGCGCCATGAGCGTCCAGCTCATCCCCGTGCAACTGCCTAAATTACCCTATGGCTCCATGACGAACTTACTCACCGCGGAAGGCGCCGCGGCCTTTGACGATCTGATCCTCTCAGGCCGCGACGAGCTTCTCACCGCCCAAGGGCCGGAAGACTGGCCCAACCTGTTTCGCGCCGCACGATTTTATCCGGCAGTCGAGTATATACAGGCCAATCGGGCGCGAACATTGGCTATCCAACAGGTGTCTGCGCTCTTCGAGCGGGTCGACATCATTGTCACGCCCACGACGGGCCAGCAGTTCGTCGCGACGAATCTCACTGGCCATCCAGCGCTCATCGTGCCCAATGGTTTGCGCGGTGCCGATGCACCCAAACCCCCGAAAATTGACGATGGAGAGAACGACGACATCGGTGGTCCTGGCACGCCCGTTTCGCTGACTTTTCTCGCAGGCCACTATCGCGACGCACAGCTAGCGGCCTTCGGCCACGCTTATCAACAAGCAACCGACTTTCACAAACAGCATCCGAAACTCGACTGAAGTCCGCTTAATTGCGCCGTGTACCATCGGTTCATGGCGCTCGTCGAGTTGAATGCAGTTTCAAAAAGCTACCCGCGCCGGGTTGGCCTGCGAACAGAACTCCATACCGTTGTGGAGAACGTCTCGTTCACCATTGAAGCCGGCGAAACGCTGGGTCTGGTAGGCGAGTCGGGCTCGGGCAAGACCACGGTGGCACGCATGATTCTTGGCCTCATCGCTCCGAGCCACGGCAGCGTGCGCGTCGATGGCATCGATCTGGTTCGCGCCTCAAGTTCAGAAATGCATCGCATCCGTCGCCAGATGCAGCCGGTGTTTCAGGATCCTTACGCCGCGCTAAATCCGCGAATGAAAGTCCTCGACATTGTCACCGAGCCGTGGGCGATTCATGGCGTCGATGGAGGCATGCCGAACAACCGTGCTTCCCTGCGCGCAAGGTCCACCCAATTATTGATGGAAGTTGGCCTCGACGAGTCCGCCCTCGACCGCCATCCGCACGAGTTCTCCGGCGGGCAGCGACAGCGCATCAACATCGCCCGCG
>PLKY01000156.1:159-11767 GCA_003140785.1 Acidobacteriaceae bacterium | reverse complement strand
CAGCGCATTGGGGCATCCCTGACCCAGCGGCCGTGCAGGGAACACCAGATGAGATTGAGCAAGCCTTCTCCAAAGCTTTCGTCACACTCGACCGCCGTATCGGACTCTTCCTCTGCCTGCCTTTGGGAACGCTGGACACCTTCGCCTTGCAAAGAGAAATCGACAGAATCGGAAAACAATAGGTCCCATATGAGATTGCTTATCATTGGTGGCAGCGATGCAGGCATCAGTGCGGCTCTTCGCGCACGCGAACTCGATCGAAACGTCAAAGTCACCGTCCTGTTGGCGGATGATTTCCCCAACTACAGCATCTGTGGTCTCCCTTTCTTTCTGAGCGGCGAGACTCCCGATTGGCACAGCCTCGCGCATCGGACCGAATTTGAGGGCATCGACATACGCCGTGGGCATCGAGCGACGCGCATCCATGCCGCTTCGAAGACTGTCGATGTCGATGCCGGGATGGCGGGCTCACTCACCTTGCCCTTCGACAAGCTCGTGATCGGCACCGGCGCGGGACCTATGGAGCCCCCAATCGATGGATGGCGATCTATCGGAGTGTTTTTGCTCCACACAATGCACGACAGTTTCGCTGTACACGATTATCTCGAGAATGCAAAGCCCAGGCGCGCGATCATTGTCGGCGCCGGTTACATCGGGCTTGAAATGGCCGATGCTCTTACTCATCGAGGCATTGAGGTCACTGTTGCCTGCCGTCCTGCCACCGTGCTGTCTACCGTCGACGCGGAATTCGGGAGAGCTGTCGCCGACGAACTGCAACATCATGGCGTGAAGGTTTGTACGAGTGTCGAAGTGCACCGGATCACGCGGGATGGGGACCACCTTCACGTCTCAGGAAGCAACCACTTCGATCAGGATTGCGAGATGGTACTAATCGCCGTGGGTGTAAAGCCCAATGCGGCCCTCGGGGCTGAAGCTGGCCTGGACATCGGGGCAAAAGGCGCTTTAGTGGTTAATCGCAAGATGGAGAGCAAGCTGCCTGACATCTACGTAGCCGGAGACTGTGCTGAAACATTCCATCGACTGCTGAGTCGGAATACCTATTTACCGCTTGGGACGACTGCTCACAAGCAAGGGAGGGTCGCAGCAGAGAATGCACTTGGTGGAAATCGCGGGTTCGCCGGCTCACTCGGAACACAGGTCGTCAAGATCTTCAATCTTGTCATCGCGCGGACGGGGCTCCGGCATGACGAAGCGGCAAGAGAATCCTTCGATCCGTTTACGACAGAGAGCACGATGAATGACCACAAGGCCTACTATCCGGGAGCAACTCCGCTTCATGTCCGTGTTACCGGTGACATCCGTACCGGCCGCCTGCTCGGAGCGCAAATCATGGGGGCCTGGGGCACGGAGGTGTCGAAGCGTCTCGATGTATTCGCGACGGCACTCTTTCACGAAATCACGGTTGACCAGATCTCCGACCTCGATCTCAGCTATACACCGCCTGTGAGCAGTCCGTGGGACCCAGTCCAGATGGCCAGCCAGGCCTGGTGCGCCAGCGTCAATGCCTTCACGACGGAGAAAGAGCATGTATAAGGTCATTTTTGCCTGTGTTCATAATGCCGGCCGGTCGCAGATGGCGGCTGCCTTCTTCAACCAACTTGCCGATCGGCAAAAGGCCCAGGCAGTATCTGCGGGAACAGAACCCGGCTTGCGTGTTCACCCCGAAGTGCTCACAGTCATGCAAGAGATTGGAATCGACCTCAGCAACGCCAAGCCTCAGAAATTGACAGAAAAGCTGGCGAGGAATGCGCAGCTTCTGATCACAATGGGCTGCGGCGACAAGTGCCCCTATGTGCCGGGCCTGCGTCGAGACGACTGGCCGCTCCGCGATCCCAAAGGGCAGCCTATGGATGAAGTTCGCGCCATCAGAGACGAGATCCGCGAGAGGGTGCAATCGCTGCTCAACAAGGACAATCTCGGACTACTCGCAATTCGATGAAGACCAGTGGAAATCGTGTCCAGATTCGACTGAGTGTAGTGCTTCATTTGATCTCCTTTGATCTTCCTTGCACAGAGTCTCACGGCGTGATTGTTCCCTCTGTGCAGTACCGCTCACAATCGAAAGCCAAACAGGATCATTGTGGTTTGTCCTGCTCTGTATGCGGCAGCCGGCCACAAGTGAAACAGACAGCGATTCGGAGGTGTAAAACGCAGCCAGACGATGATCTGCGTCGAGCGCAGTAAATGCCATTTGGCGCGCCTCGCGCGTAGAGCAAGTGTCCAAAAGAGTACAGTCCTTGCACCCCACGATTGAGGAGAATGAGATTTCTGTCGCACTCATTAGTTCGGTGAGGAGACCGCCATGCCGGAAGTTCTTGCTTTCCCTTCCATTCCCACGAAAATTCTGTTGCCGATTGATTTCAGCCCATCATCCCAGGCGGCCTTGGAGATGGCGGCTGATCTTGCTGTGCATTTTCACGCCGTACTCTGCTTGGTACATGTCATTCCTTTCTTCCCAACAACAACTTACCCTGACATGGTTCCTGGAACCGCGTTTCTTCCTGACCTTGTATCCGAAGGCAAGTTTGTTCAGGAGGCGAGAACCTTCGCCGAGCGCCATCTGGCGAAATGTCAGGCCGCGCTTTTGACCAGAGGAGTCAAGTCAAGTTCAACCGTTGAAGTTGGAAATGACGTAGTTGGGAACATCATGGAAGTGGTGGAGCGCGAACATATCGACATGGTCGTCATCTCCACGCATGGCATCTCGGGGTGGCTTCCATTTGTATTCGGGTCGACTGCCGAGAAGGTCGTCAAGCTCGTGCAATGCCCGCTCCTACTTCTTCGCTCGGCCAAGCCTGAGACTGGCGGGGAGATTCCATCCGGGCGCGCTTCGGAATGGTGGTAGTAAAAACAGCGGTAGAGGTGGCCAATCATGAGTGCAACGACCGTTATCGCACCCGCACCATCCAGTCAGCCAGCAAAGCCGGTTCAGGACATCCCCTCGAAGGGACTCACGAGCGATGAGGCCCGTGCGCGTCTTGCAAAAGACGGACCCAATGCAATGCCGGACACGTCTGCTCATCCGCTTCGCAATGCATTGGCCAAGTTTTGGGCGCCTGTTCCGTGGTTGCTCGAAGCCTCCATTTTACTTGAGCTTGTGCTGCATAAGTACTACGAGGCTGCGGTCATTGCGGCCCTTCTGATATTCAATGCGGCGCTTGCCTACTTTCAGGAGGGTCGCGCCCAGGCTACCTTGGCGGCCCTGAAGTCGCGGCTCGCACTCAACGCGTCTGTCCAGCGCGATGGCGCGTGGAAGACTGTACCGGCCTCGGAATTGGTATGTGGCGACTTGGTGAAGCTGTCTCTTGGTGGTGTGGTCGCTGCCGACGTACATCTGACCGGTGGATCGGTTGAACTCGACCAGTCGATGCTCACAGGCGAATCTCTGCCCATTGAAGCAGGTGCGGGAGTGGACACCTATGCCGGGGCCCTCGTCCGGCGTGGAGAAGCAACGGCCGTAGTGACGGCCACGGGAGCACGAACGAAGTTTGGCCGCACGGCGGAACTCGTGCGCACNNATTCTTGCCATGGGCGTATACGCCTATTTCCATGCGATGCCGTGGAGTGAGATGGTTCCTTTGTTGCTCACTTCAGTCCTTGCAGCCATTCCGGTGGCGCTGCCCGCAACATTCACCCTTGCTGCCGCGATCGGAGCGCGTGCCTTGGCAAAACTGGGTGTGCTGCCGACACGTCTCTCTGCCGTGGACGAGGCAGCCTCGATCGATGTCCTGTGCTCGGATAAAACCGGAACTCTAACCCTCAATGCGCTTTCAGTAACCAGCGTTCGTCCCTTGCCCGGTTCCGACGTAGCCCACGTTCTGGGGTTGGCAGCTCTCGCAAGTTCCGAGGGCGGCCAGGACTCCGTCGATGCAGCGATTCGTTCTGCCGCCTCGAAAAAGCCGGCGCAGGACCTGCCAAAGCTGGCGACGTTTGTGCCGTTCGACCCAGCCAAGAAGACATCGGAGGCGACCGCAACAGATGCAAAGGGGACCGCAGTGCGCATCATCAAGGGTGCCTATACTGCGGTCGTCGCCCTCACGGCTCCGTCGCCCGCCGCGGCTGCAATAGTCGACGAACTTGAGAAGCAAGGCTTCAGGGTTTTAGCGGTAGCCGCGGGGCCCTCGGCTTCCCTTCAGCTTATCGGCATGATTGCCCTCAGCGACCCGCCGCGATCGGATTCGAGTTCTCTCATCTCGGAACTACATACACTCGGCGTGGCCACGGTCATGGTGACGGGAGACGCTCCGGCCACGGCGGCAATCGTCGCTCATGACGTAGGATTGACCGGGCCTGTTTGCCCGCCCGGAAAGCTTCCCGAGGGTATCAAGCCGGAGGATTTCGCGGTATTCGCGAGCATTCTTCCTGAAGGCAAGTATGACCTTGTCAAAGCCTTCCAGAAAAGCGGGCATACGGTTGGGATGTGCGGAGATGGCGCCAATGATGCACCTGCGCTCCGCCAGGCGCAGATCGGCATTGCCGTCTCGACCGCTACCGATGTGGCGAAATCGGCAGCAGGCGTTGTCCTCACTGAAGCTGGGCTGAGCGGCATTGTTGCCGCTGTAAAAGAGGGCAGGATCACGTTTCAGCGCATTCTCACTTACACGCTGAACTCGGTGATGAAAAAGATTGTGCAGGTGCTACTGCTGGCAGTCGGCCTGGTAATAACCGGACATGCCGTCCTGACTCCAATGCTGATGATCCTACTGATGATCACCGGCGACTTTCTTACCATGTCACTGACCACGGACAGAGTGCAGCCATCCAAGATGCCGAATTCCTGGAATATCGGCCGAATTACAGCTGCTGGAGCCATCTTTGGGGCTTGCTTCCTGGCATTCTCTACCGCAATCCTGCTCGTCGGAGAATTTGAGCTGCATTTGGGAATTCAAGCCCTGCAAACTTTGTCCGTGGTCGGTATTGTGTTTGGCAGCCAGGTCACGACATACGTAATACGAGGACGCCAGCATCTCTGGGGATTGCGCCCGAGCTTGATGCTCGTACTGTGTTCGGTGGCCGACGTTCTAATCATTCCCATACTGGCGATTTACGGAATCGCAATGGCGCCACTGCCGCTCGCGGTTGTCGCCTGTGAGTTTGCCGCGGCTATTGCGTTTGGACTCGTCCTGGATGTAGTAAAGATTCCGGTCTTTACCCGTCTCAGCATTTCGTAGTGTCGTATAAGAACTGAACCTCTCCGTCGATCAATTTGACGTAGCTCGCTTCGTGGGCCGAGTCTGGGACGTCTTCGTTGCACGTGCCCTCAAGAAGAAAGACACGCACTTCGGAATCGTGATGAGGGTCTTGCGCGCGCACTTAAGGGTTGAATTCGCTTCGACTGGCATACCGTCTCTGCTCAACCGTATATTTTGGAAATTCCATGCATCCACGTGAGAGAGATTGGACGAGGGACTCTACCTCGTGCCCAAAGCTCTTCGGTGTTGTGAGCATCCTATTTTCGTGGCCTCGCCGCTATTGACCGTACTGTAACCGGATGTTCATCTGCGGAGGCATCCGACTCTATAGCGGGTGCTAGATGCCAAATTCCACCACTTCCGATTTTGCAGCAATGGACAACGCCGGGATCACAAGTCATCACTGGAAGATTATGTTGATCTCGGGCATGGGCTTTTTCACGGACGCTTACGATCTATTCATCATCGGCGTCGTCATGGCTCTGCTGAAACCCATTTGGCATGTCGGCAAGCTCGAAGAGAGCCTGGTGGCGTCTACCGCGCTGTTGGCTGCCGCATTCGGGGCTCTTCTCTTTGGCCGCGTTGCGGACATGGTTGGCCGCAAACGCATCTACGGGGTCGAAGTTCTTGTGCTCGCCGCCGGTGCCATCGGGTCCGCCTTTTCGCCGAATATCTGGTGGCTCATCGGACTGCGCTTCATTCTGGGCCTCGGCATCGGCGGAGATTATCCCGTATCGGCCACGATCATGAGTGAATACGCCGGCAAAGCCTCCCGGGGCATGCTCGTGACTCTTGTTTTTGCCATGCAGGCTGCCGGTCTCATTCTTGGACCGCTCTTTGCCTCTGCCCTTCTCGCGACTAACTTGTCCCACGATCTGATCTGGCGCATCCTTCTCGGCTTCGGCGCGTTGCCGGCTTTGGCTGTTTATTGGCAGCGACGTCATCTCAGAGAGACTCCACGCTTTCTTGCGGCGGCGGGCCAGGAGGAAGACGAATCGGGCAGGCTCTCGAAGGCCAAGCATTTTGACAAGTCCAAACACTCCATATCTTTCTGGGACGGGTTTCATCGCCTGGCGAACGACAATAAACTGCTTCTCCGTCTCGTAGGTGCGAGCGCAGCTTGGTTCCTGATGGATGCAGCCTATTATGGAAACACCGTTTCCACCCCCCTGGTGCTTTCCGCATTGAAGGGCGATCATACCCTGCTCGAGAAGACTCTGACCCAGCTTGGCATTTTTGTGGTGTTCGCGGCCCCAGGTTATGCAGTCGCTGCTCTCACCATGGACCGCCTTGGGCGCAAGACCATTCAAGTTCTGGGCTTCGGAATGATGGCGGTCAGCTTTGCTCTTCTCGCGCTGATCCCCAATCTTGAGAAAATGGTGACTCCATTCCTGATTATTTATGGCTTCAGTTTCTTCTTCACCGAGTTCGGACCGAACGCCACAACCTTCGTCTACCCATCTGAGATCTTTCCCGTGCGCGTCCGAACCACAGGTCATGGAATCGCTGCGGCCGTGGGCAAACTCGGGGGCTTTGTCGGCGTCTTTGTCTTCCCTTACCTTCTTGGGTGGAAAGGATTGCTCGGCGCGGAGTCGGCAGCTGCGATTGCCAGCGCCCTCGGCCTTGTCGTGACACTGACGATGCTCCCTGAGACAAAGGGCAAGAGCCTCGAAGAAATCGAGTCCGAGACCGGTACCCCAGCAGAAAAGATGGCCGCCTAACGATCCGTTGCAAGCGATTGGTCTTAGGCTGGCCCACCTTCCAATACGACCGGCTGGCCAGTTTGCTCCGCCTCTTTGTCCCGGCGACCGTACACAACCATGCATACGGCTGGTACGAGGAACACTGTTACTACGACCGAAACCAAGAGACCTCCGATAATCGTGTGGGCGAGCGGAGCGTATCGCTCACTTCCTGCATCTAGCCCGAGCGCCAGCGGAATCATTCCTAGCAGCGTTGGGAGAGGAGTCATCAGAATCGGGCGCAGTCGAATGGTTCCGTCAAGGGCAGCTTTTTCTAAGTTATCTTTCTGCACTATGCCGAACCGTTGCGCCGAAGTGTACAAAAGAGAGCATCAGATTTGTCCACGGCGCAGTTAAATCGCTTCTGAGGGCTTGGTCAAGCGGCTCGCATCGCCAAGTGAACAGCCCTGTCGATACGGTACGGCCTTTGCTCCATCGATTGCTAGGCGCTTGCGGTCGAGATCTGTAATTCAGAGGAAGTTCTCTTTCACTGGGAGCGTCTCGGTCTCGCAACCTACGCGCATTGGCAAGGCATCGAATTGGGCAACATGGATGACAAAGATGCCAGTCTCTTCCCATTCGCAATTCCAAATCCATCCGGGCATCCGGAACTGGCGATGCTTCATCGGCCGCTCTTCCCCGGCACTCGACCGGAGGAAACAGCCTGTTGCCCGACATCCCGCGAGGTGGATCTCGATCGGGAGAGCATCTGGATATCCTATTGCCGAATGGCCCTGGAAGGTCTTGGCCCGCATCGCCTTAGCAGGTTTACTTCCCATCACCGGTTGGCGACTCCAGTGTCGCCCTGGGAGCGGCTCAAGATCGGTGCAGGCACGCCACCGATTATGACCCGGCACGGCTGGCTGATTCTTTATCACGGTGTCAGCGAAATACGGCAACCTAACTCATCTGAACACCATCTTTGCTACTCGGCTGGAGTGATGGTGCTCTCGAAGGAACATCCACAAGCGATCCGCTATCGGTCGGCCGAGCCGGTGCTGACGCCCGAATTGCCGGAAGAATGCCACGGGACCATCGCCAACGTTGTGTTTCCTACCGGCATCGACCGGCGCGACGATCTTGGCGCCCCTGATCGCTTCGACGTCTACTATGGGATGGCCGACAACCGGATTGGCGCAGCGCGTCTCGATGTTCCGGACGAGCTACCGCCTGAGGCAGTCGCCGACTCAGCGAAAGCAAACGTATGATGTGCTCACTAGCCGGCCAAGTGGTGTTCATTCGGGGTCGCTCACGAGGCGTCGTTCTCCTTGCCCGCTCGAACACAAATGACTACAAAATCCGCATGAGCGCGGGCGATTTCCACTTGACCGGCCGAGCAGACAGTCATATCGGAAGGCACATGAGGAACTAACGAAAATTGACACACGACTCTTGCGATGCGCCGCTCTCGAAGGCCAGCTTTACCCCCGCACCGTGGTGAGAAAGAGGATCGAGAGGAGGATGAATCCGAGAATGGCGATATCCGACAGTGGGCTTCTCTTTGTGGACTCGGATGGTGACTGAGTATTCTGGCGGGGGTTCAAGGCGTTGTAGTAGTCAGAGAATGTTTCACCTTGTGCCCCGGCTACAGGCGAAAAGAAGCTGTCGTAGTAGGTGCGCGCGTGGGCGTAGTAGGTGAAGAAACGATCAGTTTATTGGTGTCTTTTGTGATCCGCAGGGTTAACGCACTGACTCTGGCAAACTCACGATGGCACTCTGTCACTCGAGCTTCAGTCTCCATCCAGATTGGACGAGGAGCGGTTCGCGCTGTGTTGTTTGGGAGCCTCGCGTTCGATATTTCTACGGGTTGTCTATTCGCGGCCTCCTGCTTCCCGGCGCGGCGCCCTGCGGCAGTCAAGATTTGCCGCGCTCGTTCCATGATTCCGAGATTGTCCATCAGCGTCGCCATACGATCTGCTCGGCTTCAAGCGGCACGGAAGCGTTGAGATGGTGGGGTACGATGCGCACGGTATAGTCGCTCGCGGGACGAGCTGCGGATACCTGGGCTGAATAAATGAACGCGTCCGGCGAATCCGCGCACGGTTCCACTGCATCCATAGCCTCAATCGCAGGTTGCTCACCGTGAATCGAGTCTGCGTAGAGTTCGACCGTTAGGTAATCCCGATTGAGAGTTCCCGGGGAAACCTGCACTTGAAAGAAATGTTGGCCGTCGCGCGTCGTGACTCCGGCTGGACCAAAGCGCACCGTGCTCCAATACCGATCAAGGTCCTGCTTCCAGCGGAGCAGACTCAAGCCGATCGCACCGTCGTCTGCAGCGCGGCCACGATAGTCCGACGCTGCACGCAGATAATGACTCTCGGTATATTCGCGGATGGCGCGCGTCGCAGAGAACTCCGGCGTGAGCCGCGCCATGCTCTCGCGGATGCGTCCCAGCCACTTGCATGGCATCCTGGATTCATCGCGCTCGTAGAACTCCGGAATCACTTCGGCTTCCAACAGGGTATATAAAGTGTCTGCCTCTTTGGCATCCCATGCTGTGTCTTCGCCATGTTCCTGACCGTCCCCAATGGCCCAACCAACCTCGGGCGAATAGGCCTCCGCCCACCATCCGTCCAACTCGGAAAGATTTAGGCCACCATTGACGAGGACCTTCATGCCACTGGTTCCGCAGGCCTCCCACGGACGGCGAGGCGTGTTGATCCAAAGATCGACCCCCTGGACCAGTTCCTGGGCCAACATCATGTCGTAGTCGTTGAGGAAGACCACGCGCCCTTTAACCTCGGGGCGATTGATGAAATCTTTCCATTGCTTGATCAACTCTTGTCCGGGAAGATCCTGAGGATGAGCTTTTCCCGCAAGGACTAACTGAACGGGACATCGTGGATTGGAGAGCAGCCGTACCAGCCTCTCGCTATCGTGCAAAAGAAGATTGGGGCGCTTATAGGTGGCAAAACGGCGCGCGAATCCCAGGGTCAGCATGTTTTCATCAAAAATGCCGGCGGCATTCGACGGATCTGCGCCTTCCGCGGCCAGTTGGCACTGGTACCGCTTCCGCATCCGTTCGATCAGGCCCTTTCGTCCTGCCGTTCGCAATTCCCATAGCTTCTGATTGGGGATTTGGCGAATGTCATCTTCGTCCGGACGATCTCCGCGCCAACGCTTCTCACCGCAAGCGGAAGTCCACAGCGCATCGGCCTCTGCTGAATCCCAGGTGGGCACATGAATGCCGTTGGTTACTGAGCCGATCGGGACTTGCTCCTGGGGCCAGTGGACAAAAAGTGGCTGGAATATCTGTCGGCTCACTTTCCCATGGAGCTTGCTCACTCCATTGATCTGCCCGCTGCCGCGGACCGCGAGATAAGCCATGTTGAAGGGCTCTGAAGCGTCTTCCGGATTCTGCCTTCCCATGGCGAGCAGGTCATCCACCGAGATTGCAAGCTCATCCACTGCGTAGTGGCTCAGATACGTGCGAATGAGCCTGGGATCGAAGCGGTCAAAACCGGCACTCACGGCGGTATGTGTGGTGAATACGTTTCCGGCGCGCGTGATATTCATGGCAAGATCGAATGGCTTCTTGTGATCCTCCATGTAGGAACGTGCCCTTTCGAGCGTGGCGAAGGCCGCGTGACCTTCATTGAGATGACAAACATCTGGCTGCAATCCAATAGCTCGCAACAAACGCCATCCGCCGATGCCGAGGACGATCTCCTGCTTGAGGCGCATCTCTGCGTCGCCGCCATAGAGCTCACTGGTAATACCCCGATGAGCTGCAGTATTCGCAAAATCATTGGTGTCGAGCAGGTACAGCTTTGCCCTTCCAACGAATACTTCCCAACAGCGGAGCCATATCCGTGAGCCGGGAAGTTGAATCTGCAACCGTAACCATTCGCCATTCGGCTGCCGCAAAGGCCGGATTGGCAACTGCCCCGGATCGTTGACCGGATAGAGTGCCTGCTGACGGCCTTCCGAATCGAAGTCCTGACGGAAATACCCCTGACCGTACAGCAAGCCGACCCCGACTATCGGAACACCCATGTCGCTCGCCGCCTTCATCTGATCGCCCGCTACGTTGCCAAGGCCGCCTGAGTAGATGGGCAGCGCCTCGCTCAACATGAACTCCATGCTGAAATAGGCAATCGTGGTGAGCGCGGCGCCTGGATGCTTGCGCTGGAACCATGCGTCTGCGTGATAGGATTCCCGATTCTGACGAAGCAGATTGTCGAGACGGAGGCGAAACTCTGGTTCGCCGAGCGCAGCTTTGATCTTCTCGTGAGAAACCGTCCGCAAGATAACCCACGGATTTTGTGTCGTCACCCAGAGTTCTTTGTCGAGCGCTTCCCACAACTGGTCCGCAGCATGGTTCCAGGACCAGTGCAGGTTGTGCGTCAACTCAACCAGCGCATCAACCCCATCAACCTTAAACCAATCGGAGGGTGCCTTCGGATCGTTCAATATCTCCCCCTGCGTACCGAGTCCAAGAAGCGGAGACCGCTATCGCAATCCTTATGCGATGACGGCCTCCGCTTTGAGTTCAGCCAGATGGCGCTTAACTGTCGGTGAACATGGCCTTTTGGGGATGTCCCTTGGCCAGCGGAGCGGGAGTAGTCGAATCACTAAAGTCCTTCGTCCACTGCCAGTTCTTGATTTCGGGCATATCCTCCAGGTGTTCGCGGATATAGTCGTGGTGGCGTT
>PLKY01000156.1:0-120 GCA_003140785.1 Acidobacteriaceae bacterium | reverse complement strand
CAAGGGTATGAATGAGCCAGCGGTTATTGTGGAAGGCGAAGACTACCGGCGCGTTCTCGGTGAACAGCTCGTTGAACGACATTTCGTCCATCCCGTGCGTGTGCTTGTCGGGAAACATCA
>PLKY01000417.1 GCA_003140785.1 Acidobacteriaceae bacterium | reverse complement strand
CACGATCAGCAGCGTGCCCGCAAAAAGATAGGTGGGAATCATGAACACGACGCCCGTGTCGTGGACGCCGCGCATGTTCACGATGGTGAGAATCAACAGCACGCCGAGGCACAGTTGCAGGGTGTGCGGCTGCAGGCTCGGCACGGCCGAGATGAGCGCACCTACGCCCGCCGAAATGCCCACTGCCGCGGTGAGAATGTAGTCGATCATCAGTGCCGCTGCGGCCAGCAAGGCGGCGCCCGTTCCCAGGTTCTCCGTGGCGACGGTGTAGGAGCCGCCGCCTTTGGGATACGCCTCGATCGTCTGCCGGTAGCTGAAATACACGATCCCCATCAGCACGACAATCGCCGTGCTGACCGGGACGATGTAACGCACGCCGGCCAGGCCCAGCGGGATCAGCAGCGTGAGCGCAGCCTCAGGCCCGTACGCCGCCGAGCTCAGCGCATCGAGGCCGAAGATCGGAATGCCCGCGATGGGCCCGATGTGCTCGGCACGCTCCTCGCTGGTGGCCAGCGGCCGTCCAAAGAGCAGATTGACAATGCGCGTGGAAATGGCCATGAGGTCGAGGGAACAGCAGGGGAAGGCTCGGGGAAGCCCGCCGAGGGCATTGTCTCACGGCGGCGCAAAAGGGAAGTGACAGCAAGCTGGATGAGCAGGCAACTGGCGGTCATGCTCGCGTAGCTGGAAAACGGGAAACTACTGGATTGGCCACCACCCGGAGATTGTCGACGTCAATGGAGAAACTAAACCGGTACTAGGCTCAGAGACTATGTGTAAGCACTGTAGCCACGCAACGGGCGATCACCGGCGGGAAGACAACAAACGCGCTGTGAAGGACTGTTATTGTCCGCTTATGAATCGTCAGAAGAAGACAGAGCTGAGACCAAGAAACGCCTAAAGCGCCGAACGCGAAATGCGGTAGGATATGCCCGTGCTGAATCTTCGAAAGCCGATCGCGGCGATTGTGTTCTTTTTGTCGCCGCTCGTTCTCACGCTCGCTCTTGGGTGTGCGAAGAAGTCGTTCG
Source organism: Acidobacteriaceae bacterium (assembly GCA_003140785.1). Classification (GTDB taxonomy): domain Bacteria; phylum Acidobacteriota; class Terriglobia; order Terriglobales; family Acidobacteriaceae; genus Telmatobacter. The sequence goes on along the minus strand of PLKY01000417.1, from coordinate 3,239 downwards.
CAGTAGAGGTTGCTCACGGGTTCATCGGGAACGTCTATATCTTTTGCGGGCCTACCGTAGGTTTTCCCTCGAAGCCTGTTCGCGTCAATTCGCTTGGTGGGGGCAACGCGGAGTCTTGTCCAGGCGGCGAGGCCGATATCACAGTTTTGCGGGATGGAATGACGGTCACGGCCACAGCAGTGAATTGGGAACGGAACGGCGACGGCTCTCCCGTTGCACTGTCATTCAACGTAAAATGAGCCCCCAAGATATCTTGATATGTTCAAGAGTCTCGCCGGGGAACCCGCCCATTCGACGCGTTGCGGTCGAATGACCGCCATTCCGGAAGCAATTCCTATTCTGCGAAAGCAGCCCTCCGCACAGCCCAAGCCTTCCGCCGTCTCAGTTTCCCGGCCCCGGCAGCTTGCAGCATTCGCCCGCACCCGCCGGCTCATTTGCTCCTGCATCCAGCGCAACCTTCCAGCTTCCGTCCGCCTGCTTCCGCCAGATCGTGATGTAGCGCCCCGATGTCGCAACGGGATTGCCGTTCGCATCTTTACTGTGCCCCTCAAAATGTCCCCACGTGTAGCCCATGTCGCCGGAGGACCCCATCACCGCATCAGTCGGTGTCCACGTAAGCTGGTAGACCTTCGGCGACCATGCAGCCGACTTGGCAATCGCCACTTTCCCCACCACCGGCGCTTCGCCGTTTCCCAACGACACGCCGTCCCCGGCAAACCAATCCGCAAAGGCCGCGCCGCCGCGCGCTGCCACATCCTTCGCAAAGCGCGCCTCCAGGTCGAAGAGCAGCATTTTGCCAGCATTCATGGTCGAATCGACCAGAGGATTCGGCGTCGTCGATTGTGTTCCCGGCTCTGGCAGCTGGCCTCGGAGAGGCGCGACGCAAGCGAGCCCAAACACAAACAATCCAAACCAAATCGCCTTCACAGCTCTGCCCACGACTCTTTCCTCCTCCGCTTCCTGTTCGCCATCCTACATCCTGCTCCTCAGCCGAACTGCGTCGGCACGTTCGCCGTCCGCGCAGGACCTTTGCCCGTTACTTTTCGTCTACTCTCCCAGGCCTTTACAATGCCGCGAATTGCTATACTTAAGTGACAGAATGACCGGTCCGCGGTGAGCCAGGCAGGATCCAAGGCGGAAGCACTTTGCTGCTTTCGCGCTGCCGTCCTAATCGCGAAACCCCGATGCGCCAGATGTTTTGTCCAGAACACTGGGCTTTTTCGGGGGAAGGAAGTACATGGGAACACTGCTGGAGTCGATTCACTCGCCTGCGGACGTGAAGAAACTCAACTACGCGCAGCTCAGCGAACTGGCCGAAGAGATTCGTGTCTTCCTCATTCAGACGCTGTCGAAGACCGGTGGGCACCTTGGTCCCAATCTCGGTGTCGTCGAACTCACACTCGCCCTCCACATGGTGTTTGATACGCCGGCTGACAAGCTCGTCTTCGATGTCAGCCACCAGACCTACATTCACAAGATCCTCACCGGCCGACGCGAGCGATTTGAAACCATTCGCCAGCCGGGCGGCCTGAACGGCTTCATGCTCCGCACCGAGTGCGAGCACGACTGCTACGGCGCAGGCCACGCGGGCACAGCACTCTCCGCTGCCCTGGGCATGGCCGTGGCGCGCGATCTCTCCGGCGGCAAGGAGCACGTGATTGCCATCGCCGGCGACGCCGCCTTCACCAACGGCATCTCGTTTGAAGCTCTCAACAACATCGCCGACCAAACCAAGCGGCTCATCGTTGTGCTCAACGATAACGAGTGGTCCATCGATCGCAACGTGGGCGCCATTGCACGCTACTTCCACAGGATCGTGACCAACGAGCGCTATCGAAACTTCCATGAATCCGCCGCGCGCCTGGTTCAGAAATTCGGCGGCAAGACGGCGATGACCGTGGTTCGCCGCGCTGAAGAAGCCGCGAAAAGCATGCTCTGGCCGTCCATTCTTTTTGAGGAATTCGGCCTGCAATATTTCGGTCCCATCGACGGCCACAACCTGCCGCTGCTGGTCGAAACCTTCAACTTTCTCAAGAAGGAAGAACGTCCCGTCCTGCTGCACATTCTCACGGAAAAGGGCCGCGGCTTTCAGCCTGCTCTCGATGGACAAAAGAAATTTCATGGCCTCGGGCCTTACGATCCCGAGACCGGTAAGACCACGGCGGGCCAGACGACGTACTCCGAAGCTTTCGCGAAAACGCTGGTCCAACTTGCCGACGCCGATCCGCGCGTCGTTGCCATCACCGCTGCCATGCCCAACGGCACAGGTCTCGATCTCTTCCGTCCGCATCATCCCAAGCGCTATTTCGATGTCGGCATCGCCGAAGAGCATGCAGTGATTTTTGCCGCAGGCATGGCCACGCGCGGCTTCCGCCCTGTCTGCGCCATCTACTCTACGTTTCTTCAGCGCGCCTTCGATCCCATCGTGCACGACGTGGCGCTGCAAAAATTGCCCGTCGTCTTCTGCATGGACCGCGCCGGCCTCTCGGGCGACGACGGCCCCACGCATCACGGCCTTTTCGACATTGCTTATCTGCGCGGCATCCCCGAGATGGTGCTGATGGCGCCGAAGGACGAAGACGAGCTTGCCGACATGATGAAGACCTCGCTGTCCCTGCCAGGCCCCAGCGCGATTCGTTATCCGCGCGGCGCCGTGGCCGGTGTCGCGCGCAAAGATACGCCCGAGGTACTGCCCATCGGCAAAGCAGAGGTTCTCGTTGACGGCTCCGACGTAGCGATCCTCGGTCTCGGACCGATGATCGCACTGGCGAGCGAGCTTGGAGTTCGCCTGGAGCGCGAGGGCTTCTCCGCCGCCGTCATCAATCCGCGCTTTGTGAAACCTCTCGATCGCGAAACGCTCGAGCTTTACTCCCGTCGCGTCGCGGTCTTCGTTACGTTTGAGGATCATGTCAAGATGGGTGGCTTTGGTTCAGCGGTGATCGAGGCGCTCGATGACATGGGNNTTCGCATCGGCTGGCCCGACAACTTCATCGAGCATGGCAAGGTCGACGCGCTCCGCGCCAAGTATGGGCTTACCGTCGATGCGGCGCTCGCGGAGGTTTTGCCGCTGCTCGCGCGCCGGCAACGGCGGACGCTGGTTGCCAGCTAATCCGCTCCTGCCGAGACCCCCAGAGAGTGTCCGAACGGCCGCATCGCGGTCTGGATGTGCTGGAGTCGATGCCAGGATCGCACTGTTGCTCAGAGGGTTACTGCCGGGTTGACGGTCAGAACGAAGCCGC
>PLKY01000288.1 GCA_003140785.1 Acidobacteriaceae bacterium | reverse complement strand
AAACCGGCATCGCAGCCGCCGATTTTTCGCGCATCCGCAACGCCGACCTGAATCGCTTCACCCTCGACCGTCTCGTCTCGATCATCAACCGCCTCGGCTCGCGCGTCGATGTCCGCGTCAACATCCGCACCGCCGCTTCTCCGCGACGCGTGGCCCAAATCTCAGGGATGTAAGCAAAAGTCACGACGCGCGCTCTTTCCTAGTTTCTCTTCACAAGACCTTGACCTTGATTAATGGACCATATAATATGGTCCATATCGGAGGAACCCACATGACGAAATCGGCAAAAGGCGAAGCCTCCATCGGCGTGACCGCCTTCAAATCCCAGTGCCTCGGCCTCATCGACGACGTTGCCCAGGGCAAGACTGGCCGCATCGTACTGCTCAAGCACAATCGCCCCATTGCCGCCATCATCCCCTTCCCCGAAGCCAGCGAAGACAGCTTCGACCTATGGGGCGCCATGCGCGGCACCGTCACCGTTGCCCCGGGAGTCGATCTCACCGAGCCCACGGGCGAGGTTTGGGACGCCGAGCAGTAAATGGTCCGGCAAGTCCCTCTGCACAACCAGGGCGAGCCAGTGCTTCTCGATACCTGCGCCGCGATCTGGCTCATGAGCGGAGCGCCGCTTACCCCAGCCAGCCGCGCCGCCATTCGCTCCGCGCGAACCGCCAATTATGGCGTCTACGTCTCACCCATCACCGCATGGGAGATCGGAATCCTCGCCTCGAAGGCGCGCCTGCACCTCACGCTCTCGCCCGAAGTCTGGTTTGAAACTCTGCTCGCCCTTCCAGGAATCCGCCTGGCCGAGCTGACTCCCAAACTTCTGATCGCATCAACGGCATTACCCGGAACACCGCCCGCCGATCCCGCCGACAGGATCATCGCGGCCACCGCCCGTCTCCACGGCTACCGCGTCATCACCCGCGACAGCAAACTCCTGTCCTACGCGGCGAAAGGCCATATTTTCGCCACGGCCTGCTGACTCCAGTTTCGTGAATCTCGTCATCCCAAGCGGAGCGAAAGATCTGCTTCAGCTTTTGCTGATTAATTCCCGTCCCACGTCACAATAAAGAGTTGGATTGCGGCAGCAATGAAACGCCAAAGGGTCTAACTCCTTTGCTGAGAAGACTCTGCGGATAAACCCAATGGGCAGATGAGTTTGGCGACCCGGGCCTATCGGCAAACCTAGCAGAATGAGGACTTTGCTCCCAGAGACCGGGGGGAGGGGTTCCGAGCGGGGTGACCGTCCCGGCTCAAAGAAGGTACTAGACCGTCTCACATTACCTCCGGGAAGCATCGGCCAGTCTTCGTTCCGCATTTCCTTCAGGCCCCACGTAGACTCAGAAGAACACCTATATAGAGGCAACGTAGATGAGCAAGCCCAAGGGCACGGGTATAGCTATAGCAATTTATTGTTTAGCGTGCTGCGTTGGCTCGGTCTCCGCGCAGAAGTTGGACGCGACCGTACTCTACCGGCAGAATAGCGACTCGGGATACAGCGCTCTGATCCCTGGTTATTCCAACCCCGCCAGCCCGGACTGCGCCGCCGACGTGGGCAATGCCGATTGCTACAACCCGACCCAGGTCATGGAAACGGGCTCGACCCCGAGCCCGCTCTCCTACAACGTCATCGGCACCACGTTGTCGCTGCTGTTGCCCGACGGAAGAGTTGCGGTCCTCAACTGCATCAACAAGTATTCGTCCAGAGGGAATTACATCAGCCGCGGTTGCGGCATGCCTCTCGTCGAGCACGTGCAGGCGGAGTTCAAAGGCAAGAGCGCCAGGCTCGAGTGGCCTATCGGGTCGGAAGGCAAGAAAACCGAATCCGAAAAATACACGGTCGTGGCCGTGCTCGAAAAACGTTAAGCAACACGGCGCTCGTCTTGAATATTGCCGCGTATGCAGCGCCCGTATTCTTCGTCGAACAGGAAAAACACGAACCCAAATCTGTACGCCGTCTTCTCTCGCGGCGTGCCTTTCAGTGGTGCCTTCCTTTTCACGGCTCTTTGCGCGACAGCCAAAACATATCTAGAACATGAGCAGTATTGAACAGCCACCGCCAATAAATGGGCGTAAGAATGAAATTCCGTGTCACCCCCAAGGCACACGGAAAGTGCCTGCCAAATTCGGAGATCTTCATGCCCAAAACGGTCGTCCTCGCCGTTGGCCTCGATTCGTCACTCCTGGCAGTCCGAGACTCTGTCTGGCGGTCTGCCGGTTATTACGTCACTCCGGCAAGATCGATCCGAGAGGCGATTGCTCACCTTCGAGAAGGTGATTTCGATTTGATCCTCCTGGGCAACTCTCTTCCTCGCGAGAGCCGAGAAAGGCTGGCGTATGTAGCGCGAGCCACCCGATCAAGCCTGCCGGTGGTATCCATTACGGAGTCTTCCAACGACCACGACCACTTTGCGGACGCGACAATCCGGAATGAGCCGGACGATCTGCTGCACGGCATTGGCGAGCTACTGGCCAAACGGGTTGGAATGCCTGCGGCAAATATGGCCATTCCGCGCGGCACGAGTTGACACGCAGCTGCACCCTCTCTTGAAAACCGCGCTCAGCTTAAGAATCTCGTGCTCCAGGGAATCAAATCAAAACGCCGGAGAACAATCGATGCGGTTCTTGCAACTGATTCACAGCCAAACCAGGAGTAGATTTAGGTTCCATCGCCGCGAACCTGATTTCTCAGAGGGGAAGGTTCAAATCTGCGAAAAGCGCTCCGCAGGTGAATTCCCAATGCTGGTCTCATCGGAATTGAAATGGGACGACGCCCGCTGGCCTAGCGGAACAGGCGAGTTTTTCAGGGGTCTGTCATTCGACGCGAGGCGCGACTTTGAGCTGCTGGCGACGCATTTCCATTGTCCTCCCACCGAAGTTCTCATCGGGGAAGATCAGATACCCTTCAGCATTCTCTTCCTGCTTGAAGGGGAAGTGAATGTATCGATGAATTCGCCGGACGGAAGACGTTTTCTCGTGGGAGTCGCAGGAGCCGGAGATATCCTCGGGCTCTCTTCCGCCGTATCCGGCGATTCCTCGGAGATCAGAGCGGAAGCGAGATTTCCTTGCAAAATCGCATCTTTGCAACGTCAAGACTTTCTCGACTTCCTGTTGAATTATCCTGCTGCCTACCAAAACGTCATACGTGAGTTAAGCCTTCTTTACAGGCGATCCTGCGAGAGATTACGGATACTCGGACTCGCAACGTCGGTCCCGGCCAAGATCGCCCGGCTTGTGCTTGATTGGTGCAGAGAGGGCCAAAAGACAAAGAGTGGCACTGAGATTCGGTGCATGCTGACTCATGAAGAAATCGGCGAATGCATTGGTGCATCGCGCGAAACAGTCACCCGCACTCTAACCGACCTAAAGAATCAGGGTCTGATCAGACTGAACGGCTCAACATTGATTGTTCCCAGCCGCATGGCGCTCGCAGTCTACGCGGGTATCGACTCAATGCGTTTTCCAAACGAACCAGTCGCCTGACAAGGACCGGATCCTAACTTCAGACGGCCGGTGGCGCAAGTCATCCTGGAGACACGGGAAAGCAAGCACCCGAGCATCGAGCCCCGGCCGAAGCGAGCCTATGTATCGCAAAGCGCCCGGCGCGCGGAACGGACTTCGGCAGCGAGCACCTGCAGCACGCCCGGATACAACGAGGGTTCAGCGTTGACAAGCTTTTCAAAATCGCCCCGAGTCACGAATCCGACTTCAGAGCCCTTGCTTACCATGGCGGTCATGGTGTACGGTTCGCTCCCAACCACTCCTGGGAGGCCGAGCAATGAGCCCGAACCAGCATGGAGGCACATCACCGCGCGGCCTGCCGGAGATTCCAACACGAGAGCGGCCTCACCCTGTTCGAGAATGTATAGGCCGCTGGCAATTTCTCCCTGAATGAAGAGTGTGCGTCCTTCTGGGCAAGCGACAGGCTGGGATAATTTCTCCAACGCCTCGATCAATGTGCGATCTGCAGCGAACGTTTCGGGTTTCACAGGATGTCCTTCTTATCTTCTGTCCAGACCGGGGGACAGGCCCGTTGTGACCGTGATCACGTGCCCGATACTCGCCTTCTATGAGGCAGATGTCAGTGATGCCCATTACATCTCGTGCTTCGGTTCTACGGTCTCGCGCGAACGCCAATGTTGGATTTGTCGATCACCGTGCCGGAGAGCGGTTGACAGCAAGCATATGCGTGCGTAGTGTCAATCCACGCGCTACCCTTTCCGCATTTCCACTGGAGCCCTTCGAACACGAGGGGCTCGCTTGGTCCGTTGAGGGATAGCCGCCTTCACTCTCATCTCTTCTGACGAAGCCGTCCTGAGCATTGGTAAAGTGTCTTCATGCTCTCGAATCGTTCCGTGCCTCCCTGCACCGTCATCCCTGTCCTCAAGTATCCCGACCCCAGCGTCGCGGCCGACTGGCTTTGCGCCGCCTTCGGCTTCAGGGTCCGCCTCCGCATCGCCAACCACCGAATCCAAATGAGAGCCGGCAACGGATGCATTACGATTGCCGAAGGCAATGTCACCCCCAACAACTCGCACATTATTCAGGTCCGTATAGAAGACGCCATCGCGCACTGCGAACGGGCACGTCGGCACGGTGCCCGAATCCTGACGGAGCCTGTCGACCACGTCTATGGCGAGCGCCAATACAACGCCGAGGATTTTGCCGGTCACCGTTGGGACTTCACTCAGACCATCGCCGACATCGCCCCGGAAGAGTGGGGCGGCACTCCTGTCAATCTCTAGCGATCGGCATTGTCCTCAAAGTTGTCCGGCAACCTGACTGGCAAGGCTGCTAAGCTGCGACTCATTTGCCGAGGCGCCGGCCAGTTGCAGATAGAAACGAACGTTGCCTTTGCGGGCGTGGAGCGCATGCGCCGGGTCGAAATAGGCCTCGTCTCCGACGCCGGCGATCGGCGTTGGCGGGCTATAAAACATCTTCAATTTTGCAAACAGACCTGTCGCATCGGACGGCGACGGATCAAAGTACACCCTAAACCATAATCTGCTTCCGGCCCCCTTCGGTTCATAGCGGCAATCCGTGCCCTGAACGGTATTCGCGTAAGGCCGGGGAGCGATGCTCGCTTGTGGCGCGCCGTACGCTTGCCCCAGAGTCTTGCTCACTGTAGCTGCCGGCAGCAGCTCGCACGGGTCGGCTGGAGCTTCGGTGGCGCTTGCAAACTGAACCCCGCATGCAGTTACAAGAAAGAAAGTTGCGGCGATCAGCGACCGATTCTTCAATTTAGCCATGTCCAACGCCCTCTCGACCTCCGGATGCAACTTCCCTTCGGCCACGGAAATGTCCCGCGATTGTAACCCGCCCAACTTTGTTCGTGGCAAGAAAAAGTCCTGCTGAGCTCCTCCCGCGCATCGTCAGTGCGGCTTGAAGGTCTTCCCTGTCTCAAGCAGCGTCTTCAGGCGAGAGAGGATGCGCGGCCATCCATCCCCGCAGAAGCCGTAGTTCGGATCGTCCTCCTCCCACTCGTCGTGCGTCACCACGACTTTGGTCGCTTCGGTCTCCGGCGTCAACTCCACTGTTGCGCGGGAGAATCTTTCGCTCTGGCTCGTCGCAAATGTGTACTGAAGAACCTTCGGGGGATCGCTGCGCAAAATTTTCCCGTACACGTAAGGAATAATCTTTCCGTCCTTCCCCGGTCCCATCCATGCAATCTCTCCGCCAGGCCTGAAATCGGCTTTCAGCTCCGCGCCCATAAAAATCACGCGGTTTGAGTCTTGTGAAGTAAATCCCTCCCACACCTTTTCCGGCGAGGCGGCAATGTAAAACGTGTAGGTTAGCGGCGACCGATCGGCCATCATTCCTCCTGCTTTCCCTCAATTCCATGAATCAACATTCTTGAAAAAACTCCAACCAACCTCACAGCCTGCATTATGCAACAAATAACTACAGAGGGCATTCATGGGTTCCATTCATACTATGAGGAGACTTTCAATGATTGAAGTCGGACAGGAAGTCACTGTAATTAACGAAAAGGGCATCGCCTACGATGGCTGCGTTATGGCCACCGCAACCAGTGTTGACGGCACCAAGGCCTATAAGATTGCGATCGACGGCAGCGGTTTACAGCAGCTTGGGCAGTGGCACAAAGCTTGCGACGTTTTTGTCATCGATCCGCCGACGCCTCCTCGCGACGAACCCATCCAGATCACACAGATGAAAAGCTTCCTGCGCCACTAGGCGCGTCGGCGTCCCCGCGCCAAACTTCCCAACAAATTCTCCATCGCATCTCGCGAAACGCCGAGTTTTTCAGCGCCGGGCGAATTCTTCCTCAAACAATTCTCCGTTCTCTTCCCCGCCAGTCCACTCTCCGCATCGGGCTATACTTACGCCAAGCCTATGCAGATCCGCGCCTTGCTCGCTCTGTCCGCGATCCTCACGCTCGCCTTTCCTCTCGTACAATCCGCGCAGACCCCGGCCCCACCATCCCCGAAAATGACAACGAAAATAAATACTCCAAAACAAGTGCAGAAGTCCGCCATCGTCATCGATACCCACGCCGACACACCGCAACGCTTCGTCGATGAGGATTTCGACCTTAGCGACCCGTTGAACGGAGGCAATTTCAACCTCGAGTCTGCGCGAAAAGGCAATCTGGGCGCGGAGTTCTTCTCCATCTGGGTCGACCCCGTGCCCAACAAGGGCCACTTCGCACGGCGCACGCTCATCTTGATCGATTCGGTCAAACAGCAGGTAGCCAAACATCCGGATCGGATGATGTTCGTCACCTCTCCTGAAGGCATTGAGGAGGCACACCGCGAACACAAACTTGCTACGCTGATGGGCATCGAGGGCGGCCACTCCATTGAGGATTCGCTCGCGCTCCTGCGCGACTACTATGCGCTCGGCGTGCGTTACATGACACTCACCTGGTCCAACTCCAACGGCTGGGCCGACAGTTCCGGCGACATCGATGACACCAGCGTGCCGCACACCAAAGAGGGCCTCACCGAGTTCGGCAAAGATGTTGTCTACGAGATGAATCGGCTTGGCATGATGATCGACATTTCGCATGTCTCGGATCGCACCTTCTATCGGACCCTGGTCATCACGCGCGCGCCGGTCATCGCTTCGCACTCATCCGCAAGGGCTCTATGCGATGTACCCCGCAACATGACCGACGACATGCTGCGTGCCGTGGCCAACTCCGGCGGCCCCAATTCCAAGGGCGGCGTGGTGCAGGTCAACTTTTACTCAGGGTTCATTTCGCCCGCCTATCGTGACGCGCAGAAAGCCATCAAGCCGGAGATGGACAAAGCCGTTCAAGAGTTGAAAGACAAATACAAGGCCGAGGGAAAAGAAGCTCCCGACGCGGAGATCTCAAAGCTCCAGCGGCAATTTGCCAATCGCATTCCGCGACCGCCGCTCTCGATACTGATCGACCATATCGACCACATTGCGAAAGTCGCCGGAGTCGATCACGTGGGCCTGGGGTCGGATTTCGACGGTGTGAGCGGACAGCTGCCGGAGGGCCTGGACTCTCCTGCCGACCTGCCGAAGATTACTGCGGCGCTGATGGAGCGTGGCTACTCCGCTGAGGATTGCCGCAAGATTCTTGGCGGAAACCTGCTTCGCGTCTTCCGGGAAGTAGAGCAGGTAAGCAAGGAATTACAGGCTGAAAACCGCCCCCGCATCACCGAAAAACAGCCGTTCGATAAGCCGCAGAAATAGTGTTGCCGCGACCTGCGGGATGGCATTGAAACAATTCGACCCCGGTTGGGTTCACCAACATCTATACTGACCGTTCGTACGCATCCCCGATCCTGGAGATTTCTTTAATGCACCCTTTTCGTTGCCTGATCCGCGGCGCTTTCGCCGCTTCCCTTCTCGTCTTGCCTGCCGCCGTTCACGCAATAGACGACACGCCTGCCGCCAAAGCGCCCGCTCCTGAAATGACACCCGAACCACCGGTGGCCGACGTCATCACGCAAGGTTCCGTGGATGTGAAGGGACAGCACATTCTCTACACGGCGACGGTCGGAATCATCACCGTCGGCGCCAATGACACGCAGGACGGGCAGCTTGGAATGGACGGGAAGCCGCTGCCCGGCAGTGAACTGGCCATCTCCGAGCCGAAAGATGCGAAAGACACGCCGCCCGTGGCCCGCATGTTCTACGTGGCATATTTCAAAAAGGACGCGAAGGCTGAGGAGCGGCCCATCACGTTCTTCTATAACGGTGGCCCTGGCAGCTCGACCGTTTGGCTGCACATGGGGTCGCTCGGCCCCAAGCACGTGGTCACCTCCGGCGACCAACATTTGCCCGCCGCGCCGTACAAACTGGTCGACAATGCGAACTCCCTGCTCGACGTCAGCGATCTTGTGTTCATTGACGCGCCAGGCACGGGTTTCGGCCGGCTCATCGGCAAGGATGCCCAAAAGGCCTTCTGGGGCGTGGACGAGGATGGCGGCGCCTTCGCACGCTTCATCGCTCGGTTCATCACGAAGTACAGCCGGTGGAACTCGCCCAAGTTTGTCTTCGGGGAGAGCTACGGAACCACGCGCTCTGCCGTGCTGGCGAAGATCCTTGAAGAGAAGAAGTCGATCGACCTGAATGGCGTCATTCTTCTTTCGCAGATCTTCAACTTCAACACCTTCATCGACGGTGCGAAAACCAATCCGGGTGTCGACCTGCCCTACGTCCTGGCGCTGCCAACATTCGCTGCTACGGCCTGGTACCACAAGAAACTGCCGCAGCAGCCAGCAGCGCTTGAACCGTTCCTGAAGGAAGTAGAAGAATTCGCGCTGGGCGCTTTCTCGCATGCCCTGGCCCAGGGAACAGACCTCTCGGACTCCGAAAAGCAGTCCGTCGCGGAGAAGATGCACTCGTATACGGGACTCCCGGTCGCCTACCTGCTCAAGGCCAACCTGCGTGTGAGCGGCGGCGAGTTTGAAAAGACCTTCCAGGATGAAACGGACCAGACGATCGGGCGCTACGACGCGCGCTTCACGGGTCCCAGCATCAATCCGCTGAGCGAAAACGCGGATTACGACCCGCAAAGCGTCGCCATTTCTTCGGCCTACGTATCGCTCCTGAACGACTACATGCGGCGCGACTTGAAGTACGGAGAAGGCCAAACCTATTTGCCCGAGATTCCAGAGTCGGACGGGGGCAACTGGAGTTTCAAGCACGAAGGCAACTTCATCGGCTTGAATGTTTCGAGCGACCTGGCCGATGCGATGAAGACCAATCCCCGCCTCAAGGTAATGTTGAACGGCGGCTACTACGACATGGCCACGCCTTTCTTCGGAGCCGAATACGAAGAGAAGCACCTGCCGATTCCTCAATCGCTCGCGAAAAACATCGAGTACTCATGGTACGAGTCCGGACACATGGTCTACGTTCGGGATGAGTGCCTCCAGCAGCTGCATGATCGTGTTGCCGCATTCATCAAGAGCGCTCAGTCCGGCGATTAATAAAGTTGAATTCTTAGTCGGGCCCGAAACCTAAAATCGCAATCAGTCCTGGCCGGCTGCGCCTTGTATAGTAGCCACCATGAACCGGATCGCCCTGGCCCTGCTCCTCTTTGCTCCCGCTGCTTTCGCCCAATCTTTTTCCGTTAGCTTTCCGAGCCGTCTGAGCGCTCAGCCTCTCGATGGCCGATTGCTGCTCGTCCTTTCGACGGATCCGAGCGATGAACCGCGTAACCAAATTGATGATTCGCCGAGGTCCCAAATCGTCTTCGGAATTACGGTCGATGGCTGGCAGCCCGACCATCCGCAAATCGTCGACCGCACGGCTTGGGGCTATCCAATTCGGAGTCTGAAAGACGTGCCGCCCGGCGACTACTTCGTGCAGGCGGTTCTCAACAAGTACGAGACCTTTNNCGAAGTCATTCCTCCCATCGCAACGCCGGCCGACACGACATTCGTTCGGCATATCCGCATTCAAAGCGAGGTGCTGACGAAGTTCTGGGGAAGGCCCATGTTTGTGAGCGCCATCGTTCTTGTCCCCGAAGGATTCGACGAACATCCCAACGCGCATTTTCCGCTCATGATTTTTCACGATCACTTTGTCGCCGGCTTCGACGACTTTCGCACTACGCCACCCGATCCGAATCTGAAGCCCGACTACAGCCAGCGCTTTCATCTGGCAGGCTACAACCGCATTCAGCAGGAAGAGGCCTACAAGTTCTATCAGCGATGGATTTCGCCTGACTTTCCGCGTGTACTGATCGTCAAGATTCAGCACGCCAATCCGTACTACGACGATTCGTACGCTGTGAACTCCGCCAACGTCGGCCCGTACGGAGATGCGATCGAGAATGAGCTGATTCCCGCCATCGAAAAGCAGTTTCGCGGAATCGGGCAGGGCTGGGCGCGGTTTGTCTATGGAGGCTCGACGGGAGGGTGGGAAGCACTGGCGGTTCAGGTTCTCTATCCCGACCACTACAACGGCGCGTTCGCCGCGTGCCCGGATCCCATCGATTTTCATGCCTTCACGAACATCGATCTCTATGACGATGAGAATGCGTTTTACCTGACCGGCGCGCACAAACGAGTGGCGCAACCGGCCATGCGCGACTACATGGGCCACACGTTCATCACTACGGGAGAAATCAATGCCTACGAGCTTGCGTTAGGCGACCATGGGCGCAGCGGCGAGCAATTCGATATCTGGCAAGCTGTCTACGGCCCAGTGGGCGAGGATGGATATCCGCAGCCGATCTTCGACAAGGTCACGGGTCAGATCGATCATTCCGTCGCCGCGTATTGGCGGCAGCATTACGACCTGGAAGCGATCCTGGAACGGGATTGGCCAAAGCTTGGACCGGAGCTCGAGGGCAAGATTCACATCTACGTTGGCTCAGACGATACATACTTTCTCAACGACGCTGTCTATCGCATGCAGGATTTTCTCGATTCGACGAAGAACCCGCCCTACGGGGGCGAAGTGACGTATGGTCCTCGTGCGGAGCACTGCTGGAACGGCGATCCAACGCTGCCGAATGCCTATTCGCGCTTGCACTACAACACGCAGTATTTGCCGAGAATCCTCGATCGCATCCAGAAGACCGCGCCGCCGGGAGCAGACTTGACCAGTTGGCGCTATTGAAATTCTTCGGTTTGGCAGCATCGCTGCATGCGTTGCGCCTCAGCTGGCTAGCGCACCATGATGCAACGCATCCAACGCCAGAGCTCGATCGAGAGCGGCCTGGATGTTGAGCACAATATTCTCGCTGCCCACGTGGGCGATGAAGCGAGGCTGCTGGAGCAGCCGCGAGGGCTGTTCCATGGCGCCGCAGAGGATCAGGCTGCGGCCGGAGTCGCTGAGACGCCGGGCAAACGTCTCGATGGCATGAACGCCGGTGGCATCAACTGCCGTCATGTTGCGCAGGCGCAGGATGACCACTGGCATGAATGCCTCGAGATTCGCGGTAGCTTCGACGAGCTTCTCCGTCGTACCGAACAGAAACGGGCCGTGGATACGCAGCAGGGTGACGTAGGGCGGGATGATGCGGCCTTGGAGTGTGTGCGGAAGACCGTCACGAATGTAGTCCTCGGTGACCGGAGAGACCGTTGTCGTTTCCGCAATGCGATAAATGTATACAAGCGCCGCAAGGGCCATGCCTACGCTGACGGCAACCGTCAAATCGGCAAAAACCGTGAGCGCAAAGGTGACCAGCCAGACCGCAATAGCTGTGAAGCCCATTTGCAAGATACCGCCGATTTCGCGCCACTCGCCCATGTTGTACGCGACCACGAAAAGCACAGCGGCAAGCGCGGTGAGCGGAATATAGCTTGCCAGAGGCGCGGCCACAAGCAGAATCACGAGCAAGGTGAGCGCGTGCACCATACCGGAAACCGGCGAGCGCGCGCCGGAACGAATGTTGGTCGCGGTGCGGGCGATCGCTCCTGTGGCGGGAATGCCGCCAAAGAGCGGTGAGACCATATTGGCGATGCCCTGCGCAACCAACTCGACGTTGGGATTGTGCCGGTCGCCGGTCATGCCGTCCGCAACAACGGCAGAGAGCATGCTCTCCAGTGCCGCCAGCAGGGCGACAGTGAATGCTGAGGGAATGAGCGGCAGAATATGTTCGGCGTGAAAGTCGGGTATTGCGAACGGCGGCAGGCCGCGCGGGATTCCGCCGAATCGAGAGCCAATGGTTTCGACATGTAGATGAAACAGGACGCTGACGCCGGTGCAAAACAAAACGGCGACGATAGAGCCCGGCACGCGTTTCGCGAGTCGCGGCATCCCGAGCAGAATTGCTAACGTTCCCGCGCCCAGCAGCAGCGCCGGCACATTCAGACTGGCAGAATGGGCGATCAGCATCTTCATGCGCAGCAGAAACTCGCTGGGGACCGCGCCGATGCGAAGCCCGAAAAAGTCTTTGATCTGCGTGGACGCGATCAGCACTGCGATGCCGTTAGTGAATCCGATGACAACCGGCCGCGGAATGAAACGCACTGCGGAGCCGAGGCCGGTAAGCCCCATCGCCAGCAGAATGACTCCAGCCATCAGCGTGACCATGGCCAGGCCGCTCATGCCAAATCGTGCCACGATTCCCGCGACAATCACCACGAATGCGCCGGTGGGTCCGCCGATTTGAGTGCGTGAGCCGCCCAGCGCGGAGATCAGGAATCCGGCCACGACCGCGGTGTAGAGCAGAGCCCAGCCTGCGGCGTAACTCCCGAGGCGATGCCGAAGGCCATGGCGAGAGGAAGCGCGACGAGTCCGACCGTGATGCCCGCAAGCAAATCGTGCAGAAAAGCCTGCCGGGAATACGAGCGCAGGGCGAGCACCGATTTGGGAAGATTTGGATTGCTGAGCGACATGTAGCCTTGTTTCTATTTTACTTCCACGGAAACATCTCCCGGCAGTTCGCGCCTGAGCAATCAGCCGGAAGTACTGTTCAACAGTGGCTTTCGATAGAGATGCGCTCCGCGGCCGGGAGCATAGTAGTTCTCCTCGCTGCCGGAGCGAACGAAGGCATGCGTCTCGTAAAGTCGAATCGCGGCTGCATTCTCAACATCCACGTGCAACCAGATGGACGAAGCCCCTACATCGTGCGCAGAGCCTTCCATGTGCCGCAAAAGCTCACGCCCCGCGCCCCGCCTGTGAAAATCCGGAAGAACCTCGATGGTCTGAATGTACGCAGTTATCTCCGAGATAGCCTGTGTCCATTCAATAATGGCGAAGCCAGTTAAGGATCCGTTGTCTTCGGCGACCCAGGTGGCTGCATTTTGCGCCTGCACGAGCCACCGCATGTAGCGCCGGCCAAACGTCAACGGCGGTTGAAAGCAGACTTCCTCGATACCATAAACGGCCTCGAAGTCTTCCGGTTTGTATAGGCGGTAGTTCATTTCGTTCTTGCAAACCGAGTCTCTGTTTGCGAGATGGGGCCCAAGAAAAAAGCCACCCTCGATGACTCGGTGCGAGGATGGCTCCGATTGTACGAAATGCGGCCGAGTCGCCTATACCTTGGCCTCCAAATCGCGAATGACACTGAAGAAACGCTCGTCGAGACGGCGATTGGTGGCAATGGCTTCCTTGATGGTGATGTCGGTGATGTCCAGCCCCTTTAGAACTGCAATCCGGCCCCACTTCTTCTCATGCACCATGTCGATTGCATGCAGACCATAACGCTGGCCGAGCAAACGATCGTAGGCTGTAGGTACGCCGCCACGCTGAGTGTGGCCCAAATTAACGGACCGTGTTTCGAAGCCCGTCTTTTTTTCGATCAGGTCCGCAAGCGCTTCACCGATGCCGGAAAGGCGCGCATGGCCGAAAGAATCGACTTCGGTCGAGCCCGTCACCTGGCCCACTTCAGGCAGATGGCAGCCCTCGGCCACAACCACAACACCGTAGTGCTTGCCATGATCGTAGTTGTACTTCAGCAGCGCGCAGACATGATCGATGTCGATCTCGAGCTCGGGAACCAGGACAACATGAGCTCCGCCAGCGGTCCCCGACGCATAGGCAATCCATCCAGCGTCACGGCCCATCACTTCCACCACGATGACGCGATTGTGCGAATCGGCCGTCGTGTGAATCCTGTCGACGGCCTCAGTGGCAATCGATACTGCGGTGTCGAAGCCGAAGGTCGCATCGGTGCCGCTGATATCGTTGTCGATGGTTTTCGGAACGCCGACGCTGGGCACGCCGTTCTCACTCAAAAACAACGTGACCGACTGCGTGTCGTCGCCGCCAAGGGCGATCAGCGCGTCAATCTTGTTGAGCTTCAGCACCTCTTGCACCTTCTCGATGCCGCCCGGAGTCTTCTTCACGTTGGTTCGTGAAGAATGAAGGATAGTGCCCCCCTTCAGCTGGATGCCATCCGTGCTTTCGAGGGTGAGCGGAATCCAATTGTTATCCAGTACGCCACGCCAGCCATTGAGAAATCCGATGAACTCGTCGCCGTAAGTTTGAATTCCTTTTCGAACGGCAGCGTAGATCACCGCATTCAAGCCGGGGCAATCGCCGCCACCGGTCAACAAAGCAACTCGCATGCAAATTCTCCTGATCGAATTGGCTCGGCTCCCCAGAGGCCGGCCGGGAGTCACTTCCTGGTTGCGGAAGATACCGGCTACCCTCGCCGGAACCGCGACCTTAACCAGTGTACTCCGCCCCTGTAAAGCGGAATCGTGATAGCGCTCACTTCAAAGGGCCTTGCTCTACGAAACTTGATCTACGGAACTTGCTCGACGAGAGATTTCGTTTTCGGAATTGTGCATCGAAATGTTTCAATGAGGTATGCCCGGCACCGGAGCGTTGTTATTACTGGTTTTCGCCAGCTTGGTTGTGGTCCTGCTTCTGGTGTTTCTTCAGCTAACTCGACTGGGCTTTCTCATCCGCTCCACAATTCCCGATCGCCCGCGGCGCCGCATGTTTATTGCGTCGGTTTCCTTTCTGATTACATTCGTCGGCGTGCGGCTTTTGGTAAGTCTTGTTACTCATCAACACGGGCCTTTTGAGTGGGTCATGGTGCGTGGGCGCCATATTCATCACCTCGTCTGGGGCATACTGATCCTGCTCCTCGTGGGCTATGGATGGCTGCTGGATCTGGGCCGCTCGCATTCGCCCACATCAATTTTTCTCAGCCGCCTCATGTCGGTCAGCTATGGAGTTGGGGCCGCTCTAACCCTCGATGAATTCGCGCTGTGGCTCAATCTGGAACCGGATGCTTACTGGTCCAGCTCGGGTCGTCTCAGCATCGACGCGGTCATTCTTTTTGGAGGAATTCTTGGGATGGGCGCATGGGGTGCGCCCTTCTTTCGCGGCCTGCAGACCATGTGGACCAAGCGCGTGCTGCTGCGCCGCGAGCTGACGCACACAAGTCCGCCTATTCGGCGCGTGCGGTTGCTTCGTCGGCGTAGAGTGCGGCGACCACCGCCGCGTATTTCTGAGTAAGAACGCGGCGCTTCAGCTTCATTGACGGCGTAAGCTCGCCCGACTCCTGCGACCACTCATCTGCCACCACCCGGAACCGCTTGATGGTTTCAAAGTTGGCAAGGCCACCGTTCACTCTGCTGACAATTTCGCTATAGATCGCGACGATCCGGCTGTCGGCTACAAGCTGCGCGCGATCTCCGGCGGCAATTCCCTCGCGCTTCGCCAGTTCTTCCAGGGCGGGAAAATTGGGAGAGATGAGCGCGGAGATGAACTTGTGTTTATCGCCGACCAAGGCCACCTGAGCCACAAGAACGCTGTTTTTCAGCTTATTCTCAATCGGCTGCGGGGCAACCAGTTTGCCTCCAGAGGTCTTCAGCAGTTCTTTTTTGCGGTCGGTGATATAGAGAAATCGGTCCTCATCCAGATGCGCAATATCGCCGGTCCGGAACCAGCCTTCTTCGTCGAAGCATTCCGCATTGGCCGCCGGTTTTTGCCAATATCCGGGAAAAACCGATGGCCCCCGAATCAAAAGTTCGCCATCATCCGCAAACTTGAGTTCGACGTTCGGCAGCGGCTTTCCCACTGCGCCCATGCGCTGATTCGCGGGAGAGTTGAGTGCAATTACGGGCGAGGTTTCGGTCAGTCCATAGCCTTCCCACACCGCGATGCCCGCATCGGCAAACCACTTTGCAGTGTCAATTCCCAGGGGCGCTCCCCCGGAGACAAAAAATCGCACTCGGCCACCGAAAGCTTCGCGGACCTTTGTGTAAACCAACTTGCTGGCCAGCTTCCATCGCAAAGACGATGGCTTTCCTCCCGCATACACCGTGGCTCGCTGCCCCGCACCCACCTCGAGCGCCCAGGCGAGAATCTTCTTCTTCACCGGCGAAACCGAGGATTTCTGCTCTACCGCCTGGCGGATTTTCTCGTATACCCGCGGAACACCCACAATGACTGTTGGGTGCACTTCGCGCATCGCCTGGGGCAGCTTGTCGAATTGTGAACAATAGGCGACCTGGGCTCCGCTGCGATACATCACGTAATCCAGTGCGCGCGCCGTGATGTGCGAGAGCGGCAAGAACGAAATGCAGGCATCCGTCGAATTGAAGTCGAATTCGGCCGCGGCATAGTTCTGATTCGCCGCAATGTTGCCATGCGTCAGCATCACGCCCTTTGGCTCACCGGTCGTTCCCGATGTGTAAATGAGTGTGGCCAGGTCTTTCGGCTCCGCGGACCGTACCAATGCATCGAAGGTTGGATCGCGCTCGCCGCCTCGCGCGTCCGCTCCCGCCAGCACCTCACTAAAAGGAATCGCGCCCTCTGGTGTCGACGCGGAGTCCATCATCAGAATCCGCTCCAGCGATGTCTGCCCTTGCACCGCATGCAGCTTGTCGAACTGTTGCCGCGTCGATACGACGGCGATGCGGCAGCCGGCATCCTGCAGCAACTGGGCAATCTGTTCACCGGTCAACGTGGGATAAATGGGAACATCCACGGCGCCGATCGCCAGCGCGGCAAAGTCCGTGATCGCCCACTCCCAGCGGTTCTCGCTGATCAGGGCAATACGCTCGCCCTTTTGTGCGCCCCAACTCAGAAAGGTTTCAGCCAGACGACGCACGCGCTGGTAAATCTGGTTCGACGAAATGGGCTGCCAATGACCAAATTCGTCCTGCCACAGCACAGCGCGGGAGTTAGCCGCTGAGGCAACACAGATAAACAAATCATTCACGGTGGAGAGCGGCGCGGATATTGTCATTGTTTGCTGTAAAGGGACCCGGCGAATCTGAAAATGAGGTCAACCGAGAGTGTAACAGCGCAATATCCCCAGCGAGCCCCATAATTCGAAAGTAACAGGGCTATTTCTCCTGGCATAAGTACTTTGCCATCATGGCCGCATCACCGATTCTTGGTATGCAACCCGGAACAAAAGTGGCATAGCCCTGCCCACCAGTCCCTTGCTATAAAGCATTGACGAGCGAGCAGTCGATCCGCAGACATGCTTGCCGCCGAGCCTTACGTATGCACTACTCAGCCAAATCCATGAATCCGAACCAGCCCGATCCCAATCTGCTCCATCGCGTGTTTTTCATCCAGCAGGTCTGTCTCGCTCTTGTGATTCAGACCGCTGTGGTCGCGCTTTGTGCTCACCCCTTTGCGCCCCTCAGCCGGCTGCTGCCCGCGAGCATGACCGAGATGCACTCATCGTTTGCCTTGGCTGCTCTGTTTTCCGCTTTGAGCCTGTTTCTCTCTGACCTGGATCGGTCGGCGCGCTGGCAACGTCTCAGCCGAGTCTTTGCCGTCCTTGCGGCTGTATCGGCCGCCGGCTCGTTTTTCGAACCCACCCTTTCGCTCTCATCCCCTCCTTTCGTGCCGATAGCAGCGCATCCACTGGCATTCCACCACGACAGCCCTCATGTCGTTATCGGAATTGCTCTGATCCTGCTCTCGGTCATCTTGCTCCTGATCCGCGCAGTTTCGCCGATTGCAGGCCGCGTCGCGGACCTGGCGGCAGCGTGCCTATGCATGCTGGTATCGGTCCTGGTTTCGGAATTCCTTTTTGGCTTGTTCCATATTCCTGGTTCGTCGCCCAACGGCCTGGCATCCACAGCAACCTTGACCTGCTTGGCGATGTTGACCGTCGTTGCTGTTCTTCGTAGAGCTGAATTCGGAGTATTTTCGATCTTCCTTGGTTCCGGCATCGGCGGCAGAATCGCAAGGGTTCTTGCACCCTTTCTTTTGCTGCTGCCATTTTTGCGTGAGGCCGTCCGGGCGCACCTGGTAAATGCGCGCGTAATTCCCTCACCCTATTCCACGGCGATCTTCGCCTCCGCGGCGACCGCCGTATCCTTCTCCTTTCTGCTGTTTCTTGTAGCGCGCATCAACAAGATGGAGACAGAAATCCACGATTTGACTTTGCGCGACGAACTGACCGGGCTCTACAACGTACGGGGCTTTAATTTGCTGGCCGGGCAATCCCTTCGCCTTGCCCAACGAGCTGAAGTTCCGTTTTCGGTCTTGTTCATTGACATGGACAATCTGAAACGAATCAACGATGAACTAGGCCATACGGTCGGCTCGGCAACCCTCACCGAAACGGCGAGACTTCTCGATTCCACGTTTCGCGAAGCAGACGTGATCGCGCGCTTCGGCGGCGACGAATTCGTTGTGGCGGGTCAATTCGACCACGCGGCCGTTGCGGCATCGGCGCAGCGACTGCAGGAATCCGCCGCGGCACGATTCTCCGATGCCCAAGGACGCTTCCCCCTGAGCCTCAGCATCGGCTACGCTACCTCGTCTGACATGCGATTCGATTCGCTGAAGGATCTGGTTGCGCAGGCAGACCTGGCGATGTACGAGAAGAAGCGCCGGAAAAAAGTGGCCGGTTGAGGCGGTTCTCCAGGCGGCGCGCCGAGAACGCACCTCCGCTGAGTGGCTTTTTCCTTAAGTAAAAGCCACCTTGCACAAATCCAGGATTCCACAATAACTGGAGAACCACCTTGAACGGAGTCCGGCTCAGGCCTGCGTGCATGGGGTCATGCGGACGAACTTCGCGGACTCGCTCTCCCAATTCGCAAGCAGCCACTGCGCCCGCGTGCTGGCAGTCTTCGTGGCGTGCAGTTCGACTAGTTCGCGGATCGATTGGCGCGCCGTGTGGTCAAGTTCTCCAAAGGATTCCGGTTGCAGAAATCCCTTGTGATAGCGATTCTGGGCTATAAAACTCCCGTCTTCGTCGTAAATCCACGCCAGCCCGCCCGTCATCCCGGCGCCGAAATTAATTCCTGTTGACCCCAGCACCACCGCCAGCCCGCCCGTCATATATTCGCACCCATGATCGCCGACGCCTTCCACGATCGCCAGTGCGCCTGAGTTTCGTACGGCAAATCGCTCGCCTGCGCGGCCTGCGGCAAAGAGCCATCCGCCGGTCGCTCCATAGAGAGCCACGTTCCCCAGCAGCGTATGCTTTTCACTCTCGCGCGCGGCGCGTCCCCGTCCACGAAGCGCGAGTTCCCCACCGCACAATCCCTTGCCGACAAAATCGTTCGCCAATCCCTCAAGCTGCAGAGTCATTCCCGAAGTTGCGAATGCTCCAAACGATTGACCCGCAATCCCCGTGAGTGTGAAAGTCAGATTCGAGCCGGTTGTCGTCGGGTTCTGCGTACGGAACAGCGCGAGCTGCCCAGCAAGACGAGCCCCCAGGGTGCGATCCTCATTCGAAACATGCGACTCAACGTGGTAAGGAATACCGGCCTTGAATGCATCGAGTGCGGGCACGACCCAGGCATCGTCGATCGGCTGCTTCTCCTCCGGACGGTCGTTGCGTCCGCCCTGCCACCGGACCGGCCCACCTGTCTCTGCAGCGATAGTCGTCGCGGCGAGCAATGGTTTCAGATCCAGATTCGCATCCCACCGGATCTGTTCGAGGAGATCCGTGCGACCCGTAGCTTCAGACAGCGACGCCAGACCCAGCGTAGCCAGCAACTGCCGAACCTCCGACGCCAGCTCATCGAAGAAGCGAACCAGGTGCTCTGGCTTGCCGCGAAACTTCGCGCGCAACTCCGGCCGCTGCGTGGCAATTCCAGTGGGACAGGTATTCAAGTGGCACTGCCGCGCCATGTCGCACCCCAGCGCAACCAGCACAGCCGTACCGAAGGCGAACTCGTCGGCGCCGAGCAGCGCAGCCATTACGATGTCGCGGGCCGTGCGCAGTCCGCCATCGGTTCGTAGCCGTACGCGTCCGCGGAGTCCATTGTGAATCAGCACCTGCTGTGCCTCAGCTAATCCAAGCTCCCATGGATTGCCTGCATACTTAATGCTGGAAAGCGGCGATGCGCCGGTGCCGCCCGATTGCCCGGCAATCACAATGTAGTCCGCGTACGCCTTGGCGACGCCCGCCGCGATGGTGCCAACGCCGCAACCCGACACCAGCTTCACACCCACGGCTGCACGCGGGTTCACGCGTTTCAGGTCATAGATGAGCTGCGCCAGATCCTCAATCGAGTAAATATCATGGTGCGGCGGCGGAGAAATCAACTGCATGCCGGGTTGCGCGTGGCGCAGGCGCGCGATCAGTTCCGTGACTTTATGTCCCGGCAACTGCCCGCCCTCGCCGGGCTTCGCGCCCTGGGCGATCTTGATCTCCAACTCCTCGGCATGGACGAGGTATTCGGCGGTCACGCCAAATCGGGCGCTCGCGACCTGCTTGATTTTGTTGTTCAGCAGCGATGGAGCCCCGTCAATCGGCGCGTAAACCGCGGGATCTTCGCCGCCTTCTCCGGTGTTTGATCGCGCGCCAAGCAGATTCATTGCCTGCGTAATCGTCTGATGAGCCTCGGGCGAAAGCGAGCCAAACGACATGGCGCTGGCGATGAAGCTCTTCGTGATATTGCCCGCAGCTTCCACTTGGTCGAGGGCAAGCTCCTGCCCCGCAGGACGAATCTCCAGAAGGTCGCGCAGGTTTAGTGGATTCGCCTCGGCAGCTTGCGTCGCGAAATTCGAAAAGGGCGAAAGGGCCAGCGCCGCGCCTTGTTTCGTCGAGCCCACAACTGTTTGCAGCGCGCGCACCGTTTGCGGCTGCCACAAGTGGGATTCCGCCTCGTCCGCCTTGCGAAAGCGGATGAACCCGTAGTCTGGCAGTTCCCGCACCTGCGTTGCCGAGACGACCGCAGTGTCTCCGTCCGTTGGCTCCTCCGTATCGATTTTGCCTAACCAGAGATCGCGAACGTAGGCCTCGATCTCCTCGAATCCAAATCCGCCAATCGGTGCAGGTACTCCGGCGAAGCATTTATCAACTACACTCTGCGAAATCCCGATCGCATCGAAGAGATGCGCGGCGCAATAGCTGTCCAACACGCTGATGCCCATCTTCGACATTACCTTGGCCAAGCCCAGCTCAAGGGCGTGTAGCAGGTTCTCTTCGCCTTTTTCTGGATTCAGACCGCGCGCCGTCTCCAGCGCCAGCCACGGGCACACCGCACCGGCGCCCATGCCCAGCAGCACAGCCACGTGATGAATCTCGCGACAATCGCCGGCCTCGGCAGCAAGCCCGACTTCGGCACGCACACCGGCGCGAGTCAGAGCGATGTTCACCGCGCCCGCCGCCATGGCCATCGGAATTGGAATCGCCTCGGGCGATGCATCGCGGTCCGAGAGAATCAACAGAGATGCTCCGGTCGCGACCAAGTCGACGGCACGCCGCGCCAGAATGTCGACCGCGATCTCGAGCGTTGTGTCAGGCGAATAGAGACACTTCAGGACAGCGTGCGGCATTTTGCCGCCCTGCCCGTGGTGCGCATGACGCAGCGCATGCATCTGCCCCAGAGTCAGAATCGGCGAGCGAAGCGAAAGGCCCGGCAATGGTTCGCGAATCTCCAGCAGATGCGGCCACGGACCGAGGCGTGTGTGCATTTGCAGTACGACTGTCTCGCGCAGCGGGTCGATGGGCGGATTTGTGACCTGGGCGAACCGTTGCCTGAAAAACGCATAGAGCGGGCGGGGCGCACGAGCGAGCGGAGCGAGCGCCGTATCGTCGCCCATCGACCAGACAGCGTCCTTGCCCTCTGCAGCCATCGGCTGCAAAATCATCCGCACATCTTCGCGCGTAAAACCAAAACGACGCTGCAGGCTATTGAGCTCCAGGGCGTCAATCGGGGGCGGCGTCTCATCGGACTCTCCAAGCGGCGTGTCGAGTTGAATCAGATCCTGATAATGCCGCTTCGTATCGTAGATGCGGAGAATCTCGTCATTCTCGAAAAACCGATTGGAATCGAGATCCGCAACGATCATCTGCCCAGGCCCCAGACGACCGCTATGCAGAATACGCGCAGGGTCCATATCGACCAGGCCAGCTTCAGAACCAGCGACGACGAGCCCTGTGTCATCCAAAGCAAATCGACATGGCCGCAATCCGTTTCGGTCGAGAATCGCGCCCACCTGCCTGCCGTCGGTGAAGGCCAACGCTGCGGGCCCGTCCCATGGCTCGATGCAGTCGCCGCAATACTGCAGGAAAGACGACTGGTTCCCAGGATCCGCCGGAGGCACCAACATCCGGATCGCCTCACCCACGGTGCGCCCGTTGTGCGCCAGCAGTTCCACCACTTCGTCCAGCGAAGTCGAGTCCGAGCCGCCGACCGTCAACACCGGGTGCAGATCGAGCGCCATCGTGGCCGCACGCGCCTCCATATTGGAGCGATTTCCCCAGATCGTATTGATCTCGCCATTGTGCGCAAGAGTTCGGAACGGCTGCGCCCGGTCCCAGGACGGCAGAACATTGGTAGCGAACCGCTGATGAAATAGCGCGATCGCTGTCTTGAATTCCGCATCCGCCAGATCGGGATAGAAATCGGCAAGCAGGCGGCCAGCGCAAAGCGCTTTGTAGACCATCGTGGCGGAAGAAATGGTCGCAATATATCCTGGAAGCCCGGAGCGCTCAAAGTGCTTGCGTGCCAAAAAGAGCCGTCGATTAAAGCCCGCAGGTTCGTCGGTGGTGATGAGCAGATGCCACATCGCGGGGCGGGTGGAATTGGCGATTTCGCCCAGTACTTCAGGCCGCACCGGCACCGGCCGCCACATCAAGGGTTCCAATCCTTGCGCAGTAAGTGCGGCTTCAATCTCAGCCCGCGATGCCACATTGTCAGCCGGCAGAAAGATCACGCCGACGCCCAGCGGCTTCCACTCCGGTAGGATCACGCCTGTCTGCGCCAGCAGCCATTCGCGGGGAATCACGACAGTAACCCCGACCCCATCGCTCGATTTTCCGTCTGCCGCTACTGCTCCGCGATGCTCTAGTCGAGCCAGAGCCGTGAGAGCATGCTGCAGAATGGCATGGGACGGTTCACCGGAAAGCCGCGCAACAAATCCCACGCCGCAGGAGTCAAAGTCGAAACGGGGGTCGACAAGGCTGTGCCCGAGATAGGCCGGCCCCTGATTGCGGACATGGCTGTCAGCCTGTTCCACGAGAGCAGCATTTTTAGGCGTGGATGAAGTACGAGCGGGGAAGCCCATGAGCCAATATACGACCTTTACGGATAAATTTCCGCTTCCAGTGCCATCTTTTCGAGATTTGCAAGCCGGACTGACCGTCGCCGCGGAACTCGAGATGCGGGGCATCTCCGGGCTCACCGGCAGTGTTGAGTTGCCTGCCCGACTGGGAGTTAACCCCTTGAGATGTTCTGAAAAAAGATGAGGAAGCAGCTTGCATACTTATACATGATGGCTGTATATTTATGCAAGCGCGACCGCAGACTGCAGCCGCGCTTTCGCTTTGCTTGAAAGTCGCTATGAAGTTTCAAAGACACAATGCGATCCGCGAACTCATCGGCCATTCTCTTGTGGCCAACCAGGATGAGCTGCGCCGCAAACTGCGCCGCCGTGGCTTCGCGGTCACGCAAGCTACACTTTCCCGCGACATCCATGAGATGCGCTTATCCAAGGGCCCTGGTGGCTACTCGCTTCCCAATGGGCATACGAACGGGAGCGCCATCGCGATTGAGGACGACGCCCCTCCCTCGGTATCCGAGATGATCGAGAGCTTCGGCCTCCGCGTGCAGCAGGCAATGAATCAGGTCGTAGTCGCCACAGTCATGGGCGGCGCGCAGCCAGTTGCCGCATCCCTCGACTATGAGGAATGGCCGGAGGTCGTCGGCACAGTGGCCGGCGATGACACCGTCCTCGTGATCTGTCCCGACCAGCGCAAAGCCGCAGAAGTCGAGTCCCGCCTTAGGACGATGCTGGAGTCATGACCGAGAAAGTTCAAACCGCGGTCGTTGGCGTTACCGGCTACGCAGGCGCAGAATTGGCCCGCCTCCTGCTCCACCATCCCCGGCTCAAAGGAACGCCGCCGGTCTTCGCCGGACGTGTCGGTTCCGGCGACGCGGCGCGCGGTGGGATCCCACTCATCGAAATTCACCCCCAACTCGCCGACAACAACGGGGCCGGCACACTAAAGCTCCAGCCGTTTTCTTGGGAGTTGCTCGCTGATCGCGGTGTCAAGGTCCTGTTTCTCGCCACACCGCACGAGCAGTCCCGCGCATGGGTTCCAGATGCGTTGTCACGCGGCCTGCGTGTCATCGACCTCAGCGGCGCCTGGCGACTGAACGATGCCGCCAACCGCGCCGTCTATGCCTTTGAGGACGACGGCTCTCCGGTTGCAACCGCGATTCAAGCCCAGTCCGTCTATGGATTGCCCGAACTGCATCGCGATCAAATCGCTGACGCGCAACTCGTCGCCAACCCCGGATGCTACGCCACCTCGGTGATCCTCGCTCTACGGCCGCTCGTCGCCGCCGGACTCGTCGATCGGTCGCACGGCATCGTGGCCGATTCAAAAAGCGGCGTGAGCGGCGCGGGCAAAGCGCCCAGCGCGAAAACGCACTACATGTATGCCGCCGACAATCTTTCCGCCTACAGTGTCTTCTCCCATCGCCACACTGGCGAGCTTCTGGAGCAGATTGGAATAAGCAGTAATGAGATCGTGTTTACCCCGCACCTGCTGCCCATTCCGCGCGGAATCCTCTCCACCATCTATGTGCAATTTCGCGATCCGCAGACGCGCGAATCTGTTGCGCAAATCTATCGTCAATTCTTTGCCGGCAGTCCGATGGTGCGGATCTACGANNGCAACGCTGCCACAGATTCAATATTCCGTGCGAACGAATTACGCCGACATCGGCTTCCAGCTATCCGCCGATGGCCGTCGTGCAGTGATCGTGAGTTGTCTCGACAATCTGCTGAAAGGCGCTTCCGGACAGGCCGTACAAAATCTTAACGTAATGCTGGGCTACGGCGAAGCCGAGGGTCTCGAATGAAGTCCGAAGCGGAGGGGCTCGAATGAAGTATGTGGTCAAACTTGGCGGTGCAGGCCTCGAAAATCCCTCGCTCTACGACGCCTGTGTCCGCGCCATTGCAGAACTGGTGCGCGATGGTAATCAGGTCGTCGTGGTACACGGCGGTGGTGTGCAGCTCACCCGCATGCTGAAGCAACTTGGCAAGCAGAGCGAATTCATCGCCGGCCTGCGGGTCACCGACGCAGAGACGCGCGACGTGGCTTTGATGGTCCTCGCCGGAAAAGTAAACAAGGGTCTAGTAGCCGCGTTGGGAGCGCTGGGTCAGCCAGCTGTCGGCATGTCTGGCGGCGACGGCCTCTTNNACGGCGAGTACTACAACATCAATGCGGACGAGATGGCCGCTGCCTGCGCTACTGCCTGCCGCGCGGACGCGCTCGTCTTCCTTACTGATGTTCCCGGAGTCAAAGGTTCTGACGGTGAAGTGCTGCGCTGGTTGTCGATCGATCAAATTGCCGAAATGACCAAAAGCGCCGTTATTACCGGCGGCATGTTGCCAAAGCTCCACGCATGCCGCGAAGCTTTATTGAATGGTGTGAAACGCGTAAGAATTCTGCCCGCCGAGGCTGCCGCTTCCCTGCCCGACCTGTGCAGTTCGCGCGTCGCATACGGCACTGAAGTGATGGTTGCCTGAGAAGGAGTCAAAGTGATTAAGCTTGATCGAATTCGTGCTGCGGAAGAACGGCTGCTGCTCCCCACCTATGAGCGCAACCCAATTCTCTTTGTCCGCGGCGAAGGCGTTCATCTCATCGACGAGAACGGCGACCGCTATCTCGACTTGCTCAGCGGCATCGGCGTCAATGCGCTCGGTTACGCCCATCCCGCGATTGAAGAGGCCATCGCTCGTCAGAGCCGCGCTCTGATTCATACATCGAACCTCTTTTATCACGAGGGTCAGGCCGAACTCGCCTTGCGTTTGACCGAACGCACCGGCCTCGACCGCGTCTTCTTCGCCAACACCGGCACCGAGGCCTGGGAAGGAGCAATGAAAATCGCTCGTGCTCATGCAGGCTTGCTGCGGAGCGAAGGCATACAAATCGGCACAAAGTTTCTCGCGCTTGAGCAGAGCTTCCACGGCCGCACCTTCGGCTCAGTGTCGACGACCTACAAGGCGAAGTATCGTGAGCCCTTCGGTCCCGTTGTGCCGGGCGTTGAATTCGTCCGCTTCAATGACGTTGCCGACCTGCGCGCAAAGTTTTCCAACGAAGTCTGCGCCATTCTCGTCGAGGCTATTCAAGGCGAGGGCGGCATTCGTCCACTGTCGCAAGAGTTCTTCGCCGAAGCCCGTGCCCTCGCAAGCTCGACCGGCGCATTGCTTGTTGTCGACGAGATTCAAGCGGGCATGGGACGCACCGGCAAATGGTGCGCCTATCAGCATTACGGCATCTCCGGAGCCCACGCGGACAGGTCTTCGTCCGTGGGGTGGATCCAGCCCGACATCACAACGTTGGCCAAGCCCATCGCGGGAGGCATTCCTCTGGGAGCGATTCTCTGCACTGAAGAAGCCGCCCGCGCCATTCACCCAGGCATGCACGGCACCACCTTCGGTGGCGGACCTTTGGCCTGCGCCGTAGCGATTGCAGTGATCGATGCGATCGAAAAAGAGAATCTCCTGCAGAACGCCACCGAAGTCGGTGATTACTTTCAGGCTCAACTTCGTGCTCTCGCTTCGCGGCACGACGCCATCAAGGACGTGCGCGGCAAGGGCCTCATGATCGCAGCCGAACTCGACTCGGCCGATCTCGCCAAGCTGACCGTGGCCGAAATGCTCAAGCGCCGCCAGTTCCTGCCATACCTGACCATGATGCGCGAGGAGAACGAATAAGTCTGGAAGAGCGGCCCTTCATGGCCGCGTAAGCGGCAATAGGAAGACAGGCTATTAGAGTGTGCGTGAGAACTAAATCTCCGGGTGAGCGGCGGAGCGAAATCTACCGAATCCCTAGCCGCGAAGTGGCGGTATGTGAAAGCCCGGCACACGTTCTCACGCACGCCCCCGCGGTGCGGAAGCAACGAGAAGAAATGACTGGGCCGAGTGAGTGGTTCAAATGAGTAAGAAACGCATCGCGACCGTATGGCTCGATGGCTGCTCCGGCTGCCACA
>PLKY01000059.1 GCA_003140785.1 Acidobacteriaceae bacterium | reverse complement strand
TGTGGTGCAATTGACCATTTCCCAACCTGTGCTCCAGCGAACGGTGATGAAGGGGGCGTTGTCCAGAGAAGTATTAGCGGAGCGAGTGTTGAATTTGGCCGCACTCATGGATCTGAAACAGTTGATGAGGCGCTCAATAGCGCCTGAAACGAGTTCTGCCATCCGGTTATTCAGTTCCCGTGGCTTTCCGGATCCCAACATCTTCCGCAGCACCAGGCTTATGTTGAACGCGCCGACGTGAATCAGCAGACGTTTGAGAATATTCTTTCGTCCGTGCAGGGTGCAGCGTCGCATCCCGCCGGTTTCGTAGCAGTGAGCAAAGGTTCGTTCGACGAATTCGCCTCGTCGCCTCAGCAGTTTCTTGCCATACTCACCGCGCACCCTTTGACGGTTTTGATAAATCGCCTGCTGTTGGCCCTGCTTGCCTTTCCAGTGTCGCTTGCCTGGCTGTTTCTTCTCCGGGACGTAAGTGCGAACTTTCAGTTCCTTGACCTGCTCAAGAGCTTCGCCGCTATGGTAGCCTTTGTCCGCAACAAGTTCTTCAATCCCCTCTACGTTGACTTTGGGTTTCTCTTCAGGATGCAACTCCGCTTCGCGATCGACTAAATTCGCCACCTCCAGCCCCGCATCGGCCAGCGTCTCCTGCATGGTCGTTGTATCGCCCAGGTCAGCCGCCTGCAAGGTGACGGCCACTACCGCACCCGAATCCAGATCCACTGCATGTTCGGCCTTGTGAGCCAGATGTGTACTGCCGTCCTTCATCTTCGCAACCCGTGCATCCTGATCGGTGGGACTCTTCCACTCCTTGTTGGAGGTGCGCTTCTTGCGCTTGCGGTCAAGCCGCGCCAGATCCTCGCCTGTCGGGGTCTCGATACCCGACGCCTTGGCCAGACCGGTCAGAAACTCCTCATAACTCTCCCCGGTATCGCGGCGCACGATCGAGCGCATCGCCGCGCTGGCCTCAAGAGTGGTGGCATCAATGCCAATTCGCTTGCCCTGAAGCAATGCCCGATCAGCAAGCAAGCCAAGCACCCAGGAGAATACCTGCTGATGTGTCTCCACATCTATCAATCGACGAGTACGGGAAATCGTGGAATGATCGGGCGTATCCTCATCCAACCCAATGCCCAAGAAACGCCGCAAGCTCAAAGAGTCCTTCAACCGCCAGGCGATGCCGCGCTCAGACTCGATGCCCTCGAAATACCCGATCATCAGCAACCGGAAATAGATCCCCGGCGTCAGGCTAGGACGCCCCTGCTTCTCGGCGTAAAACCTGGCACACAACTTCTCCACAAACGCGTCGAATCCTTCCCCGTCAAGAACCTCGTTCAGACCAACATAGAACGGGTGACCTGGGCCCACAGCCATATCCGTATACGCCACCCACAGATCCTCTTGCCGCTCTCGATCCTTGCGTGTTCCCATTGCCATGACCTGATCTTAAGAATGACTCTTGTGCATACCGCTTAATTCTTGCGGGAAGGTATCAGGACTTGCACCACAGGCTGCTAAGCAACACCAAGCAAAGCATTTGAAGTTTTCACCCTTGGAGTTCGGGACCAGGGGGTCGGAGGTTCGAATCCTCTCTCCCCGACCATATTTCGTTTTTAGCCCATTTGCCTATAAAGTCGAAGGGCTTTCTCCATGAAACACAAAGACTTACGCCGTCTATTTTTGAGTTCGAAAGTACCTTTTTGAGTAAATCGGCCTTTTCGTGCATATTTCCGCAAAGATATTGCGAATCAATAGTTTGGCAAAGTTCTAAAGTTCTCGTGAGTTCCAGCATCCGATCGCTGATTTTTGGGTCGGCCATCTCCTCCAAGCGTGCCCTGACCTCTATCTCCTGACGAATCAAATCATCCTGTATCGCCTTCCAAAGTTCCATGGGTATGGTGCCGGCGCTCTTTTCGTTGTAAGCGACCAACTGCCGTTTTTGAATCTCCGCCAAGTCTTCGGTGGCAGCAGTCCGCTCCTGCTGGGCTTTACCAAGAATCTCATCGTGAACGGCCTGAACGGACACTTTGATAGTGTGAGCGACATCGCGTGGGATATGCAAATGGCTGACCGCTGCACCAAACAGGCTGGCAACTTTTTGATCAGTAAAGCGCGGCAGAAGGCACGGTCCGCGCCCATGCGTGCAGTGATAATACACGTATATTTCCTTTTTTCGGCTGCCGGTTATATCGCACCCGCAAATCCCGCATTCAACGAGCCCGCGAAAGGGAATGTCAACTTCTCCATATGTTGCCCTGGGGGGATTATTCCCTTTCAATATGGCCTGCACCCTGAGAAACAGGGAGTGCTCTATAAAGAGTGGATGTTTGCCATCGTAGATTTTCCCGCGCCAAGGAAATTTTCCAATATAAAAAGTATTGGTCAGGATACGATGGAGATTCGATTTCGAGACTTTTATGCCGGTTTCCTGGACCAACAGTTTGCGGAGAGTCGGAACGGAGTACTGTCCGGTGGCGAAGAGTTCATATGCACGTTTAGCGTAATTCGACTTGACGGAATGAATCGCAATTGTGCGGTGAATCTTGTCATGAATATATCCAAAAGGCGGATTACCTGGATAAATTCCCTGTTCCGCCTTTTCCGTCATCCCTTTTATTACCTCTTCGCTCAGATTTTTAGAATAATTGCGCGCTAAGGCAACACGAATATCATGCATTAACACGTCATGCGATTTTGAATGTTTCGAAAGAATTACGCCTTCCTTGACAAAATGAGTCTCAATATCAAGATCTTGAATTGTCACAGGGTCTTTTGGATTCCGATAGAGACGGTCAGTCTTCTCGACAATCAGAATTTGACAAGATTTGTTGTGCTTCAAAAAAGCCACTGCTTCTTGAAATTGCTTTCTCGCTGCTTTTGAAGCTGATTCAATTAAACTGAATACTCTGATAATTTTGAAGCCATGTTTGTCTGCGTACTCTCGAAGTGATCTCTCCTGCGCCGAGAGAGAATAACCTTCCTCATCTTGTTCGCGAGAGGAAACGCGCACTAATAATATCGCAGTTCGTATCGTCATCTGGCACCTCCGTATTTTCCGTTGCCCTGGCCTGGGCCATCAGCTTTCAGGCCACGCCATCCAGCAAACCACCCGCCCGATCCATTTTGCTTCATTACTCCAAATCGCATTTCCCGCGCGTCCCTGTGAAAAATAAAGAGTCGCAACAGGCGCGGAAAACTTAGCCTTCAATTCTCTATACCAAAAATCGACTCCCTTTTCATGGGAGGAGATCTGACAACTCGATGCTCATAATTTCCATCACTTCGTGTTGAGATTTTGGAAGTCCTCCCTACGCTCCCTCGTGGCTTCAGAATTCAAACGACTGCTTGGTGGCCGTATCGCTCATAAAACTGCGGTTCCCCGCGATCCAACAGACGACGCGTCCGATCATGGTTGTTTCCGACTGGCTAAGACTGTTTTTTTCTCCCGAGCGAAGTTCGGTCACCCATGCGACAGGAACTGTGAACTCAAGCCCTGGTTGCACAGGCTGCTCTGAGACGATTTTGGCAGAATTAAGGTTCATTTGCCTCGTCGTTGCTCCTCTTACAGGTGGGTCCGTGTGCAGCCAACCGACGTATATGCCCTCCGGAAGATACGGCCATTTGCCATACATATAATCCCGAAGAGGCTGTCCATGACTGCTCCGATCTGCTAGGTTTCTGGTTTCGCTGTCAGGGACGTACCGTATGGCTACTAGTTTGTTCTCGAAATCCACGAACCCCTGACCGGAAGGGTCGATCACCAGCAGATCGCCCTCACTGAAAATTGGACGAACAAATTCTTTAGTTACGCGCAGAGCATAGACGCGCCCTGCAGCTTGTATCAGTTGCCTGGGAAAAGATAGATAGTCTTCGATATTCTCGGTCGGAACCGCTACAGTCTGGTCGGAAAATACAGGCGTTCGCATGATCGGCACAAGTGCCGAATCGCCTGTTGATGCTTCCATCTTCTCAAGGACACGGTTTTCTCCTTCGCGGGCCATCCTCTCGAATTCAGGCACGAGATCTTCAAGTGCTTCTCGATCAATTCCGGCCATTTCCCAGAACCAAAAAGCCGTTTGAGGCGCCACTCTACCGGCTAATTTGGCCATTCTCCGCCATACTTTCGCTGAGGGATTGAATTTTCCGCTTTCCCACTGCAGCACTGCATTACGGCGGACACCACACTGCTCCGCAAAATCCTCCTGGGTCATTTGGAGAATTTCTCGCAATTCTCGAATGCGAAACCCATCAGCCTGCAATCTTTGAGCCTGTCGAACTACTTTCGCATTTTCCCTCGCCCTCTTCATTACATTAGTAATGTCTCTCTCGTCACTTTTGTTCTCATTGATCCTCATCATGCATTCCTCATGGTGCATACTGTCTATAGTGCATCACGAACAGTTCACACTGTTCATGATACGCAAAAAGCCTGCTCGTGGCGAGCCTCATTTGAAAGGCCAGAACCCGTATGAAGGAAAAACAAAAAACTAATCACGCTTCTCGGGTGGTTGTGCCTAGGATGGACGGCTCCCAGGAGCTCGGAAACCTTTTAGAATTCTTCACTTTGCTCTCCCGTCTCGACAACGCGCAGGCCGATAAAATTTGAAAATCCATAGCAATTCCGAAGGGATATCCCCGACCGCCTAAATCTCGACGGTTAATAACAGAAACCTTTAACAAAAATCTAAAACGGGGCCATAAAGCCATAAAGGAGGCTAAGGCTATTCGACCAAAGTCTTGCCGCATGCTTCATCCGTAAGCCAATCACTGGTATCAGCGCGCCCGCCCAAGTCTAGACGGTTAATGCCAATAACGATTTAACAAAAGACCGAAATCATGACCATCAACGAAGGCTATGGCAAGAGTTAAGACCTCATCAATCTAATCCAAATTTAACTCACGAAAACAATCTGGAGGTTTTTATGGAAAAAGTACGAAAATGTGTCATCAATGCACGAGTTTCCACGCGGGAACAGAAGGAAGGATACTCCCTCGATGTCCAGACCGATGAACTGCGAAATTATGCACATGTCAACCGAATGATAATTGGCAAGGAATTTGTTTACGTTGAAAGCGCCTCAAAGCAGGGACGTACACATTTTGAAGAGATGATTGCGTATGTGCTTGCGAATCCGGATATCACTGACATTCTCGCAGAAAAAACAGATAGAATTCTCCGAAACCTGAATGATTTCACCCTTATTCAAGACCTTGCGCGGAGCCGTGGAGTTAATATTCACCTCCTTAAAGAAGGGCAGATAGTCAGCAAAGAAACAAAATCTCAAGATTGGTTGGTCCAAGCATTTTTTGCGTTAATGGCCACCCATTACACAATGAATCTTGCCGAAGAATCAATGAAGGGAGTACTTCAGAAAGCAAAGAGTGGGCAATATCCTGGGCATGCTCCTTACGGGTATGAGCACGACCGGACAAATCACACAATTAACATTCACAAAGTCAACGGAGAAATCGTTCGAAAACTGTTTGTGATTGTACTAAAAGACCGTTGCAACGTAGAAGAAG
Source organism: Acidobacteriaceae bacterium (assembly GCA_003140785.1). Lineage (GTDB taxonomy): Bacteria > Acidobacteriota > Terriglobia > Terriglobales > Acidobacteriaceae > Telmatobacter. The sequence goes on along the minus strand of PLKY01000059.1, from coordinate 4,981 downwards.
CGAGAAAACGCCTGCACAAGCAGACCGGTGTGCTTCTCAAGAAGAATACCGCGCACAATGTTCTCGCTTCCCGATTTTACATCGGATACTTTTCATGGAATGGAGTTGAATACACGGGCGTCCATCCGCACCTCATTGACGATGCAACTTTCTACCGCGTTCAAGCAATCCTTGCCTGCGGTAGTAAAAACAAAGCCTGCGTCCACAACTTTGCGTTCAAAGAAGCGCTCAGCTGTGCGCAATGTGAATGTGCCATCACGGCGGAAAAGCACAAAGATCACAACATTTACTACCACTGCACAGGTGGACGTGGCCGACATCCGATGAGGTATTTCACCGAAGAGGAAATCTCTGATTTCCTCGGCGAGATAATCTCTGGAATTAAATTGTCAAAGGAATTGGCAATCGCACTTGCAGACATGGTTGGAGACCAGACCGACACTGCCGATGCCAGGCGGCAGAACGACATCAGCATGCTTAAGCAACGTATCGCAGTGCTCGATACCCGGATGAGCAAGGCGTATGACGACAAGATGGATGGAATAATTGACGAGGGAATCTGGAAAATTCGAACGGAGGAATGGGACTTGCAAAAAAAAGCCCTCCAGGAAGTTCTTTCCCAAAAACAATCGCTCATAACCCAGAATGATAATCTTACCCCCGAAAGATTTCTCGACATTGCAGCCCGTATCCGCGAAATCTACAACCGCGCGGACAACTTCGAACGCGCGCAAGTGATTAGCTTCATCCTGGAAAAATGTCCGATCAATGACGAATTTGCATATCCATCATTTCGCCAACCCTTCGGCGATCTTTTCGATAAGACAGCTTCAGAATGCTATCCCCTTCCAGCGCCGAAATCTGCAAAAAAACACTCGCGGAGGATGAAATGTAACCCTTCCAATAGTTCAGCACGCGACCGTCGCGAAAAAAATTGAGGATGTCCCGGCCATAGTTGATAGTTGAGCGGCGGTTCAGCCTGATTCCTTAGAATCGGGTTGCCAAACCTTGAAGGGAGAACCGCCGTGAAGAAAACGTACCGTACGATACGCAAACAAGGGAAAGTCAACGAGCAACCGCACGGAATCACTAATGCGTCAGGGATATGCCGGAGTTCATCGGCCAGAACCTCCTCGATATAGTGCGAGGAAGTGTTCCACTTCAACAGCTTTGGATTGTGACCAGAGTAGTTCACCCAGTCCTGCTTCTTACGGCTCCAAACCAATACAGGATGCCGGATGCACGCGGTCAGGTGAAGCAGGTCGTCCCCGCGAACGAAACTTTCCACCACTTGCTCGGCAAAGCCAAAGGGGCTTCGCCCCAGCACCTTGGCGGCGCCGCGAACGGCCCAACGACGAGCTCTAGACCAAAGGCAAGCCGGGTGCGCAAGCTTTACATCCGAGCGCAGAACTGCGCCCTCAACGATATCACCCTGCCCGCACCCATGCGCTCACCATCAACTAGGCGACTGGGCGCGCTCAAAGCCTTTTATCGCGTCGAGGAAGACAAGGAGGTTACAAAAACCTAACTAGCAGCAGCAACCCGATATCAATCCAACAGCGACCGCCTCCCGGCTCCGGGACCAAAGTTATTTCCTTTCTATCAGGCAGTCGTACTACACCCTCCCAACCAAACCCATCAAGCAAAGCTCCAGTGATGCGCATTCTGGCTTGCATTGGCAAGCGTAAACCTCACCCGAGGAGGATTCGTTGGTCCTCCTCGATGGGTCGATTAGGCTGCGGTCTNNCGAGCGACCTTGCTGTAGCGAGATCGTTCGAGCCATGACCGCGTCGCGCTGCCTCGTAGACTTTTCGCTGGGTGCGAACGATGTGCCAGCTGGAAATGGGTGGCGTGACTGGCCTTCATCTGATTAAAAAAATTGGGACGACTGCTCACCCTCAATGGGTGGCGGATTCTTCAATCGGCGTTATGGGGATTTTTGCACCGACGCTGACGCGCCTGCGGTCCGACGAAAATATGGCGATGAGCGCGTTCTTAATCTCTAGGTGCAAGGTCCGGATTAGTCCCCTCTATTTTTTGCGATTAGAGCCAAGGGTCTGCTTGGCCCACCCATAGATGAGCCTCCCCGATTCTTACCGCTTTGAATTGATCACGTGAAAGAGTTCAAAGTTCAGGCGGATTAGAAACCTCACCAAGCCCAACGGGCGCTTCCGTACTGGGGAGAAACTCGACCTCGACTTCGGGTGTGTCTCCCATGCGCAGCAAGCGATAGGTGTCAAGGTTGGCATCTTTCGGTTGGCCGTTCACGAACTCCGATCCCTCGTGCAGCGCCATGCTCAATCCCCACAACGCGCCGCCCTCCACTGGGCTTCGGCGCCATCCGGGTGAATGATTGTGCCGGCGTCAATCACCAGCGTCAGCTTCTCTGCGGTTAAAGTGCCGGAAGCGGGAAAGATCTGCGGGGTCGGAACGATCACCGAGTACCGCAGTTCACCGGAGATCGTCCTGCGNNGCGAAGAGCTGGTACGTTCCGAGATACGCAGAGACGACAGAACGTGAGGACTACTTGACTGAGGCCAGCTTTTCCATTGGCAATCCTATCGGTTCGTTGACCGCTGCCGTGACAGAAATAGGCGTCACGGATGCCTCCTTTTGGCGCTTTAAGGCACGAATCGTAACCGTTATTGTGCCCACGACCTCTGTCGCAACGACCTCTGCCCAAAGGGATTGCCCTGTGGTGGGTGCGCATATATTTTTTGTGCAATCATCCAGAAATTTGCAGTCGGCGACTCTCCTCGCGTGGGTTGGCAACACCGAGCCACCCCTTCAAACTCGATGATGAGCCGCCACTGTTTGTTCAGCCTCATCGAATGCTGGGAGCTTCGATTGCCTTTCAATTTCTCAAAATGCAAAGACTTCAAGTTGTAGAAGACCCGTTCGTCTGGAGCCGCCCGGATCACCTGCATAATCCTCCGGTATCCAACGCCTTTGCTGCGTCGCAAGGTCATTCCAGCCGGGTAGCCGTAAATCGCGAAAGTGGACCTGCCAGCCCGCGCGCTGAGAGTCTGCCAGTCAGGCTGGCTCGAAACCTCGTTGGAGATTTTCTGGAAGGCGAGGTCGAGTAATAGCTGAGGCCCAGACGCAATTGATGATATGTCCGGGTCCAGAAAGATGAAGTCCGGACGGAGCCCGGAACGGATCCCCGGGTGCGCAGCAATGTCGAATGGCGTGGAAAGTTCCGCGTTTCCCGCCGCAGCTAACTATGTCTACGACGATTGCTCGTTGTAAGACTGCCGCGCCATCGTGCTTCCCGCCAACCTGAAGCGGGAAACACGGCGGTCGCAATCCATCGAATCTTCTGTCGCGCCACTCGTTGAAGTCCACTTCCCATGGGAGCGAAAGGGTGATCGCTTCGCCGGTCGTGAGATTCCGCTGCACCCATTTCTTCCCTTCGACCGCGAGCTCAAACGCATTGCCTTCCTCTTTCAATTCAACGGTTTTTCGACCGAATGGGACTATCCCATGTCGCGCGGTAATTCTCATCATTGGGAACATCGTGCCAACTGTTAATTCGCCGCTTTGTCTCAAGTATGACTGGAGCGAGCGGCCCAGCCATGTCAGCAGCGGATCCTGCCCGACGGTTGCATTGACATTCTCGTCGTGAACGATGTTCCTATGCTCGCCGGTCCATGGACCAAACCGTTCACGGCGAGCTTCGCTTCGGGCACAACGATTACCGGCGCACGGTTTCATCCTGGCGTGGCGTCGAGCCTTTTGGGACTACCCGCATCGGAACTCCTGAATGCGGTCGTGCCGCTCGACGAGATCTGGAGCAAGCAGGAAGCAGCTCGGCTCTCGACATTCTCCCCGGAGTGGAATATTGGGCAGCGAACATCCGCCATGGCGCGGGTTCTGGCCAAGCGTACGGCTGGCGCGCTCCCGGTGGACTGGGCCGTCGTAGCCGCCATTCGATGGATCGCCCGGCATCCGCGTGGACGGATTGAAGAACTCGGTCGAACGCTGCATCTTGGCAACAGACAGTTGCAGCGCCGGTTCACTGCGGCTGTCGGTTACGGCCCAAAGCTGTTCCAATCAATCCTTCGTTTCCATCGCTCGCTGGCACTCGCGAATCACGGAGGCGTTCAGGGAGACCTGGCAAGGATAGCTGCAGAGGCGGAATATGCGGACCAGGCTCATATGAGCCGGGAGATGCAGCGGTTCTCAGGCATACCGCCTGCAAAGTTGCTGCATTCGGCGCGGAGCACGCTACAGTTATCGGAATTGGTTAGAGTCTGAGGAGCGCGGAGAAATCGGTCATGTCCGATTTGTTCAAGACTGCGCGATGCTGCTCCTGCGAATCTGCATCCATGTTGACTCGGCGTGAAGTGTTCGGAGGCGGTGCGGCGACACTACTGTTCACTCGCTTTAGAGGAGGCTCTCAAAGGATGGACCAACGAATTAGCATCGTTACCCTTGGGGTGAAAGACTTGGCGGTTTCCAAGCAGTTCTATGTTCAGGGGCTCGGCTGGAAGCCGGTATTTGAAAACCAGCAGATCGTTTTCTTTCAGACAGGAGGGATGGTCTTTGCCCTGTTCCTTCGCGACGATCTGGCCGCGGATTTTGAGGCGGATGCAAGAACATTCGGACGCGCGCCGATGGCGCTTGGTTACAATGTGCGGAGCAAAGGCGAAGTGGATCCACTTATAGAGCGAGCAGCCGGGGCGGGAGCCGCGATTCTCAAACCGGCCAAAGAAGCTTCCTGGGGCGGCTACTCCGGCTATTTCGCCGACCCAGACGGCTTTGCGTGGGAGATAGCCTGGAACCCGGCGTGGCCCATAGCGGCTGACGGAAGCATACGGTTTGGGACGAACTCGTGATCTTTCTGTCTCAACACCGGCGCGGACGCTTACCTTGACCCAGCCGGTTTCCCAAGATCGCGATTGCTTTTGCGTTCGTTTGATGCATTATCGCCGAGGCACGTTTCCAAGATGTGGATACTGGAAACGCGAGTTGGTCTGTT
>PLKY01000109.1 GCA_003140785.1 Acidobacteriaceae bacterium | reverse complement strand
GTCGCGATGACCGACCACGGGAACATCTACGGGGCTGTGCACTTTTTCAATGCTGCGAAGGAGAAAGGCATCAAGCCGATTCTTGGATGCGAGCTGTACGTGTGCAAGGCCGAGGACCATCGCGCCGAGACGCCCCATGACCAGTACAACCACCTGCTGGTGCTGGCGGAAANNACGAAGAGGGCTACCGCAACCTGATCCGGTTGACGAGCGAGGCGAGCCTGCATGGGTTCTATCGCAAGCCGCGCGTGAGCAAGAAATATCTGGCGGAGAACTCGAAGGGCCTGATTGGGTTTTCAGGCTGCCTCAGTGGCGAGTTGTGTGAGGAGCTGAGCGCGGGCCGCTATGAGAAGGGCAAGGCGGTGGCGCGCGAGTACCGGGACATTTTTGGGCGCGGCAATTTCTATCTGGAGATTCAGGATCAGGGGCTGGAGCAGGAGAGGAAGATTCAGGCGGACCTGTTTCGGCTGGAGAAGGAGCTGGAGATTCCGCTCGTGTTGACCAATGATTCACACTACCTGTGCGGCGAAGACAGCCACGCGCACGACGTGATGTTGTGCGTGCAGACGGGCGCGAAGATTCACGATGCGGATCGGTTCCGCTTTGACTCCGACCAGTTTTTTGTGAAGAGCGCGGAGGAGATGGCGCGGCTGTTTCCCGATTCTCCCGGCGTGACGCAGCGAACGATGGAGATTGCGGAGCGCTGCAAGCTCGAATTAAACGCCGTCGATAATCCGTTTCCGGAGTTTGCCGTGCCGCCGGAGCACACCATCGACAGCTACTTTGAGCAGGTGTGTCGCGAGGGATTGAAGAAGCGGTTCGACACGGCGGTGCGGCAACTGGAGTTGCGTGGAGTGCTGCGCACGCCGTTGCATGAATATGAATCGCGGTTGAACTTTGAGATCGGCATTATCAAGCAGATGAAGTACTCAGGATATTTTCTGATTGTGTGGGACTTCATTAAGTACGCGCGCGACCACGGGATTCCGGTGGGACCGGGGCGCGGATCGGCGACTGGATCGCTGGTGGCCTACGCGATGGAGATTACCAACATCGATCCCATGCAGAACGTGCTGCTGTTCGAGCGGTTTTTGAATCCCGAGCGCGTGACGATGCCGGATATCGATGTGGACTTTTGCCAGAACCGGCGCGGCGAAGTCATCGACTACGTAACGCGGAAGTACGGGCGCGAGCAGGTGGCGCAGATCATCACGTTCAACACCATGGCGGCGAAGGCGTCGATCAAGGACTGCGGGCGCGCGATGGACATGCCGTATGGCGACGTGGACCGCATTGCCAAGCTGGTGCCTCCGACGATCGGGATGACGATTGATAAGGCGCTCGAAGAAGTTCCCGATCTGCGCAAGGCCTATGACAACGACAAGCAGATTCGCGAGTTGATTGACACGGCGAAGAAGCTGGAGGGACTGGTGCGCGGAGCCGGGGTTCATGCGTCTGCGGTGGTGATTGCGCCCCGTCCGCTGACCGAGCTCGTGCCGCTGAACAGGACGAAGAACGACGAAATCGTGACTGCCTACGATATGAAGGCAGTCGAAAAGATGGGCCTGCTGAAGATGGATTTTCTCGGGCTCACGACGCTGACGGTGATCGACGATTGCGTGAAGCTGATTGAGCAGACCCGCGGCGAGAAGCTGGATATCGAGATGGTTCCGCTCGATGACCCAGAGACGTTCAAGAAGGTATTCCACACAGCGCTGACTTCGGGAATTTTTCAGTTTGAGTCGAGCGGGATGCGGGACATTCTGCGGCGGTACAAACCGGATTCGGTGGAAGAGCTGACGGCCTTGAATGCTCTCTATCGGCCGGGGCCGATGAGCATGATCGACGACTTTGTCGAGCGCAAGTGGGGGCGGAGGAAGGTCGAGTACCTGCTGCCGGAGCTCGAGGGGATTCTGAAGGACTCGCTCGGCGTAATTGTCTACCAGGAGCAGGTAATGCGGATCGCCAATGTGCTGGCCAGCTACAGCCTGGGCGAGGCCGATTTGCTGCGGCGTGCCATGGGGAAGAAGAATGCCGAAGCCATGGCGAAGCAGCGGGATCGGTTTGTGAGCGGCGCGGCTGCACTGGGGCATCCGAAGGGTCCGGTTGGCGAGATCTTCGACCAGATGGAGAAGTTCTCGGGGTACGGGTTCAATAAGTCGCATTCCGCAGCCTATTCGTTGGTGGCTTATCAGACGGCTTATTTGAAGACGCATTATCCGGTGGAGTTCATGGCGGCGCTGCTGACGTCGGAAACGTCGAAGCCCGAAAATGTCGTCAAGTACATTCAGGAATGCAAGGAGATGGGCATTAGCGTGGAGCCGCCGGACGTGCAGGTTTCGGGCGCGCAGTTTACACCGCATGTCACATCGGAAGGTCAGGCGATTCGCTTCGGACTGGCTGCGGTGAAGAACGTTGGTGGCAACGCAATTGAGTCGATCAAGAATGCACGCGAGGAGCTTGGCGGGCGGTTCAGGAGCTTCTGGGAATTTTGCGAGAAGGTCGATCTGCGGGTGATGAACAAGCGGGTCATCGAGTCGCTGATCAAGGCGGGGGCACTCGATTCTTTGGGCAAACGCGGGCAACTCTACAACGCCGTGGACAAGGCGATGGAACGCGCGCAGAAGGCGCAACGCGATGAGGCGCACGGACAGAGCGGGCTTTTTGGGCTATTCAATGAAGCGCCTGCGCACGGGCACGGCGGCGATGAGTTGCCGCGTGCGGCCGATTGGGAGGAGGGCGAGCGGCTGGCGAACGAGAAAGAGGTGCTGGGGTTCTTTGTGTCGGGGCATCCGCTGGATAAGTATGCGGAGAAGCTGCGCAATTTGCCCGGCGTGATTTCGGTGGCCGAGGCGCTGGAACGCAAGCCTCCGGAGCGGCGCTGGGGCAAAGATGCGGATCCTTCGGATGAGATTCAGGTGGCCGGAATGATGCATGGGCTGCGCGTGCAGAAGACGAAGCGCGAAGGAAAACTCTACGCGCAGGCTGGGCTCGAGGACGCAACGGGGAAGATNNAAAGAGGTGCAGGTGAAGCTGCCGAACGGGATTCGGATTCGCGTGAACCTCGATCGTGCGACCGAGGAAATAATGGCCGCGCTGAAGTCGGCAGCAGATGCCGCGCCGGGGCCGGGGAAGGTGATGCTGCATCTTGAAAAGAAGGGCGAATACGCTGTAATTCTGGAACCGGAGCAGATGAACGTTGCTGCGGATCGCGGCTTTGTGGAGCGCGTCGAGGAACTGGTGGGCAAGGGAACTGTGCAGGTGATGTGAAATTGAGCGCTGGGTACGTCACGAGGGATTCGTGTTGGGTTGCGATGGCGTTTCATCGTGGACGATGATGACGTGAAGAAAGCGCGGGCCGTGAACTCCCTTGATGCGGGTCATCTCAATGTCGGCAGTCGCGCTGGGGCCCGAGATATAGGTGGCGAGTGCAGGCGGCTCGGGGCAACGAGCGAAGTACTCGGGCAGCGTCTCGACGATCTGGCTCGCGCGCAACACACAGAGATGCCAATCGGGAAGCAGGGTAAGTACGCGTCGGCCTTCGCTGGCGGAGTGGTGAAGCACGATTGTGCCCGAGTCGGCCACTCCCGCGAAACACGCTGTGACGACGCCATCGCAGGTTTCAATCTCGGCGTGGGTGAGGCCGTGATCGACCTTCCAGGTAAATTGTTTGGCGAGCCATTCGGCAGGGAGTCCCGGCGGCGCAACAAAGGTCTTTAGGCCGCTCGATGTGAGTTGATCCGCAGCGCAGGCAGCGAGGTCCTCAGGTAAACACTCGACGACTTCGGCGTCATATTCGCGTAGCCGCTCGATCATAAGCTCCACACGTGCTGTCGTGTTCAGTTGCCCGCGCTGAATGTAATTCCGCTGCAGAGCGGAGGTCGCCGCCGAAGATTCGCCATTCGTCGCACGGCGAATGCGATCGAGGATTTGTTGTCGCGCGTCACTCACGGTTTCTCCTTCGGCCGAGACGCCCACCAATCGCGAAATGTCTGATCCGGCAAGCCGCGAAGGTCGCGCGTCATGGTCCATCGGGCACCGAGGCTCGGCAATGCGTGAATCCAGCCATCTTTGCTGGTGAAGAGACGCAGCCCTATGCGGCCCATGCGTTGTGCGAGGCGAAAGCGCCAGGCACTCGCGAAGATGCTGTTTGCGATGCGCATGCCGATGTACATCAGGTCGAAAGCGCGGGCCGTTTGTTTGCGCTCCAGATTGACCACTTGGGCGCGCAACTCAATCAGCACCTCGGGAATGTTGATTTTTACCGGGCACACTTCATAGCAGGCCGCACACAAGGACGATGCGAAGGGCAGCGTTTGCGCGTGCTCCATATGCATCAGCTGCGGCGTGAGGATGGCGCCGATGGGTCCGCCGTAGACAGATCCATAGGCATGACCACCGGTTTGGCGGTACACCGGGCAGGTGTTCTGGCAGGCCGCACAGCGGATGCAGCGGAGCGTTTGGCGTTCCGTGTGCCGCGCGAGGATCGACGAGCGGCCGTTGTCGAGCAGCACAACATGAAAATTCTGCGGCCCGTCGCCGGGTGTGACGCCGGTCCAGAGAGAGGTATAGGGATTCATGCGCTCGCCGGTTNNGTGACCGCGCCGGTTTCGGCCACAAGAAAGTTGGCGCCGCAGATGGCCGCGTCGACGCTCAGAAACTTCTTGCGGAGGTACGTGCGTGCGGCGGCGGTCAGAGCTTTCGGGTCGTCGGTCAGATCTGCGAGGCCCATGCGGCGAGCGAAGATTTCGCGCACCTGGCTGCGGTTCACGTGAAGGGCGGGAGCGACAATGTGCGAAGGCTCGTCGTCGCCCAGTTGCAGGATCAACTCGGCGAGATCGGTTTCAATGGCCTTGATTCCGGCGGCTTCGAGAGCTGGATTGAGCTGAATCTCGGCCGAGGTCATCGTCTTGATCTTGATGGCTTCGG
>PLKY01000126.1:5110-5457 GCA_003140785.1 Acidobacteriaceae bacterium | reverse complement strand
CAGGAGCTGCTCCTGGGCGTCGGCGGATTTCGCGCCCTGAAGGCCATGGGCATTTCCCCAGGCGTGCTCCATCTCAACGAGGGGCACAGCGGATTCGCGTTGCTCGAAGCCATCTATGACCGCATGCAGGACGAGGGTCTCAATTTTCACGAAGCTTCCTACCGCGTCTCGCAGGAGGTCTGCTTCACCACCCACACGCCCGTCCCCGCCGGCCACGACCGCTTCGACTCTGCCCTGATCGAGGAGCACCTTGGACCGCTGCGCGACTTCCTCGGCATCTCGCATGAACAACTGATGGAACTGGGCAATGAGTTCGGCGAGAGCAAAGATATGTTCTGCATGACCGT
>PLKY01000126.1:0-5092 GCA_003140785.1 Acidobacteriaceae bacterium | reverse complement strand
CCATCGGCCACATCACCAACGGCGTCCACGTGCCAACATGGCTCGCGCCGCAGATGCATCGCCTCTACGATCGCCACCTAGGCACTGACTGGTCACAACACAGCGGCGAAGCCCGCATTTGGGAGGGCATCGAAAATGTCGACGATGGTGAGCTGTGGGAGACACACGTCAGCCTCAAAGCGCGCCTCATCGAGTTCGTCCGTCGTCAGGCCATCGAGCAGGCCGCACGCCGAGGCGAGGCACCCGAGACGCTACAGAAACTCGGCCGCATCCTCAGCCCCGACGCACTCACCATCGGCTTCGCGCGCCGCTTTGCCACCTACAAACGCGCCGACCTCATCCTCGCCGACATCGAACGACTCGCGCACATGGTCAGCAATCCCAAGCGTCCTGTACAGTTCGTCTTCGCCGGCAAAGCCCACCCGCGCGACGAGCCCGGCAAGCGCGTCCTGCAGCAGGTCGCCAATCTTATGCGCGACAGCAAATTCTCCGACTCCTTCGTCTTCGTTGAAGACTACGACATTGATGTCGGCCGCCATCTGGTCCAGGGAGTCGATGTGTGGCTCAACAATCCGCGGCGGCCGCTCGAGGCCTCCGGTACAAGTGGACAAAAAGTCGTGCTCAATGGCGGCTTGAATTTGTCGGTTTTGGATGGCTGGTGGGCGGAAGCCTACGACGGCCTCAACGGATTTGCCATCGGCACCGGCAGAACCCACACCAACATGGATGTGCACGACAGCCGCGATGGCGAAGACCTATATCGCGTATTGAAGGATGAGCTGATTCCGCTCTTCTATCAGCGCGATCGCGACGGCCTGCCGCGAGGCTGGATCAAGCGTATGAAGCGCACCATTCGCACTTTAGGCTGGCGATTCAGCGCCGACAGAATGGTGATGGATTACACGCTCAAGTGCTACATCCCCGCGGCGGGAGGCACGTCCAGCGAAATCCGTCCGCCCTGCTAGCGTTCCGCACCAGGAGTTACTGACTAATCCTCGGCTGGCGGAGCTGCTGTGGAGCCGCGTAGAACAAGGCTGGTCGAAACCAGGAACTCCCGATGGATATTTGCGGATGAAGTTTCTTCGGCCTGTTGGCGAAGCGCTTCAAAGGCGGCGCGCGCCAGGTCTCCGCGCGAAAGCCGAATTGTAGTCAGCGGCGGCAGCGTGAACTCGGCGAAGTCGATATCGTCGAGGCCAACGACCGAAAGATCGTGCGGCACGCGGAGCCCCTTGAGATAGGCCGCGCGCAATACGCCAATTGCCGTCATGTCGTTCGAGCAGAGAATCGCGGTGGGACCCGCCGCGAGTGCTTGCAGCCGGTCGAATCCGGCCACGCCGCCCTTGAGCGTATGGTCGCATTCGACGACCCATTTCTTCTGGACGGGCAGACCCACAGCCTCCATGGCCGTGCGGAAATCGTTCTCACGGGTCATGGCCGAATGGATTTTGTGCGGTCCAGCGAGATAGGCGATCTTGCGGTGCCCCAGTTGAACCAGGTGGTCGATCGCGGCGCGAATACCGGTTGCGTAGTCGAGCAGGATAGTGCTCGTTTTTGGATCATCGAGGCGAAACTCAGCGAGCACCAGCGGGATGTCGTGAAATGAGAGCTGATCGAGAACCGGCTCCTCTTCGCCGAAGGTCAGCATCGCTACTCCCTCGACTTTGCGCTCAATCATGCGCCGAACGCAGGTCGTCAAAACGGCTGGATCGCTGTTTGACGAACTGACCAGGATCTCGTATCCGTGGGCCACCGCGATTTCTTCGAAGCACTGAATCAATTCAGGGAAAAAGGGATTTGTGATGTTTTCGACGATGATCCCGAAAATTCGGCTTCGACCCGAGACAAGGCTGCGCGCGTGGGAGTTGGGAAAGTAGTTCAGCTGTTCAATGGCATGCCACACCCGCTTGGTCAGCCTGTCGCTCACTAAGGGAGAGCCATTGATCGTTCTTGAGACCGTTGCAATCGATACCTTGGCCATTGCGGCCACGGCGCGAATATCCGGGGTTTTGTCTAAGGGCTTGCGCGTTCCTTTTCTTGCCACGAGCCAATCCTAAAGCAGAAATGAAATGCAAGTTACATTATCGGCCCAAATCCCGCCATCCCTCGAACGAGGAATACTCGGAGAAAGCAGAAGTCGATGCCCCGTTTTATTTCCTCGGATTCAGGAGTTATCCGACATCAGGAGCCGAAGGTCGCGCAGATTCTGGCCTGTAGGCCCAGTTACAATCGCATCCCCCAAAGAGGTGAATAAAGGACATGCATTGAATGCGCGCAGCGACTCCTCCGGATCGAATCCAAAAGCCCGCGCACGCTCTACCGTGGTGGTGTCGGCGACGGCTCCTGCGCTTCGTGTGTTCCCGTCGATGCCATCCGAACCTGCACTCAGCACCGTGAGCAGCTCGCCTGGGTGGTTCGCCAGTTCCAGCGCGCATTGCAGGGCAAACTGCTGGTTCCTGCCTCCCGCTCCCGGAGTACGGTTCATGGTGACCGTCACCTCACCCACGGAAATGAGGCAAAAACGCTTTTGCTCCTTGCGCATCTCGTGGAACCGTTCCAGCAGATAACGCGCTGCGTCGGCGTAATCCCAATCGTCGCAGGAGTTATCCACGGCCGCAAAGAACCCTGCTTTCTCGGCAAGCATCCGCGCCGATTCAACCAGGTCATGACTTGAAAGCAACAGCTCAAAAACAGAATCGCGAAATGCCTCCAGCTCGCCGGACATGGCTGCCGCCGCGGTAAAGGTGCGCGCGTTGGATGCGATCAGGCGCGGCAGCTTGGGAAGAATGTTCTGGCGCCAGCCCTTATTTCCCGGAGACTCCGGCAAGTCCATACGTTCAAAAAAAGCGCTCACGGAAGAAGGCAGCTTTCCTGCCAGGTCATATTTCTTTAAGACGTCACGGGCATCTGCATTCGTCGAGTGATCGGGCGATGTGGGACCGGAAGACAAGGCATCCAGCGTGCGCAGCGGGACGTCCGGCAGCAGCAGCGAAACCTTCGTCGCTTCCGGCGCGGCAATCGCCAGCCGTCCGCCCTTTACTGCGGAAAAATGTTTGCGCAGGATATTGACTTCATTGATCGGCGCTCCAGAAGCGAGAAGTGCCTGGTGAAATGCGATCGTGTCTTCGAGTCCGATCTGCGGATCCAGAGGAAGGTCGAACATCGCCGAACCACCGCCCGAAATCAGAAAGAAAATCAGCGTGTCTTTCTTCGCCTTCTTCAGCATTGCCAGGGTCGCGCGGGCCGCGTCAAACGACTCCTCATTGGGCACCGGATGGCCACCCTCGAAGTAGCGAAAGCGCCAGTTGCGCCTCTTCGGCAAATACTTCGAACAGCAGATGCCGCGTAATCCATTGCGTCGTTTCATCCGGTCCATCAGGACCTCAAGCATGGGCGTCGCGGCTTTGCCCAATGCAATAACAAATACACGTTTGTAACTGGACAGGTTGATCGTCTCGGGACCGCTGCCGTCGGGAATCAGACGTCTGACAGTTTTCCCCTCGAACCGAATCCGCCTGTCGAAGGCCGATTCGATGTTGCAAGCTTCCAAGGCTCCGGTAAATATCTCCGTGGCCTCGGCGTGTAGTGAATCAAGAGCGGTGTCACTTACGGGCGTCACGGCAATTGCTCCTTGAGCCAGTTCGCGAGCTCGTTCTGCATCGCTTCCAGCTGGCCTGCGAAAAAGTGATCGGCGCCCGGTAAGAGCACTAACTTTTTGGGTTCGGCCGTGGTGGCGGCCACATGTTGTAAATCCGCGGCAGGAGCGAACTGGTCGCAATCGCCGCTTAGAAACAATTTGGGGAGGGAACATTCAGATAGGAAGGAGTAGCGATATTTTCGACCTTCAGCACGAGTCGGAAGGCCGAGAGCCGCCAAAGCACGAAGGTCTGTATGCGCCCTCCGTCCGGTCCCGCCGCTGCAACAAGCGATCAAAGCCATGGCGGCTCCAAAGCTGAAACCAACCAAGACGACAGGCTGCTTGAATTCGTTTTCAACCCAATCGAGCGCGGCCAGCACATCTCCAGTTTCCGCTTTGCCATCATGCGTGCCTTCGCTTAGCCCTGTACCGCGAAAGTTGAAGCGCAACACCGGCCAGCACAGCCCAAACTCTGGCGCGTTGAGCGCCTTCATGGCGTGATAGACCACTTTGTTATGCATCGTGCCACCGCCCTGGGGATGGGGATGGCAGATCACTGCGACATACGGCGCGTCGGCAGCTCCGTTGTTCAGGAGCGCCTCCAGCCTGCCGGCGGGTCCCGCTAAAGTAAGGGTGCGCAATGTCGCGTTCCCGGTTTCTCGACCCGGGGCAGCGGGTGTGGATGTGGAGATCATTCCACACATAATTCTACGCGCAGATTTGTTCGTGCATACATCCTCGTTTCATATAGGAGTAAATCGTTCAAGCAGGCTGGCAACGGGATCGGGCACACGGCCTAGAAAGCGCGCCCCGGCTGATAAAGCTCGTTCACCCCGTAAGGTATTCTGGCAGCAGCATGTCTGCGCCCCAGCCTTTGGATCCAATCCGACTTACCAGGGAATTGGTCGAGATCGAATCGACCACCTATCACGAGGGGGCGGTGGGCGATTTTTTGGCGGATTTTCTCGCCGGGCGCGGATGGACCGTGGAAAAGACGCCGGTGCCGCAGCCGCCCGAGAGCGCAACCGCCGGCCCCCGATGGAATATCTATGCGGGTCCGGCCGGCCAGTCGCCCGATCTCGTCTTCTCCACCCATCTGGACACGGTCCCGCCCTATATCCCTTTCACTGAAGATTCAGATTTCATGTACGGCCGTGGGGTCTCCGACGCCAAAGGAATCATCGCCGCGCAGGTCGCCGCCGCCGAATCGCTGCGAGAGGCCGGATTCCGGATTGGGCTGCTCTTCGTTTCGGGTGAAGAACGCGACTCTGCTGGAGCGAAAGTTGCGAATGAGTCCCCAAAGGGCAGCCGTTTCCTCATCAATGGGGAACCGACCGACAATCGTCTGGCTTTGGCTTCAAAAGGCTCATTGCGCGCAGTCCTTCGCTCGACAGGCAAGATGGCACACTCCGCCTATCCCGAGTTGGGAGAAAGCGCAGTTCACAAACTCGTAGAAGC
>PLKY01000424.1 GCA_003140785.1 Acidobacteriaceae bacterium | reverse complement strand
ATTCATCAGCGGCGTGTTGCAGGTCATGCGCCGCGCCTGCCCGCCCGCTGCAGGGACAATATAGAGCTTTCCGTCGGGGCGCATCAGTTGTCCGTTGTGCGCCTCCACAAAGACAATCCACTTGCCATCGGGAGAAATCTTCGGGAAGCTGTTGCTCATTCCGTTCTGCGAAGCACCGGCAATTGGTTCCGGCGTGCCCCCTCTGCCGTTGTTAAAAGGAATGCGATACAGATCGTACTGAATCTGTATTTCAAGCGGGTCATTGGCGTAAGCCGCCATCTTCCCATCGGCACGATAGGGATCCTTCGCGACCGCGCGCGAAAAGACCAGATATTTTCCGTCGGGACTCCACACCGCATTCGACTGAATGAAGTGCGGATCATCCGCGCCCGGCAGCGGCTGCAGTTTTTTTGTCGTGCGGTCATACCACGCAAGAATCCCGCGCGTGGGATAGAACACCTGCAGAAACCGGTAGTCCTTGAAATTTGAAACGTAGTAGAACTGCGACGTGTCGGCTCCCGGAGGCCGAATCGTCGTTACAACGGAGCGCCCATCGGGCGACACCTGCGACATGAAGCCCACCCGCAGTTGCGCGCCCTCCTCACCACGAAATTTGGACCACGACACCATGTTCTCGGTCCCGATCGTCATTTTCTTTGCGACAGGCGTCAGCGCATAAAGCCCCTTATCGTTCTGAGGCCCGTCCATATCCAGTCCCAGCGTTTTCCCATTCGCTGCAAACGAATGGCAGTTCGCGCAGGTGTGCAGTCCGGTCATCACCACGTGGCTCTGTGCATCGGCCACGTTGCGCATCCGCCACGCAATCAGCGGAACCGCGCTCGAGGCCAGCGGCTTGATGAATCCTTTCTCCGTCTCCGAAGGCATCAGCGGCACATCGCGATAGAAAATCGGCGCATTCACCGGGTCCGCGGACACATCCATCTGCATCGCGCCACTCGACAGTGGCTGCCGCGCATCAGAGCTGGTATACCCGCGAATCGTAATCGTCACAGCGCCGCGACCCGCTTGCTTCTTCAGCGCATCCCACAAAGCCGCGTCTGGCTTCCATGTATGCGCAGCGGCCTGCTCCGGCGTCAATTCCGGCAATTTGTTATTGGGGGAGACGCAGCGCGGATCAATCTCGCCCACATGCATCCGCTCGCCTTTGGTATCGACATGCAGCGCCGTCGACCCGTTGGCAAACGTCACACCGATGTGCCACGCATCCGCGTTGGCAGCCGAGTCGCGCCACAGAAATGTCGGCGCCTCCATATCCGGAGGAAACACCGATCCATTCAGCGGATAGTCGATCGCAATCCGCTGAGCAACATCGTTCGCGGCAATCACCAATCTGCCCGGCATCGCGAGCAACCCACCCAGCAAAATGCCGCCTGCCAGCAGAGCGGCAACACCGGCTCGCGAACGCAGGCCGTCCTTGGGGATAAGGTCCTTCTGCATCTCCAACACTCCGGGCCTGTGAATTTCCACCTCCCAGGCCTCATCGTGCCCGCGCACCCTGGCGCATCGTCTTGCTTATGGTTCCACGCGCAGGTTGTCAAACTGCACATGATCCCACTCCGAACCCAGGCCGAACATTCCGCGCGAATGCGCTGTGCTCACAATCGAAGCGAGAGGTTTCCCATCGAGCAACGCCTCGACGCGGGTTCCGTGGAAGCTCAATTCCAGTCGATGCCACTGATTTGTATCAATCGTCGCCGAACCGGATGCGAGCGTCGCCACTGGCTGCTTGTATGCCGCGGAAAGAAGTTCCCATGTACCGTTTGGATTCACGCGCAGGATGTAGCCGCTTGGCCAGCGCGCCTTATCTTGCTGGAACACATCCGATGAATCGATGCGGCCCATGACAACAGCAAACGACTTCGAAACAAAATATACATCGGCGGAAACGCTGTAATCAGTCCACGTCTCCGAACCCGCCAGCGTAAAAGGATCTGGCAGCGGACTCCATGGAATCGGCTTTTCTGTGATCACTTGCTCCAGGCAACGGCCCTCGCGTTCTTTGCACGGTTGCACTTCAAACGCGCCATCCTGGTCCGACAAATACTTCGGCGCATGCCCCACCGCAACCTCATCGAAGTTATCCGCATACGGAAAAGGGAAAGCTTTTGAAGGAGGCGGCGCCGCGCTTCCCTTTCCCTGTCCTGTCGTCGTGGTCAGCGAATACAGCGAGTCCGGATCGAATGTGTATTCAAAATTGCCGCTGGCAGGTTTCACATCGGCCACGTGATCAAAGGTGCGGGAATTATTCGTCTCCCAGATATGCACTTCCTTCGCCGTCAAACTGCCTGCAAGTTGAAAGACGACTTTCTGAGGCTGCTTTGCGCCGATCGTTTCCAGCACCACGCTCCAGTCCTTCTTATCCGGCGAGCGCAGCGAAACATAACTACCGTTTTCGGGAAGATATCCCGAAGCGGAGTCAAGATACTGCCAGCCCGGCTGCGCGAATTGCGTCGTGTGCGCAGTCACCCAAATTGTTCCTTGCACATCGTAGTAGCCCGACCACGGCGTATTCGCATACATCAGCCCTGAGTTCGGAGCGGCCAGGTTGTCATAATACGACGTTACCGGGCTCCATATCTCAGTGGATGTAAAAGTTCCCTCGAGATAGTTTCGGTTATAAAGGTGCGCCAGAATGCGCCCGCCAATGGGCCAGTCGCGGCTCACGATCGGGCCGCCTCCGCCGTTTGGTTGGTCTTCGCTGGACCAGAGCGGCTTGCCCGTTCGGCGCGCTGCATCCGTGGTGGTGAGCTTGCCATCGACTAGCGGGTAATGTACGCCGATCACATCGATCGCCCTGGCTAGCTCCGGGTCGCTCAGAATCGCGTCGGCGATCGCCAATTGCCCATCGCCATCGCCCCCGATCTTGCCCTCGCCGGGATATTCATCGCAGCAAATGATCTTGGTCGCCAGATTCTCTTTCTTCAGCGTGCGATAAAGTTCCTTCACATAATCCGCATCGTAGACTCGCTCATTCCACACACCGGTAACGCCAATATCCAAGCCGTAATCGCGCTTTGCCGTGCGGATGAAATCCGCCATATACTCGGCCATCTTCTGCGTGTATGGAGTATCTATGGCGCCCGGATTGGGATTCACCCACCGCGGCGCGCCCCATGGAAGAACCTCCAGCAGGATATTCGGATTCCGTTTGTGCGCCTCGGCCATCAGCCACCATTCGTAGCCGCGCGAAGAGTCATGGTCAGTCGGCGTGCGCATGTGGCTCGGCTCCGAACCATCGGTCGAGTTCACATCGGCGCCAATCTCCACCTTCAAATGCTGCAGCGCCGCGCCATAGCCCGGCTTGAAAAGGTAATCGAGAATCTGGCTCCGCTGCGGTTCGGGATAATCAATGAGCAACCGGGAAGAAGCTCCCGCACTCGCAGCCCCCAGCCCATCAAACACGCGGCCCTTGCTCGTTCCATCCAGCACCACATTCGTCTCCTGACAAAGAGCGGCCGAACCGATCAGCATCGTCAACCCGATAAGTGCTGTAACTGCGATCGACTTCCGGTTGCCCATGTTTCGTACATCCTGACCCACTTGCATCCCCGTTCTCCTACGCATTCTCCATGCGTGCATCGGTTTCGATTTCTTCAAGAGTCTTTCCCTTCGTCTCCCTCAGGCGCTGCGACAAGAACAGCATGCCGGCCAGGCAAACTCCTGCATAGGTCCAGAATGTGCCCGCCGGTCCCAGCGCAGAGTTGAGCAAAGGAAATGTGTATGTGAGTAAAAAGCAAGCCAGCCACAGCGCGGTCACAGCGACCGAAACGCCGCTGCTTCGGATGCGATTGGGGAAAATCTCCGAGATCACCACCCACGTGGCAGGCGCCAGCGAC
This sequence comes from Acidobacteriaceae bacterium, assembly GCA_003140785.1. GTDB lineage: Bacteria > Acidobacteriota > Terriglobia > Terriglobales > Acidobacteriaceae > Telmatobacter. The sequence continues at coordinate 13,190 of PLKY01000424.1, read as the reverse complement.
ATGGCATAGCACGCAATAGCAGCCAGAACCAGCACCAACATGGGCTTTCCTTGCAGGTGCATGCGGTAAAGAATTCCCAACAGTGTGTAAATCAACACCAGCCCGGTCAGTCCGGTCAGCAGCAGGAAGCGCCTTCCGAACCTGTCGATCATGAAGAACGCAACAAACGTAAAGACCATATTCACCGCGCCGGTCACGACAATGTTGAACAGGATGTCCGACACCTGGTAGCCGGCCGCCGCAAAAATCTCCTGCGCGTAATTAAAGATCACGTTGATGCCGCACCATTGCTGAAGAACAGCGAGCGCGATCCCCAGCATCAACACTTTCCGTACACCCGGCGCACGAAGCTCCTGCCAAACCGGCCGTTCAGGCCGCGCCTCGCTGACGGCCGCAAAGTCCTCCACCACATGTTCTGCGTAGGCGCGGCCGCCCAGACGTTCCAGCACGCGTAGCGCATCGCCATGCTGCCCCTTGGCCGCCAGCCATCGCGGGCTCTCAGGCACCAGCAGGGATGCCACCAGAAACAAAACCGAAGGAACGGCAGTCACCGCAAACATCCAGCGCCATCCCCATTGCCCATTCCACGAAAGCAATATTTCCTGCGCCGAACTGCCTGGAGCGACAGGGCGCGCGATCAACCAGTTCACAATCTGCGCCAACAGAATCCCGAATACAATCGCGACCTGATTCAGCGAAACCAGCCGCCCGCGCAGACGTGCCGGCGATATCTCCGCGATATACATTGGCGAAATGCCGGAAGCAAGCCCGATCGCATAGCCTCCCATTACGCGCCATGCCACGAAAATGTCGAACTGAAACGCCAGGCCGGTTCCCAAAGATGAAATCGCAAACGTCAGCGCTGCCAGCGTCAATAGCCGCTTTCTTCCGAAACGATTGCTCAAGGCTCCTGAAGTGAACGCGCCTAGCAGGCATCCAATCAGCGCGCAACTCATCGCCCACCCCTCAAGCGAAGGCGAGTCGAGATGAAAATATCTTTCGTAGNNAACGGCTTTGCGCCGCCGATCACCACCCAGTCATAACCAAACAGCAGTCCGCCCAGCGCGCCTGCCGCAGCCGCAAGGCAAAGATAGTAGGAACGGAACGACCCACGGTCCTCCGAACTCTGCCTGGCGGTATCAATGGGGACAATCATGAGACCGGGCGTCCCTCAATCTCTTCCCGCGCCGCTGCCTTTCCCTCTTCCTTCAACCACTCAACCATCTCGATCGCGAATACTTGATTCGGATCTTCCGCAATCACCTGTTCCAGAAGCTCGACCGCCTTCTCGCCCTCTCCCAAACCATCGCTGGCCAAGGCGGCCAGAACGGTCGATTCGATTCGATTTCTCTTTTTCAGATCATCGTCAAAAAGAAGCAAATTCGGCAGCGAGGTCGCGAAGTAGTCGATCTTCGGAATCATCGCCATTTTTTCCTCTGCGAAACGGGCAAGCTCCTGGAAGATTTCGCGCGCAGCCGCAGATTCGCCAATCGCCATCAATGCGCGGGCCTGAAAATAAGAATGAATGCTGGAAGACGGCAAAGGCGCCGCAGCGGCATTCCAGTAGCGATCAGCCAACGCCGACTCGCCAAGCTTCTGCGCGGCTATTCCCGAGTAGTAGTCCAGATCGCGTTCCAGCGTGAGCAGATGCTTGCCTTCGCCAAGATTCTCGGGATAGTGCCGCGCCGCTTGAAAGTGATCGAGCGCGTTTCGAAATTCTCCATCCGCCATCGCAGCTCTGCCAAGCGCCTTGTGAGCCTGCACATATTGTCCCGAGACCAGCCCCTCGCCGCCCTCCCATGGACTGAAGCGCCGATAACTCAGCAGTTCAAGCGCTGCCCGATTCTGACCGCACTGGTTCAACAGAGTGACGTATTCGACAGTCAAGTCGTCTCTGGCAGCCACGAGCTGCGGATGTTGATTCAGAATCGCCAGCCGTTCCCCCGGCGAAGCCAACACAGCCCTCTTCTTCAATTGGTCCCACTCGTACAGCAGCCGAGCATCCTCGCTGTTGGCTTGAAAAGCCCGCTCGTACATCCGGTCTGCGGCAACCGCATCGTGCAGCACGTTGAATTCCGCGATTCCAAGATTCCGCAAAGGAATCGAGAAGCTATCGTCCAACTCAATCGAGCGTCGCCAGGAACGAATCGCATCCGCATAGCGCCGCTTGTCGTAGTAAAGATTTCCGAGATAGTAATGTGCCTTTGCCCCCGATGGATTGCGCCGAACCGCATCTTCGAGCACAATCATCTCTTCCAGCCGCGCCGGAAAGCAGTAGCGCGGAGAAGCTGCCTCCGCTGTCACCAGGTACTCGAACGCTGCCGTCTTCCTGTTCAGCGCAGAGGCGAGCCATGACAGCGTATACCAGAGCAGCGGGTACTCCCATTCCCCGGCGTTTGAGCAGGCCTGCAACAGCACAAACGCATCCTTCTGCAATCCGCACCAGGCAAGGTCGAAGCTCACATCGAGAAGCGTCTGTATGTCACCCTCCAGCGCGGCAACAAATGCGTCTCGATCCTTCCCCTTCCCCGTGAGAATAAATTGTTCCGCCATCATGCGGAAATCCAGGCGATCCAGAGTGAGGGAATCGGTGATCGCCGCCTGTGCCTCCGCGGTGCGCCCCATGCGGCGCAGCAACGACACTCGGAGTGCACGAGCCTTCAGGTTGTCTACATTCGTTCGCAGGCTCTTCTCTACCTGCTCCAGCGCAAGCGGTAGATTCTCCCGGCCCGCGCTAATCGATGACAGCGCATAGTTCCCCGCACTCTGCCATGCGTAATTCCAAACCGATTTGTAAAAGCTATCGTATGCGTCGGCGATCTTGTCTTGATAAAAACGGGCAAGCCCGAGGTTGTAGAAAACTTCGCCGTCATACGGATTCGGATTTCGGAACGTCAGTCGCCTCACCGCACGCGCGAAGTGCTCTTCCGCTTTCGCAAACTCGCCTTTGCGCAGGTGCGACAGCCCCATCGCGTTGTTAAGCCTCGCATCATGCGGCTCCCGCTCCAGCCCTTCAATCCAATAACCCTCGGGCGAACGCGTGGCATGACGGTACTGCTCAAGATGCAGACCGGTTAGATAAAGCTCCTCGATACTTTCGATCTGATCCGGCTCCAGCGGTTCGGTGGCAGGTTGCGGCGGTTCGCGATCCGGGTTCCTTTCCGGTTGATAGGCGATCAGGTTGATGCCGTCGGCGTCTTGAACCACGAGGAGGTGCTTCTCCGGCCGCGAAACATCGGTTTCGATCGATTCCGTGAACGGCTGGCCGGGCGAAAGTTCAACTTGCTTCTCGAGCAGCAAGTTCCCATTGCGGGTCAGCACCACACGTACGTTTCGCCGCGATGGAACAAAAACTCCAACGTGCGCGCTTCCTGCATCGAACTCTAAATTCACGGCTGCTTCTGTATTCGCATTCTTCGCCGGCCCGATCTTCTGAATTGGATACCAATACTGACTGAACGTTTTCGTCTCGTACGGTTGAAGCCACGAGAAATCGGGCTGATTGTCCGTATAGGCGCCCGCCATCAGCTCCACATACGGCCCGTCTTCATCGGTAAGATTCCGATCCCATGCGTGGCCGAACTCCGCATTCCCCCACGTCCACATCTTCTTGCCCGGGGCCACATGGTGATCCGACGTGTGCACGACTCCAGCCTCACGCGCATGGTCGTAACCGCCAAAGAAATCGTACTTCGACTCCGTCACCATATAAGAGGTGGGAACCGGAATGTTTTTGTACCAGGAGATATCCGTGCCCGGCCGATAATCGACCCCGTAATAATCATTGCGCGCGATGGGGAAGGACGAAACGGCGCGCTTCGCGTGATCTGCAACAAATGTCACGTCGGGCGGAAAGAATGCCTGGTAATCGTCATGTACCCGCACCGCAACGTTGGCCCACCACAGAAAAGTCTGTGGCAGCGGCGTCCGGTTATACAACCTCACCTTGGCTTCCACAATCGCCTTACCGGGAGACAAGCAGATACCGACCATACCTTTCATCCGAAGCATTGGATCGTGTTCGCTCAGCCAGACTGTGCAACTCCCGTCGGCATGTTTTTCGATCGCCGCGTGCACCGGCAAATAAGTGGAAGGGCGGTGGTGTTGCGGCCAGTTAAATTCCACACCGCCAGAGATCCACGGCCCCAGCAGTCCAACAAGCGCCGGTTTGATTACACCCTGCCGGTAAAAGAAATCGTATTGATTAGTCTTGTCCAGCCCGGCATGAATCCTTCCCCCAATCTCGGGAAGAATCATCAGCTGTATATACTCGTTCTCGAGCATGATTGCCCGATATGTCTTATCGCTCTTCTCTAGAGCTACTTTGTCCGTGAACGGGTTGGGATAGACCTTGCCGCTACTGCCCTGATAGACACGCTTCTCCAGAAACATCGGATTCGGGTCCGCGTCCTGAATCGGGTACGTTGGAATAGCAACCTGCTCTTCCCAGCAACGAACTCGATCGGACTTACCTGCGTTCCCCATTAGACTCGAACCTCGATGCTGGTAGAGTTACCCCGCTTCATGGAGCTTCAACGCGACTCACGCCTTGCTTGTTTTGCGCATTTTGCACCAATCGGTAACGTACACGCTAGCGCGCCAACTGTCAACAGCTCTGCACTCGTTCGCTTCGTTCATCTGCTTTCAGCTACCTCTCAAGCCGCCCGTCATCGTACGCCGACAGCTATCGAGTTGCTTCCACCAACGAAGTCATTTCACTTCGTAACATCGTGATCGGGCGCGATGTCACTGTCTCTTTCCTTCAGCCGCTTCACAATGGAAACTTCTGCTGCAGCCTTGTCCCTCTCCTCGGCCCTCTTGTAAAGGACTGCCAGCCGATAGTGCGCCGGAAAAAAATCTGGATCGATCTTCACCGCTCGATTCATTTCGCGCAGCGCATCGGGATATCTTGCTTCCGACTCGTATAAGACGCCGAGCTGATAATGCGGCTCATACCATCCAGGTGAAAGAATCTCCGCTTTGTGCAGCAAACTCTCGATCTGCGCTAAGTTCCGGTGCTCCTCGCCGCCACCGCGTTCCCAAAGACCGAGGGCATAGAAATAGTTCGCTGCGGCATTATCTGGATATCGTTCCGCGAAGTCCTTCAGCCGCCGATCTACTTCTTCAGCCAGCGCGGGAGATACCCTGCTCGCCCGCCCAAGGAATTGAATGGATCGCTGGTCCTTTGGGTCGAGATCCACCGCCGCACAGAACACCTGCACCGCTTCGTCGTATTCATTCGCGGTATACAGCGCCACACCAAGGCCCACCATCATCCGCGATGAGTCTGGAAACTGCGCCACTCCGTAGCGGAAAAACTTGATCGAATCATCCAAAGATCCGACATACTTCTTGTGCTGCAAGAGGAAAGTCGCCAAGTCAAAAATGTTTGATTCCGAAGAGTCCATCTCCGCGGCCCGACGGTACTCGCGCGCCGCGGTCAAATAGTCTCCACGCCTATCTTCAACTTCACCAAGAAGACTGTGTAACTTCGCGTTCTCCGCCTCCGCTAGCATCGAGTCAATCTGATGCTTCGCGCTCTCCAGGTCGCCGGCCTGCATCGTTACATAAGCCAGGTCGTAGCCAATGGTTTCGTTCTTTTCCGATAGAGTGTAGGCCTTTGTAAGCCATCGGACGCTCTCACGCCACTTTTCATTCCGCAGATAATACTCGCCGAGAGAACCCAAGACTTGAAGATTGTTCGGCTCGCGCGCCGCGGCTTGCAGTAGTCTCCTCTCTTCCTCTGCAGGGCTCTTCGCGGAGGACGTAGACTGTGCCGGCGCAACTTGCCCTCCAACGCAGGAAAGCAAAAATAGAAGCGCTGCGAGGGCGGCGGATTGTGTTCTTTGTCCCACGATTGCCGATGCTGTCGCCACGACGACGAGATTACTGGGCGGCACTTTATTATCCAACCTTTTATCGATCGAACCCTTCGCCGCTTCCCACTCGCCTGCCACAAAACGAGCCCGGGCATTCTACTTGCGTGAAACACCCGGGCTTATTCCTTCATCNNAGCGCAAACTGTAGTTCGCGTGCATTGCTTCGTGTGGTGGTTATTTGTCCGAATGCCGGATTGTCCCCGTCGTAACTCAGATTTCCTGGCAGATTGAAGCTTGGAGTGTTAGTCAAGTTGAAAGCCTCGGCGCGAAACTCAGCATGACTTGACTCCGTAACGTTGAAGCTCTTAAAGAGCGAGAAGTCAAAGTCTTTGTAACCGGGTCCGTTTACCTGCGTAGGCGGACCTCCAAGAGGAGCCAATCCTGTCCCTGCGGCAGTCCCGGCCACGGGCGGATCTTTGAATGCCGCGGGATTGTAATATCCGCCGATTCCTCCTCGATATTTGCTTACTCCGGGAACCACCTCGGCATAGGCGCTGGTACCCGAGCCAGTAGCGATCTGGCTAGAGATCGTTTGCGGTTGCCCGCTATCGAAGGTCAGAATAGCATTGACACTCCAACCACCCGCAATCGCATCCTCGACACCGTTCATGGCGCTTCCGAAATCCTTGCCCCGCCCGAAGGGAAGAGCATAGGTTCCGCTGCCAACGAATTGATTCGTGATATTGAACGAGGCTAGACCGGTGTCGTATTTGATCGAGGCGATCGCCGGAGCACGATAACTGCCAACGCCGCCGCCGCTGAGTGAATCACCAGCATCGGTCAAAGCCTTCGCAAGAGTGTAGCCGACCAAAAGATCGAGGCCTTTGGATGCCTGGTGTACCCATTTGGTCTGGAGGGAGTTGTAGCTGCTGTCTCCGACCGTGCCATAGTAGGGCATCCCATTGCCAAACAGCGGGAAGGGAACGAGACCTGTAATCGGAGTGCCCGGAGCCTGCAGGCTCGTAACGTTGTTTTGACCCTCGGAAGCTTCGAGATGCCTGGCCTGCGATCCCACATACCCCGCCTCAAGTGAGTCGTGCTGGGTGAGTTGGTATTGCACGGTGCCGTTGTAGCCCTCTGTGTACGGAGTCTGATAGTTGAGCTGAATTCCGCGCAGGGCCAGTCCGCTGTAACTCACAAGCGAAGGATTGAGCTGGATTCCGGACATGCCGTTTTCCAGAGTGCCGGTCGAGCCATTTGTAAACGTCACCGGAGTGACAGTGGAAATGCCTCCATTCGAAGAGTCACTGAGGCTGACTTCAAATTGGAACGGATAGTTATAACCCAGGCTAGGATATCCGCCGCGGTTCTCAAAGGCTCCGTAGAAGATGCCGTACCCACCGCGAACGACCCACTTCGGAGTCAGTGAATAGGCAAATCCAATGCGCGGCGCGAAATTGAGTTTCTGGATAACGCCTAAACCCGTTCCGTACTGGTTTGTGAATACGAGCGCAATACCCGACTGCGCCAATGCATTGGTGAAACTCGACGAGAGAGCCGGAGAGGTTTTNNCATGATGAACTTCGCACCCGTGTTCGAGGTGAGGGACGGCTGGATGAAGTTCGCTTGCGCGCCACCGGCTTCGCCAGTGAGCCCGAAATGCTCCCAGCGCACACCCAGGTTCAATGTGAGCTTTCGCGTGATCGCCCAATCGTCCTGGAAATAGGTCCCAAAGTAGTTGCGGTTGGCGTGCACTGTTCCGAAGTTTGAGGCATCAATCGCGTCCATGCCCCCCGATAGGTTGACACCGTTGGGAACAGTCGCATTTTCGGGTGTAAGCAGGAATTGCGCCCGACCGGTTAGGCCATCTGCCTGCTGGGGAATGGAGGTGTAGTTACCATCCCAATAGAAGGTCCCCTTTGAGGCAGGCGGGGCAAGCCACGGGAAGTAGATGTACTGAAACTCCGCGCCGCCCTTGAAGGTGTGCTTCTTGTAGACCTTGGTCAGGTTCTCGGTCATCTGTTCGGTATCGCTGAATCGGTTTCCTGGCAACCAACCCGCGCCGCCCAGACCGCTTAGGGTTCCAATTCCGAGGTAGGGCAAGCCTCCATTGAGTGGCAGTTGCGGAACTCCGGTGATTCCGTACTGCGCGGGAATCCCCATCGTGCTGGCGCCCGAGGGCTCCCGCGTATCGTGGCCGCGTGTGTAGCCGAGCCGGGCCTCATTGATCAACGTCGGTGAGAAAGTGTGCGTGTAGCCAAGAGCAAATCCGCGGACGTTATAGATTTCGGTTCCATTCGAATACCCGCCGCCGTCGGCAACACCATCGAATGGAGGAGGCACGATCCGTACGCTGCTGATGTAGTCATAGTGGAAGAACGCCTGATCCTGATCGCGGAAGCGCTCGTCGATGCGCATATCAGCTGTGTTGGTGTCGTAGCTGTTGACCTTGACGACGTTATAGTTGTAAAGCACTCCGGAGCCATTCGGCTGCGGAAAAAGCCCCAGCAGCTTAATGGCATTCGGATCCAGGCGATTCGCTGGAATCTGATTGTTCAAGAATGGATCGCGAACATAGCCGGTTCCCGTCGCTGCCAAGCCGGTTACGGGATCGACGGTCCCCTTCGTTACAGGACGAGTCGTTGCCGGATCGAAGACTTGGCCGCTTTGGAACGTCCTATTCAGCAGGTCGGTTCGAGGGAATGCCCCATTCGCGTTGAAAAGGTCCGCGAAATCCGTATACCCGCTATTGATCTCGGCAGTGGTGGGCACCGTCGGGGTGCTGCCCGCACCCAGGTTCGCCGTGGCCTGGCTGGTCGCAATCGCGCCCTCCCGGATTTTCGTTCCCTCATAGTCGACAAACCAAAATGTCTTGTCCTTCCAGATGCGGCCTCCCGCAGTGGCGCCGAACTGGTTTTGCCGAAGTTCCGGCTTCTTGCTGGCAGTTGCGTCGGGAACAAAGTAGTCGTTGTATGCATCCAAAGCATCGTTCCGGAAGAACTCCCAGACTGAACCGTGGAGTTGATTCGAACCCGATTTGAGGGTCGCATTTACGATCGCTCCGCCGGCGCGTCCGAACTCTGCGGGGAAATCACTCGTCATCAATTTGAACTCGCCGATCGCGTCCACCGGCGGTTTGATTACGTCGGCTTTGCCATCGAGGTAGTCGACACTGTTGCTGTTATTGTCGATGCCATCCAACAGATAATCGTTTTGCGCCACACGAGCACCGTTGGCCACAAATTGATTGGTGGCGCGGGCCCCCTGCTGAGGCAAAGTGACGCCGGGAGTCAACATCACCAGCATGGTGTAGTCGCGTCCGTTCAGCGGCAGGTCTTCAATTGTCTTCTCTTCCAGGACCTGTCCCACGGAACTGCTCTGTGTCTGCATCAGTTCCGGCGCTTCCGTCACTTCCACGTTTTCGGTCACTGCGCCCGGCTGGAGCACAACGTTCACTGCGGCCTGCTGTTGAATATTCAGGCGCACGCTCTCGACCGTTGCTTTCTTGAAACTGGGAGCTTCAACAACCACCGTATAAGTGCCAATCGGCAGAGGCGTGAATTCAAACCTGCCATCCGCGGTCGTCTTATCCGTCAACCGTGCGGCAGTCGCCTGGTTTATCAACGTCACTGTCGCACCAGGAACAATGGCCCCGGTGCTGTCCGTTACTGTACCCAGAATTGTGCCGGTATCGACCTGCGCTTTGGCCGCCAGCGCGAACAACAGCACCGTGAGCCACACCAGAGCCATGCGGCTTCTTCTTGTGAATCTCATTGATTCCATTTCCTAACCTCCAGCCTCGCGGCACCGTGTGGCCTCTAATAAGAACGAGTGCGTATTCGCCAATTCCGCATTGACCGTGTACGTTCCCGGAACAGCGTGCACAAATATAAAGAGCCATCTTTCGGCTGTCAAGGATTTTCTCGTGTACGTAACCGAAGACCTCATGGAGGGCGTCAAGATCCCGGTAAATCTCCATTCAACAGCCAAGCCCAACTTGGTTAAGTTCCCTATTCCTCTCGATTTATTGAACAACGTATGGAGAGGCTACTACCCTGATCGAGACGCTGCCTGCCAATTGCTCCCGCCTCGCGACCTGTGAACCGAAAACATAGATAGAAGTATCCGCAGTCACGTCGCAGAATCCGTTTGTTGGTCTACGTTAACGCTCGAAAGACGTTTTTCAATTCCGAAGTGATGACTGCTGCGAATTCTCAAGAAGAATTGCATCCGAAGCACTCGCGCAGTCCAGCTTCGCATTCGGTAGGTTCGGTACAATGGCACCACCCGTGAATGATGAACCTTCAAGGTCCGTTGGCATTAAGGAGATTGCAGCCGAAGCGGGCATTTCCATCGGTACCGTAGACCGTGCGCTGCACAATCGGCCGGGGGTCAATCCCAAAACACGCACCCGGGTTCTAAAGATTGCTGAGAGTCTCGGCTACAAGCCCAATCTCGCGGCCCGCAATCTCAAGCTGAATCGAAAGCTCCGTGTCGCCGTTCACCTTCCCCGCCGCATTGCGTCCTTTTTTGATCCTCTGCGCGAAGGCATTCGCGAGGCGGCCGCGAGCATGCATGGGGTCACCGTTGATCTCAGCTTTCGGACTTATCCGCATCTCGGCGAGGGAGATGTCAAGCTTTTGGAAGAGGACCTGGAACGTGAATTCGACGGCATTGTGATCACCCCTGGAAACCCGATCCGAGTCGAATCGGCCATCCGGCAGTTCAACGAACGGGGCACTGCGGTCGTCTGCGTCGCAAGCGACGCTCCGCGAACGAACCGTCTGGCATCCATCGCCGTCGACGCATCCATCAGCGGAAGTATCGCTGCAGAATTGCTGGGCAGAGTCCTGCAGACAGAGGGAACCGTCGCTACAATCACCGGTGACCTCAACACTTTTGACCATGGCGAGAAGCTGCGCGGGTTTGCCGCCACATTGGCTACCTTGGCGCCTCATCTCACGTTAATTCCCGCAATCGAATCGCACGAAAGCCCGAAGGAAGCCTATCAAGTTACGCTCGCGCTCCTAAAGCGCAAGCCTCGGCCGATAGGAATCTACGTCAGTACAGCCAACAGCATCCCGGTTCTTCGAGCGCTTGAAGAAAACGGGACGTGCGGACGCATCCGGCTGATCACAACCGACCTGTTCGCCGAGCTCATTCCATTGATCGAATCAGGCAAGATTCTTGCCACCCTCTACCAACGGCCCTTTACGCAGGGCAAGCTCGCGTTCGAGACTCTTTGCCGCTTTCTCGTGGAAGGCGTCCAGCCGGAGCCGGTCACTCGTTTGGCACCCCATATTATTCTGCGTAGCAATCTTCCGCTTTTCCTCGGACGGCTTCCTTCCACGATCGAAATGAAACACGATGCAGCGGCCTCTGTCTAACTTGATCGGACTCCGTATTCTTGAGCCAAGCCAAATGTTAGTCTTCGGCCAGAACAGAGCCTGAGTAGGCAGACGAAATGGCTGATGCGGAAAAAGCGATTCAGTGTGGAGCAGATGATCGGAGTGCTGAAGCAGACCGAGGTGGGAGTTCCTGGAGCGGAAGTGATCCGCAAGGCAGGGATCAGTACATGTCGTTCAGAGCGATGCATCAGGCCTGGAGGCGGCTTTCGCTCCCCGATGGCATTCTCCAACGCCGCCATCGCCAGCCCTGCACCCAACGTTCTGTCCAGTTCACTGGACGATCGCAAATGACGAGACAAAGACACCCGGCCGCGATCGTGCGGCAGCCTTGCGTGAGGTGCGCGAGGCATATAACGCGGCTTTCGAGAAACTATTCATCTGCTCTTCAGTGTATCGGCTCTTCCGCATCTGGAGTCCTCCTCGTCAGAGCCTCATCGTCCAATGTATCGGAGAAGTCTCACTCTCGCTGGACTAAAGGGACGGATGCAGCTCAGGCATTTAAGGCGAGCACTCGATACATCAGAATCAATCAACGTTCGGTCCCTAATCTAGGCAGGATCGGTAGCGGCAATCGGCGTTTGCGAGGAGTAATCCTGAGAAGCGCGCGTAATCCTTGCTCGACGAGGGCGTTGGGCTGAATCGTCAGTTGAGGACCGAACCCTTCAATTTCCGGAACGTGGCAGACTTTTCAGTGCACAGCTACGCTTGACGACTCTATCAACGATTTAACCGTCCTGGGTCGAAGGCGCGGATAAATTCTGTGGACGGAACTTTACTATCCAATCGTGACACTGGGGAAGGCTATCAAACAGGGCTATAATCGCCGCAAGAACTTGGCTCGAACCTTGCGCGAACCGATCGATTAGGTTCGCGCGTGCCTCCGCCCGGCGCGAAGTTTGACGGGTCTTTTGCAGGTGATTCGATGCGCGAGTTGGTGCGAGACACAGTTGATTTCAGCTTATCCGTTTCGGCGGGCCGTCTTGGCATCGTCTTGGACACCTGCCTGCTGAGCATCTTCATCGCCCATATGCAACAAACCTTGGCCCCTCGCGTCACCGATTCGAAAAGGATGATCCCAGGTTGGTTGCGATAGAGAAACTGTTAAATGGACCTGTTGTTCTGCCAGCCGGGTCTTAAATCGACAATCCCTACTCAGGCAGCACGCAACCGGATCCTTCGCCTTTCACACTTCCACCCTGTCGAGAGAGCGCAGTAGCCACACCAACGCTCACGGTGACCCAGCCTCCTCCTTCTGGATTGCCCTCATGGGTAATCTGGAGAGCCTCGACAGCAGACCGCACTTTTTCTGCCACCTCGACTGAGCCTCCCGTATTCGTAGAAGGAAGAATGACAGCGATCTCCTCTCCGCCATAGCGCGCTGCGATGTCTGTAGCGCGCACTACGCCTGCCACGGCTCGCGCGACCGCACGCAGACAATCATCCCCTACCTGGTGTCCGTAATGATCATTGAATTCCTTGAAACAATCCAGATCCAGCAGCAGAAGAGAAATCTGAGAACCCTCCCGCAACGTCCTTTTCCACTCGCGATCGAGTGCTTCATCAAAAGCTCGGCGGTTTGCAAGCTCTGTCAAGCCATCAGTCAGCGCTAGTGTGGCCTCCATTCCCTTCATCTCCTCGGGTGTCCAGCCAAGAACATCAAATGAGGAGGGAGAGACATACCGCCACTTCATGTCCACTCCCGACCGGCAGATTACGTCGGCGCCATATTCAGCAAGACGCTGAAAATCGGTATCGTCTTCGCTTGCCATAGCCTCCTCAAGGACTCGCGGCCATTCTAGTTGAATGTGTTCGCTCAAACCGATCAAAATGCAACGGAAGTCCGTCGGGCCGCCAAGTTGACGAAGGCGGCCATCTGCTTTCCCTTGGCAACGCAGCGGATCATTCCCGAGTTACGGATAAGACAGAAGTTGAAGGCCGGTTGGCGATAACAGGGAGATAACTG
>PLKY01000270.1 GCA_003140785.1 Acidobacteriaceae bacterium | reverse complement strand
TTTCCGATGTAGGCTAGCGGTTTTCGGGCCAGAACTCGACTGGCTACGAGCCGGTTAGAGCGAGCGGACCGTCCACGGTGAGTCGGGAATCGTCGAATTTGAATTGCAGTAACCACGAGCTGTGCAATATTGAACAGTCTGCATTCATCAGACCGCGTAAATATGATCTTTGCTTGCTGAAGAAGCAACAAGACTCCGCAAATGTCGTCCCTACAACGATTCCCTCTAAGGCTGAATCCAAGTCCCAGGAGTACTCATGAAAACGATTCGAGCAGTATTCGCACTACCCATCCTGGCTATGGCTCTGGCAAGCATGCCTGCCATGGCCCAGGATCATCCCGACAACCACACTTACAAGCAGCACCAAGAATGGAAGACGGGCTCAAAGATTCAGCAGGAAGACTGGAACAGAGGCGATAAGGTCGATTATCACCAGAACCACCTTCGCCGTCCGCCAGCGGGACATGAATGGCGGCAGATCGATGGGAATTACGTGTTGGCGAAGCAGGACGGAACGATCGTTTCCGTTCGCCAAGCGCCCCACGGTCACTAAGCTGCCGGAACCTTCGGTTAAACAAGAAATCCCAGGTCGCTCCGCCAAGGTCGGCCTGGGAATTTTATGTCTATTGTTCGCCGGAGTGAGCGAATCGAGAAGGCACCTGCCCGTTCTGGTTGGATGGACAATCCGGAAGATACCCATCAGCAAACACGGTAACGTGGCATCAACGGGACAGATCCTTTCCGCAATAAACAGAGCGGCCTCCGAAGATCGGAGGCCGCTGTCTCTGTTGCGCTCGACCACGCTAGCTCAACGAGGCTACTTCAGATTGCCGCTCGAATCCATGGTGATTCCGCCGGGGCCCTTGTCCTTCTTTTCTTCATTGGCCTTGCGGGTTCCCATGGCCTTGGTGCGCCATTCCTCAGCTTGCGCCAGATCCGTTTTGCGGGCCGCGTCATTGCCAAAATCAAGGTCCGCCTTGCGCCGGTAGATCAGGTTCAAATACGCCATTGCGTCGTCGTAGTTCGCACGGTTGGCGACCGCTTGATTCAAATATTGCAGACCTTCTTCGATCAACGCGGAGTTCTCGTCCTTGATCGTGTCCATCACCTTTTTCGGCGCTTTCACATTGCCTTCGCCGTCGTCGTTGAAGCCGGCTGGAACGAGAGCCTTCAATACGTTTTCGTGGGCTTCGGTCCAATCGATAACCCCGACCGTATACGCCGCTTCAGGATCTTTTGCATCGACGGCCAGAACCTTCTTCTGCCACGTCTTGGCATCATCCAGTTTCTTGATGCTGAAATAAATGCCCGCAATCTGCTTCAGGCTGTTCACGTCGTCCGGTTTTTTTGCCAGGACTTCCTGAAAGATACTGATCGCCTGATCGGCTGTTTTCAGGTTTTCCGGAGTGTCCAATCCGGGAACAATATTTTGCGCGAGCGCTGTGGCAAGGTAACTCTTGGCCATGGGCAGACTCGGATCTAACTCGGTTGCCTTTTGGAAATGTCCAATTGCTTCTTCGTATTTTCCGCTCTTGTAAGCGTCCACACCCTTGTTCAATTGATCCCGTGCTGCCAGGCGGCTACACCCGCTCATGGAAAGCACCATGCCGGCCAGAACAACCGCGAGCGCCGAAATTCGTGCGGGTCCATTCATGTTCTTATTCTTCTCCTTCAGGACGTGCCATCACGATGCGCGCCTGGAAATTCAAAACTTTCTGGCCGCGGCCGGGGCAACCGAAACCATGATGGAAAAATTCTACGCCCAACAACTCAAGAAGGATCAAACGGGAATCGTCCGAAACTGCATTCCCTGATCGCAAGCGCGCCCGCCCAAGCCGGGGCGAGCGTCACTATTGCCGGACCAACTATTGTCCAGCCAGAATCTTTGGCGTCATCAGGCCAATATGGTCGACGTTGGCTGCGCGGCCGATATCGATGACATCGGCGACATAGCGGAAGTCCAAATCATCATCGCCCTTGACGAACATGACCCGCTCTGCGCGGTTCGAATAGATATCTGTGAGCTTCGCCAGCAGATCCGTCTTCGCAACCTCGATTTCGTTAATCTTGTAGAGTGGCGCTGCGCCTGGCCGATAGATTACCTGAACCACAATCGTGCGATCATTCGGCTGCTGCTGCTGCTTCTGGTCCTTGGGCGGCTGAGGCACCAATGCGTCCAGGCCCTTCGGCGTCACCGGCACGATGACCATGAAGATGATCAAAAGTACCAGCAGAATGTCGATCATGGGCGTCACATTGATGTCGCCCATCGCGCCACCACCGCCCCCCATTGTCATTGCCATGGCTTCAAACTCCTCGGTTCCTGCAGATCGTTAAAGAGACTTCGCTCGGACTAAACCTCACTGACCGCCCGAGAGATTGCCTTCTTTCTTTTGCGTCAACAATCCCCCTTCATCGACACCCGCCGTACGAACCGCGTCGATTGCGTCTTCCACAGCCCGGTACTGCGCACGTGCATCGGCGCGAATAAAGATCGTCTTTCCAGGTGTGTCGGCCAGTTTGTCGCGGACTTTGGCGCCAAGTTCACTGGTTGCTATATGGTCTTGTCCCAGAAACACCCCGCCGTCACGAGTCACCGCGACAACAATCGCGTCTTCCTTGTCGGCATCCGGCATCGACGTGGGGTTGTCCACTTTGGCCATGTCCACGGCCACCTTGTTCTGGAGCATGGGAGTGATGACCATGAAGATGATCAGCAACACCAGCATCACGTCCACCATCGGTGTGACGTTGATGTTGGAATTGATTTTCTTGCCTTCGTCTCGAACTGCAACTGCCATTGGATTGGCTCCGTACCTTTAGATTTTGCTCCGGATGGCTCCGGCAATGTCACTAAAACCCGACTCGGACTGAATTTAAAACCGGTAGACAGGAGAGATTCGCTGCTCTCCTGTCCCCGCAAATTCCCGCACGAGCCGAATCGACGCGCTTAGCGCTTGTTGCTCTGCTTGATGAAGTAGTCGATCAGCTCGCTCGAGGAGTTGTCCATCTCGACGTCGAAGTTTTCGACACGCCCGGTGAAGTAGTTGAACGTCATGACGGCCGGGATGGCCACAAGCAGGCCGAACGCCGTGGTTACCAGGGCTTCAGAGATGCCGCCGGCGACCGCGCCAATGCCCGAAGTCTTCTGGGTGGCGATCTGCTGGAAGGCGTGCAGAATGCCGACGACGGTGCCGAACAGTCCCACGAATGGAGCGGTCGCGCCGATAGTGGCGAGAACGCTGAGACCTCTCTTCAGCTTGGCGTGAACAATGGCTTCGGCCCGATCCAGTGCGCGCTGCGAGCTCTCGATGTTGGCCTCGGTGGCCGCTCCGCCGGAAGCGCGGAACTCCTGCAAGCCGGCCGTGACTACTTCAGCAAGGTGCGACTTCTTGTTGCGATCGGCGATCTTGATCGCCTCTTCGAGCTTGCTGTCCTTCAGAGCCCCGGCAACCTTAGGCGCGAATTCACGCGACTGTTTGCGGGCGGCGGAGAAGTACAGGTAACGGTCGATCATGACGGCCAAGGACCAGATCGACTCCATGAAAAGGACGATGGCGACTATACGTACCGCCCATCCCATGTGGTCCCAAAGCCCCATCGGGCTGAAGCTGACGGTCTGTTCCTCCTGGAAGAGAAAGGCCAGACTGCTGACCGTGTGCGAAGCGAAATGTGCGAGCTGAGCGAGAATCACTGAATCGTTCCTCCTAAGGAGTTTCTTGTGACTGCGACTACGTTACGGTTGCTAAGAATGCGGCTCTGTTCGGATTCGCATTCGGGTCAAAAGCAAAGCCCTTTCCATCGAATGGAAAAGGGCCAGAAAGCGTCTCAGCCTCCGAGGCTGAAGATCACGTTAATTGTGGTCTCCACCTCGACCGGGTCGTTGTTGAGCAGGTACGGCCGATAGCGCCACGAATGAACCGCGTCCATAGCCGCCTGCTGCAACATTGCCGGACCACTGATCACGCGCAGATTTTCGATGGTCCCGCTCTTCGAGATGGTTGCCTGAAGAATCACGGTTCCAGAAACGCGCGCGGCCTTGGCGATCGGCGGATATGTCGGTTGCGTTTTCTGGAGCAACATACCGACCGCAACACCAGCCGAAATGTTGACCTTCTTGGGGGCGGCAGCTTGCACCTTGGGTCCACCGCTTCCGAATACACTGCCCATGACGCCGCTGGCGCTTCCGCCAAGACCTTCCATTCCAGCCACGCCAAAGCTCGACGGCGGAGCTTCCTTCTCAGCAACCTGCTTAATGCTGTTCGGAATCTTCGTCGGCGCGATCAACTGATTGTTCATCATCTCCGACTGGACGTGCACCACGTGCACTTCAGGCGGAGGCGGAGGTGGTGGCGGTGGCGGCGGTGGCGGTGGCACAGTCAGCAGCGTCTGCTGCATTGCCGTGGGCAACGCTTCTGGATAGATCAAGGGAAGCAGAATCAGGAGAAGCAGAACCGAGCCATTGGTGATGAATGTCACCATCATCCAATATCTGCTCTTGCTCTTGATTCTTCCTCCGGATTCAAATGTGGAATCTTCAAACATGGCCAGCCTCGAATCGGGTGTGGGTTACCTCAATTTAGACACCGAACACGCGTGAAATGTTCCCAGCGTCAAAAACGGTACCACAGCAGTGTGCTCCACCTATACCAGAACTACGCAACAGTTGCAAAACGTGCTCCAAAAATGGTGCAGTCGCAAAGTACGACCTATACCTTTGTTCGTTTCGCAGCGGGCAAAACCGCGGTTTTTCCGCGCTGCGCGCGCCACTCCTGCCACGCCACCAGCATCGGTGCGGCAACAGCAATGGACGAATATGTGCCAATCAGAATGCCTATCACGAGCGCAAATGAGAATCCTTTCAAAACCTGGCCGCCGAAAACAAAGAGCGACAGGACCGTCACGAATGTCAGACCCGACGTAAGCACCGTCCGGCTCAGGGTCTGATTGATGCTGCGATTTACTACATCGGGGAGAGATTCGCGCCGGCTCAGGCGCAGATTTTCCCGAATCCGGTCGAACACGACAATGGTGTCGTTCATCGAGTAGC
>PLKY01000192.1 GCA_003140785.1 Acidobacteriaceae bacterium | reverse complement strand
GCCATGCCGACTTCTCGGTACTCATTGAACCACTACCTTGATGCAGCAGACGTTTCGACTCGTCTGGCAAGCGACCGGAGTCTGAGGCTTACCAGCGTGCAATATGCAAGCAACCGTAACATAGACGAATATGAGCATAGACACGATCCATACGGCATTGATGGAGGTCGCAGATGATGGAGAGGACACCATCGCCTTGGCGGAAGGTCTCTCGCTGGTGCGTCCCAACGACCAACTGCTTTCACACCGCTGGGATTGGGCGCAGGGTAAGGGAGAGATGGATGAAGAAGAGACAGCAAGCCGATATCTGCTTTGCNNAGAGATACGGTTAGCCCCGGAACGAGGAGCAAATCGTTTCTATACCGGCTTGATGGCTTTCCAAGTCATCAAACCAGTCCGAACGCTCGGCTTTGTGTATAGGCGTCAGCAGATCGAGCGCCGCCCACCAATGCAGCCTGGGCGATGGGCAATGGCAAACAAATTCGACGCTGCGATGCTAGCGGAAGTGCCAGCCATGATNNAGGCGAAGAACGCGCTCACATTGCTCCAACTTGGTCTTGAGCACTTTCATCCCTACATCGCGGGATTGTTGTGGGTTACGGGTATCGAGGCAATCTTCGATAGTGGCGGGCGAGAAGAGTTCAAGAAAAAGCTCTGTGATTGTCTGGGATCACAAGCTATGGCATTTCCCAACTGGCACTCGGTGCCTGATGCACCTGCCTACACAGTAGAGGAAGTTTCCATTCCTCTCTATATGCTCAGAAACAAGCTCGCGCACGGCGCAGACCTACGCTCTGCGTTGGGGGATAAGAAGTTTCCGACCGACTTCGGTAAGACAGTCGATGTTACGCAGTTTGGCGAGACGATAAATTACGCTCTGCTCTTGAGCGAGGCTGCCTGCTACTTGCTGTGTCAAGTCTTGCGGGCGGTCCTTTGACTGAATCAGCAACGGCGCCAAGAAGGATCGGTACCGAGACACGCTCTATCTTGGGTAGTGTCCGGTTGCGAGCCTGCAATTGCACTATGACAGATCATGGTAAGCTCCGAAATCATGGCGGACAAAGAGCTGGAGATTCCTTATCACGTGATGGCGATTAGCGCGCTAGCGCAGGATTACAGCGCTGCGGCCTTCCAAGTCGAAATCGGCCAATGCCGTGAGCTCATCGCCAAGCTCGCCGCCGAAGACAACCGCTCTGACCAGCAGCGTGCACGCTACCGCATTCTGCGCTATCTCGACTTGCAGTTGGCGCGGTCCGTTCGGTGGGTCGACAAGGAAGCTGACCTGATGGCGTGGGTAATGCGGAACCTCATTGAACTGAAGTTCTGGGCCAAGTTCGTTTCCGAGAGCGAGGAGAAGGCGACCCAGTTCGTCAACGAATCCAATATCGACTTGAGGGAAGTTTCCGAGCGCCTAACAAAGTTGATGCCGGATGATGCCGAAACCATGCCGACTCTGCCACCGAATTCAGATGGGAAGCGCATCGACGTGAGGCCGTCAGGTGACCAGGAAGAGTTGACTTGGAAGATGGCATCGAAGCTGATACACCCGAGTTCTCACGTGATTAACGGGTTCGAGAATACGATGAACGATCCGTCCAACAATCAGTTTTTTGCTCTTCAGATCCTCATGTACGGTTGGGGAATCATTACGATCTTCCACGACATTGTCTGGACAGCTTGAGGTTTCACGCAGCCCGCTGCCCGTCACTACCGGTGATGGCGGATTAATAACGACGAACGCCGATAGCGGAAGTTCTGCGGTGGAAGCTTTACAAACTCGCGAAGTGAATTCGGCAGTAGACCGCTCGACTACATGAAGAAGTCGCTATCAAGATCCCTGACCCACTGGTTCCGCTCTTCGGCCATCTCGTCCCATTGCTTATTCATTCGCGCGGTGGACTCGATCAAGCTCTCTCCGTTCCACACCTTTCCGAAAAAGCCTAGCGGAACCATCGGGACAACTTCGCTGTACGTGCTGCTCGAAAGAATGATGTCGTAAATGACGCGCATCGACTGCACGACGGCCTTTTGAATGCCCTCGACTTCCGCGAAAGACAGCCCCGTCGGAATTGCGGTGTTTATCGAACTTTGCTGAGCTGCGTGGGCTAGATACTTGTGGCTAAGGGTTACTAACTTGGACGCCCCAGACGCGTCGATCCAGTCATCCATCTTTGAAAACACTGACTCGTGAATCTTGTTGTCACGCGCGCGATTCTGAGGGGCCACCTTTGATAGCTTATCGAACCGCTCATGTCGAACTCGGGATCTGTTCCATTCGGAAAATGGCGAGTCGGCAGGCTGTAAGCCCGGGATTGTTAGCTCTGGTAGTTCGGGTTCATATGCTGTCCCATCAAAGGATACGTATATTTCGCGCGTTACTAAATTGCGGTTCTTGCGTATGTCATCGATCAAACGGCGGAGAGAGATGACATCTGGCCGGCCGTCAAGCAGGCGTCTAGTCGCGAGCACTTGGGATGAAAAGTAACCGCTGCTTAGTAGGTGCGCTACAAGCGGTATGTTTAACATCGACGCTGGATCTTTCGCTACTTCTTCTCGAACGACGCGGAAGGACATCTCTGAGAGCAACATTGCGAACCATTGATCTTGAAGAGAATTCGATTCTCCTGCGCCCGTCTCATACCAAGATAACCACTTGGCCTTTTTCTCAAGATACGCCGCTAAGCGGTTTTGATCGATAACTTCACTCATAGTCAATCCTCTGAATCAGGCTTCCGAAGCCAAAACTGGCCTCATGCGCCATTCTAGATATCGGAGTTGGCCGCTAGTCGAAAATTAGGCAACGCTGTTGCTTCAGGAGCATCGACCAAGGCGGGTTTTTGGCCCACGTACAAAAGATGGAAGGGGGCATCACATGTCCACGAAGTCGGTATATCGGACAAGTGGGCAGTTCAGTCCCGATAAACGCCGCAGTATCGAGCTATCGTGTCTGCATCGTCAGCCAACCGGCAGTTGCTCGTCGGTACACCGAATTGATGTGGCAGGATTCCCGCGTATCTGGTGGCTGATTGACAGTGTACCGAAGAGATCCTGGGTGGCAGCATAACGCTGTACTGAGTAGCAGCATTCCATTGCATCTAGCACTAGAACATCCATCACAAAATGGAAAGGACCACAAAGATGGGCTATTCATGCTCAAGAGACGCCGCAAACACGCTCGGGGTGATTGGCAAGATGTTTGCCACGGACGGCAATCCGAACACCCTCACCATCAAGAATCAGCGGTACTTCTTTGAGCGTGGCGGCGAGCAGTGCGACGGCGCAATCACTGGCACGCTCTATCGGATGCTCCCGAACGAAATGTGCCGTAAGGTTGGTTCCACACGGATCAATGCAGACGGCACCATAGCTCGCTTCCCGGTGATTACAGCGGCGGATCGGGTCGAGGCCGTTAGCACGATGCGGGATCTATCAGCCAGTAATTTGCAACTTCTTCACGCCTGGACGAGTGGGCGTTTGTAGCACCAGCAACAACGGAAGGAAAGGTTCGACCATGCAATCAGAAGCAAACGAACTCGCTTGCGGAGCGCCCGCGGCTGAGGTGTTAAGCATCGACATAGCGCCGGCTGGCTGCACGACTCCGGAGGGGAACGCCAAGGTCGCGAAAGCGATCAAGGATTTCGATGATGCCAGCGCCGCCCTCGCCAATGCGGCGATCGAGTTCTTCGACACCCACGAGTCTGACATTCTCCACGCGATGGAGATGTACCCCGGTGTTGCCGAGGATGTCCACCAGTTGCGCGCTTTGATCGGCGCGAGGAACCGGAAGCAGGAAGCATTTCTGTCTGCCGTCGCCGCGCGATAGCGGTGTCCACCAATCAAATTCTTCCTACTTTCATCAGCCGGGCGGGCCTCTCAAGGGCTCGCCCTCACAGTTTTAGGAGAGCCAGCATGTCAATTCCCTCTCACACTCAACTCATGCTGCCCCTCCTGCAGACTCTCAAGGACAAGGGAGGCTCAGCCAGGCCTCGCGATCTCTACAACGAGATCGCCGAACAGTTCAATTTGTCGGACGAGGATCGCAACGGCGCCGTCAATGTCGGCACTCGGAAAGTCAACGCTTTCGAGCGACGCGTGCGTTGGACGCGGCAAACGGCCGTATTACGAGGTCTCATCTCCAAGGACGAGCCGTCTGTGTGGCGATTGACCGAGACGGCGAACGCCACACTCGGCAATATTGTGAGAGGTTCAATTCTCACCTTCGCTATATCGGAGAACGGTGCCTTCTTGTGGGCCAACGCCGAAGATGCAGTTGGAATGATCGAAAAAGGGTCGGTCCAGTGCATATGTTCCTCGCCGCCCTATCCACTGTTGCACCCCAAGGCTTACGGCAATGTGGCGCCGGCTCTTTACGTGGATTGGCTAACGCGACTCTTTGAGAAGTGGCTCCCACTTTTGACGCCCGATGGGTCATTTCTCTTCAACATTGGGCACGGTTTCAAGGAAGGCTCAGCCTCGCAGCAGTTGCACGTCGAGCGACTCCTCATCAAATTAGAGGACGATCTCGGCATACACCTCCTCCAGCACCTCTACTGGCACAGCCCCACCAAGATGCCGCCGCTTCAATGGGTCGGCATCCAACGGCTGCGCGTGACGCCATCCGTTGAGCCGCTGCTTTGGCTCAGTCCGAATCCGAATGCATACGGCAACAACCGTAACGTGCTGCGCGAGTACACCCCAGGTGGCCTGCGTTCGATTGCAAAGCCACGTCTCGCACCCCGGCCCTCTGGTTTCTCCTTTGGCGCAGGCAGCTTTACGGACAAGGGCGGCAGCATACCGCCTTCCTTGATCGTCGCGACGCCGTG
>PLKY01000314.1 GCA_003140785.1 Acidobacteriaceae bacterium | reverse complement strand
TCCTCCATCCGGCGCTGGGCCATCGGGGATGCCGGCGTCCGCCCTTCCGCCGTGGATGCGTGGTCCGCGCGCACCGATGATTCCACACTCATTTCAGATTCTGGTCATCGGCAAGTAGGCGTCGCTCCTCGGGGTCACGCGGGCTCAATAGCAACAACATTTCTCTCGTCGTTTAGAAAATTGTCTTGGAAGCTTGAATCGGGGATACATGGGCCTTTCATTCTCCATCGGCAATCAATGATATCGGGAACCGCAGCTTCAAAAGAACCTGCTGAAGCATCTCGGCGTCTCCTCACGCGACATCGCAACGGCGGGCCGCCAGTTCCCCATCACCGCGCGCATCGACATTCAGTCCGGGTTGGAAACCTTGCTGAATCGCTACACGGAAACGAAACTGATCGGATTCGTTTCACCGAACTCGCACGAGGGTCTGACATTCGCCCAGATGATCGGTGGTCCTCACGCCCACGTCGATGTAGGTCCGCTGCAATACGACGACATCGACATCGGGGATCCTGTTCCCGCACGCTGCCTGAAAAATGGTTTGTGGATGGGTCACGATAAGGGGCTGCCCTTCGCGATTATGCCCGCGCCCGGTGGACGATTCGGTTTCCAAACCGGGGTGGGCGTCGAGGTTGCTGTTGCCATAGGCGAACAAGGCGCTCAGTTCTCGCAGGATTTCTTCCGCCAACTCGAGCAGGCGATCAGCGAGGGACGAAGCTATCGTGGCCGCGCCATCTCTCTCGAGGCGCACCACCACATGATGGGCGGCGGCAGTTCGGTCAAGGTGCACCGGCTCGCGAAAGTGAACCGGGAGGATGTGATTCTGCCACAAAAGACACTGGCAACCCTCGATCGCAATGTCGCCGGCTTCATGGCGGCACGCGACGCGCTGAAATCCATGCGGTTCCAGGCGCGCAAGGGGCTCCTGTTTTACGGGCCGCCGGGAACCGGCAAGACGCACACCATCCACTATCTCGCTTCGCAGCTGCCGGATCATACAACACTGCTCGTGACCGCGGAGCAGGTGGGGTTAATCGGAGAGTATTTCCGCCTGGCGCGGTTCCTGCAGCCCTCCATGATGGTGATCGAAGATGTTGATCTGATCGCGAGAGAGAGAACACAAATGCGCACCGGATTTGAGGAGGTGCTGCTGAACAAACTCCTGAATGAAATGGATGGATTGCGCGAAGATTCCGAAGTGCTGTTTATCCTCACCACCAATCGCCCGGATCAGATCGAACCGGCGCTAGTCTCGCGCCCCGGCCGCATCGACCAGGCCATCGAGTTTCCCCTACCGGACGAAGAAGGCCGCGCCAAGCTGACCAAGCTATACGCGCGCGATTTGCAAATCTCCGATGAACTTCTGGACCTGATCGTTCGGCGCACGAAGGGCGTGAGCGCAGCCTTCATCAAAGAACTGATGCGGCGGTGCGCACAATTTCAGATCGAAGCGTCCGGCGGCAAACTCCTGGCGCAAGCGGCGGTGGATGCAGCGCTCGAAGAGATGCTTTTCGCAGGCGGCGCTTTGAACCGGCGCTTACTGGGCGGCGAAGGAACGGAACCATAGCGATCGGAGAATTGGAATCTTGGCGCCATTTGAAAATAACTGGACGTGCTTCCGCTTAGCAAAGAGCATTACCTCGGTAAGTTCCATACCCAACTATTCAAGGACATTTCAACGGAAAAGGCGCGACTTACTGCGGTATGCGGTACGGTGGGTATATAAAAACATAGTTCAAACCCAGTTTCAGGCAAGGAGAAGAAGATGATTGGGAAGTTCCGTTTGATGATTCTAGCTCTCGGTGTCGTAGCTTTGGCTACGCCCAATGCCACGCAAGCACAGCAGGTCCCAGGACCTCATCCCGCCTACCTGCATGCACTCACCGATTTGCGCACTGCCCGGCATTACCTGCACGATAACTGGGCTTGGGGCCCAGTCAAACGCGATGACGAGGAAGCGATTCGCGAGATCGATGCTGCAATCAACGAGATCAAGCGAGCCGCCATTGACGATGGCAAAGGACTCAACGATCCATTTCCGATTGATACATCGCTCAGTCCCCATAATCGTTTTCGCAAGGCCAATGAGCTTCTAAGGAAAGCTCATAACGACTTGTCAAGGGCGGAAGACGTGCCGGAATCGCGGGGTTTGAGAGATCGGGCAATTGGTCACGTCGATCGGGCCCATCAGATCGTTGACAACGCGGAGCGTACGGCGCACTGGGAGTAGGCTGGAGCCGTCCTCCGCAGCACCGCCGAGCAGCGAGCTATGCGGCTTTTTCTCCTGGAAAGAGCCGCACGAGCTCCATCACCGATGGTGGATGAGCGGACAGACCTGGGGCATCGCAGCGGAGACATCGCGATTGTCTCTACCCGGCGGGAGACCACCCGCCGCCCTTGTACGGTTCCGGAGCCATCCGCAACAGCACGTCATCCTCGAAAGCGAATCGGAAACCGAGAAGTTTGGCACGCATTGCCAGCGACCGCACGTTGCGGGCTACTCGATCTCTGCGCTCCACGCGGCCTGCCGCAATCAGCTCGCGCCCGCTCTGCGTCTCGCGATAAATCCTTAATTCGCCTCGATCCAGCCCCCGCAGGGTCTGGAAGAGCAAGGCCCGCACCTGGATCGCATCGTGCAACGCCTGCTGCGCCTCGTTCCTCTGCCGCACCTTGCCCGAAAGTCCCGCATCCCAACGATCCGCGTCCCTTGCCAGCAGATCGCATTCCACGTCCGTCTCCGTTATCTGCAGGCGAAGAAGGCCCAGCGGCGCACGCGTCAGTTCCCCAAAGCGCAACTTCACCCGAAGCGCCCGCACAAATTCACCCGCCGCGCACAGGCTCTCCATCAGTCCGGCCCCCCGCGCCCTTGGCCGTGCGAGTCCCCGCGCAGGTCCCAATGCGAGTCCTTGTCCACGTCTTCCGGCCTGGGATTTGAGGGCGTGCGCGCCACGCAATGCTCCAATGGACCGCATCGTTTGCGATCCTCACTTTTCTACTATCGATCAGCATTGATGTTTCTTGAAGCGCAATTGGGGGTGGGCCGGTTACTTTTGGCCCGACATCCAGAGCTGGTAAAGCCCCCAGGCCGCGAGCGTGCTCGCGTCCGCAATCGTGCCCTCGCGCATCATCCGCTCGAAGTCCTCTATCGCGAAGCTGCGTACGACAAGGTCGTGCTCCTCCGCGTCGCGGTCTGTCTTTGCCTGTTTCAGGCCCGATGCCAGAAAAACATGCTGCTTCTGCCGCGCGAATCCATACGCGATCCAAAGCGCACCCAGGCACACCATCCGGTCAGCGTGCAGCCCCGTCTCCTCTTTCAACTCACCGCGCGCCAGTTCCTCTGGATCAACGATCGCCTCTTCCCATCCGCCTTGCGGCAACTCCCAGGCGCGCTCCTGAATGGTGTAGCGAAACTGCTCCACTAGCCACACGCGTCCCTGGTCAATGGGCAAAATAATCGCGCACTCGTCCTTGTCGACAACGCTGTAGATGCCCTCTTTCCCATCGGATCGCAGGATCCGGTCCTCGCGCAGCCGCAGCCAGCGGTTGCGATAAATCTCGCGGCTCGAGAGGGTTGTAATGGAAGGCGCGGGCACAGGCGATGATGTCGGCTCTCGAGAGGATTGGTCGCTCACAGTTCTAGTGTGCCATGCACCGGGCCATGCCTCGCGACGGTTCAGTCAACCTCGCCCACAGCTTCTGCAGGCCGCAAGCGATAGGCGCGTAGCCTGCCGATAAGCGACGCTGGCCCGCTGACCGACAGCCGTACAAGATCGCCTTCGTATTCCCGGCTGTGGATCACCATGCCCGCCTCGATAGCAGCCAGCACCGCGCCCTCCTGTTGCGGAACCGTCAGTTCCGCTTCGATCACCGGATCGGAATGCAAAGCCTCGTCGATCGCAGTGAGCAGCGCGTCCATGCCCTCGCCCGTGCGGGCGGAGACAAGCACCTCGTTTCGAGAGGCAAGCCCGGCGCGTTCGTGTTCCGTAAGCAGATCGATCTTATTCAGCACTTCAATGCGCGGCTTCTTCAGCGCGTCCAGTTCGCCCAGCACCTTCTCCACTTGCTCCTTCTGTTCAGCACCGTAGCTGGATGCCGCGTCGCGCACATGGAGCAGCACCTCAGCTTGCTCCACTTCCTCAAGCGTGGCGCGAAAGCTGGTCACCAGCGTGTGTGGCAGATTGCGGATGAAGCCCACAGTGTCGGACAGGAGCACCTTGCGATGACTCGGCAGGTCGACAGCTCGCAATTTTGGATCGAGTGTGGCAAACATGCGCGACGACTGCAGAACATGAGCGCCCGTGAGGCAATTGAACAGCGTGCTCTTGCCGGCGTTGGTGTAGCCCACCAGCGCCACCGTCGGCACAGGCGTCGATTCGCGGCGCTGCCGCTGCTGGCGCCGAACACGCCGCACCGACTCCAAATCAATTTTGACCTGATCGATCCGGCGCTGAATCTTGCGCCGGTCAGTCTCCAGCTGCGTTTCGCCGGGCCCGCGCGTGCCGATGCCGCCGCCCAGCTGCGACATGGCTTTACCCCGCCCCGTGAGCCGTGGCAGCATGTATTCGAGCTGCGCCAGCTCCACCTGCAGCTGGCCTTCGCGGGTGCGCGCGTGGCGCGCAAAAATGTCCAAAATAAGCTGCGTGCGGTCGAGCACGCGGCACGGCAATGCAGCCTCAAGGTTGCGCAACTGCGTCGGCGAAAGATCGTGATCGAAGAGCACCAGGTCGGCTTCGGTCGATGCAGCGACTCCGGCAATCTCTTCCACTTTGCCTGCGCCCACAAGCGTAGCCGGATCGGGCCGCGGACGCCGCTGGAGCAGCTCCGCCACGACCTGGGCACCGGCGCTACCCACCAGCTCGCGAAACTCCGCCAGAGATTCGTCGGTTCCAAAACTTGCCTCAGGCGCGAGCCCCGGCTCAGCGCCCTCTTCTTCCAATGCGTGCGGATCCGCGTCACTATCCTCCGACTCTGCGACGCGCCGCGACGCGGCCAGACGAGCAGCCGCTAGGCCAACGCGGTTCTTTGCCGAGCGGCCAGTGAATTCGACCCCGACAAGAACGGCGCGCTCCGGCCGCACACCGGTGCCATGCGGCTCCGTTGCCTGATTTCCAGGCAGCTGGAAACGCCTTCCGTGCATGTCAGTCTTCCTGGGGCGGTCGATCACACCCTCTTCAACTTCTGCCAAGTCAGCCTAGCGCTGCTCTGCCGCTGCCGCGGTCGGCGTCGGGACCGCGGACGGCCCAAGACCCGTGTGCCCAACCGTGGGACGATGCTCCGCCGTATGGAGCACGCTCCGGTTGCTGACAACGGTGGAAATGGCGTGTTTGAAGATCAACTGCTCCTGGCTGTTGTTTTCAAGCAGCACCGAGTACTTGTCGAAGGAGCGGATCTTTCCAGTCAACTTGACGCCGCTGACCAGATAAATCGTGATCGGAGTTTTGTCTTTGCGAACGGTATTCAGGAAGGTGTCCTGAATATTCTGTGCCGGCTTTGATTCCATTGGTGCCGATCTCCTTCGTATGGATCGTTGTCTGAAAAAAAGTAACGCTGGATCTTGCGTAACTGGACGCTCAATTCAATGCAAACACAAAATTAACAAGCCTGTTCACAATACGAGCATCGAGTCTGATTTTCAACTTCGCAAGTGTCTGCTGCTTGAAAGTGCTGCATCCGTGCGACGCTCTGTGTTAACTCCTGGCCACAGGCGCCAATACTATTGGACGCATTAGAGGTGCAAAAAGTCTCCGACGCCATGCGTTGTACCATTGCTTTCGTGTCCAAGCCCGTTTTGCAGCTCGTCCCGATGCTCGATTTTTCGCGCCAGTACGCCCCACTCCGGCAGGAGATTCTTGATGCGATCACCCAGGTTTGCGACTCGCAAACATTCATTCTCGGCCCCCGCGTTGCTGCCTTTGAGATGGCGGCGGCGGCGGCCTGCTCCACCTCCTTTGCCGTTGGATGCGGAAGCGGGACCGACGCGCTTTGGCTGGCACTTGCGGCAGCGGGGATTGGCGATAGTACGCGGGGCTCTCGGGCGATCGGTGAGGGCGATACGGTCGTCACGACCCCGTTCACCTTTTTTGCCACTGCGAGCTCGATTCTCCATGCTGGAGCGCGTGTAGTCTTCGCCGATATCGATCCGCGGACGTTCAACCTGTCGCCGGAGTCGGTGGATGCAGTGCTCCGAACTGGTGCAGAGGGGGATGTAAAGGCTATTCTGCCGGTCCATCTGTATGGTCAATGTGCGGACTTTGACGGCTTTCGCGCCCTCCAGAGTGGGCGGCCCGAGCTTCTGCTGGTGGAGGACGCGGCCCAGGCTTTCGGTGCATCGTGGAACGGCGTTCCGGCCGGGTCGCTGGGAGCGGCAGCCGCCTTCAGTTTTTATCCTACGAAGAACCTCGCCGCGTTCGGGGAGGCGGGACTGGTGACTACGTCGGACGCCGCTCTCGCGGAGCGGGCACGCTCTCTGCGAAGCCACGGGATGACTCGCCGCTACTACCACGACGAGGTGGGCTGGAACTCGCGGCTCGACGCGATCCAGGCGGCCGTGCTCGAGGTGAAGCTGCGCTACTTGCCGGAGGGAAATCAGCAGCGCCGGGAACGCGCCGCCCGCTACGATCAGCTCTTTCAGGGGGCGGGATTGGTCGCTTCGGCGAGCGGCGCGACGGTGAAGGAGGGTTTGGTGCTGCCCTGGACCGATCCGCGCGGCTCGCATGTCTTCCACCAGTACGTCATTCGGGCTCCGCGGCGGGATGCGCTGCGCGAATACCTTGCCGCGCACAAGGTCGGAAGCGAGATTTATTACCCGGTGCCGCTCCATCTGCAGGCGGCACTGAAGGATCTCGGGTACAAGGCGGGCGATTTCCCTCACGCGGAAGCGGCGGCGGCCGAGGTGCTGGCGTTGCCGATCTATCCGGAGCTTCGGGACGACGAGCAGCAGACTGTGGTGGAGACGATCCGTCAGTTCTATGCCTGATCTTTAGGCCTGATCTCTATGCCTAATTGGGGGGCGACTGGGCGAGCTACCTCTTCTTGCCCTTCTTGGCTTTTTTGTCCTCGACAACCGGATGCGCTTCGGGCTCATCATGGCTGCCTGGAGGCTGGATACGGCGGACAAGATTGCCTTCCAGCCGGTATGTCTTCTCGATGGTCCGCCCGGGCGTTACTGTGCCGGTGACGGGGTCGGGAACGACGGCGGC
>PLKY01000222.1 GCA_003140785.1 Acidobacteriaceae bacterium | reverse complement strand
TGTACGAAAAGGCATAGCTGCCGCCGGCCGGGTCGTAGAGGAGCATCGCATCGGTGCCGAGAGAGCGCTGCCGACCGAAGGTCAGCGTGCCGACATACTTGGACGATATACCGGCATAGTATTCGTCATTGAAGGGTTGGCCCGCGCGCGCGCCGTCGATGGCTTCTGAATAGCTGCTCCTGGGAAGGCCGTTGTTGATGAAGTCGGTGGCTGACGCGTTGGCGAGCAGGCCGGAATTCGGATTGATGCCAGTTGAAGCGTTGAACACAACAGACCAGCCATGTAGAAACTCTTCCTTGCCCCTGATGCCCAGACCCGTCTGCTGCAGGTTGTTCGGTGCGATGAGGAATCGATGTTGANNTGATGCCGTGCCAGGTCAGCGCGCAATCGGTGGTGGCGAACTCGTGGCCGCTCGCGCACGGGTCGGGGGTTTTCGGCTGCGTCTTGGCGTCTTGCCCGAACGCCAGCGTTGATGAGAAGAAGAGAGCCGTCGCCGCTGCAAGAAACAACTTCGCCTTGTTCACATTTCCTCCAAAATAAAAAGCTTGAGACGCTGCACTAGCGGTATAAGCCAGTACGGCCTCGTTCTGCGTAGCCGTTGCGCGAGCCTGCCACTGACCGATCCAGCTTTGGCCGCTGGCGAGGGGGGAAGCAGAGATCAAGACTGAAAAGGGAAGAAGGAATATGGGAAATTCGCTCGTTTCTCCTCGAATCAATACGACTTAACATAATTTATATCGAGGAAAACGAAAAAAGGCGAGTGTTTGCAGGGGATGCGGGCTGGGTCGCAGGGATTTGGCAGATTGGTGCAGCCGGACTGTTTCGGGCGTTCGCGGACAGATAGGATTGGGCAGCGGGCGCAAAGTCTAAGGCCGGGCGATCATGACCTCGGTAGCCTTGATCAAAGCGAAAGCGGTGTCGCCGGGCTTCAAGGCAAGCTCGTGAGCCGCATCGGCCGTGATGATGGCAGTGACACGCTGGCTCCCGACCGCGAGCACGACCTTGGCGAGCAAACCATCGATGACGACTTCGGCAACCGTGCCCATGAGTTGATTGCGTCCGCTGATGCGTGGCGAAGGTCCCTTTGCGCCAACAGGCATGAACTCATCCAAAGATTCCAGTGGAATGCGGTGATGCCCACCGGGGGTCTTCACGGTGCGAATGCGGCCAGCGAGAATCCAGTGCTTGAGCGCAGGGTAGCTGATGCCGAGTTTTGCTGCGGCTTCGCGCGGAGTGAGCAATGGGGATGGCTTCATGGAAGGGCGGAATCTCCTTCGCAAGTACTCTATACGTCGGCGCTCGAATTGNNTGACCCGGATGTTAGGCTTCCGGTGACTTTTTCAGGGCTTTTTTGGGGTCGCGATTCTTCGAAACCTTTCTGAATACGGCTTCAAACCACATAGCTGGGAGGACATGTGACTGCAACGTATGAGGTGTGTTTTTTTCTGGGCGTGAGCATTTTTTCGCTCTTCATCGCCTTTCTCTTCGCGCGCCAGGTTATCGGCGCTGCGGCATTTCTAAAGCGGCAATACAAGGCCGTGGCGGCGCTGCTGGGCCTTCTGCTTCCCACATTCGCTTATGCGCAGCCGGAACATGCGGGCGGAGGCGAAGCCAATCTGGTGCTGCCGGATTTGTCGACTGTGAGTTTCTTCGGCATGAACGGGCATGCTCTGCTCACGATCGGATTGCTTTTCTGCGTAGGTGGCCTGTTGTTCGGTCTGACGATCTTCGTCCAGTTGAAGAACGCGCCGGTCCATCGCACGATGCTCGAAGTCTCCGAACTGATCTACGAAACCTGCAAAACCTATCTGATCACGCAGGGCAAGTTCATTATGCTGCTCTGGGTTTTCATCGCGGTCATCATCTCGCTGTACTTCGGCTGGCTGGCGCCGGTACCGAATAAACCGATCGCGGTTACCTTGCCCATCATCCTGCTGTTTTCGCTCGTGGGCATCGCGGGCAGCTACGGCGTGGCGTGGTTCGGAATCCGCGTCAACACCTTTGCCAACTCGCGCACCGCGTTTGCCGGATTGCGCGGCAAACCGTATGCGATCATGGCGATTCCGCTGAAGGCCGGCATGAGCATCGGGATGTTGCTGATCTCGGTTGAATTGCTCATCATGCTCTTCATCCTCTTGTTCATCCCGCGTGATTATGCGGGCCCATGCTTCATCGGCTTCGCAATTGGCGAGAGTCTCGGCGCAGCGGCCCTGCGTATCGCAGGCGGCATCTTCACCAAGATCGCCGACATCGGNNGCGACAACGCGGGCGACTCGGTCGGCCCCAGCGCCGACGGCTTTGAAACCTACGGCGTCACAGGCGTGGCCCTCATCACCTTTATCCTGCTGGCAGTCAAGGATCCGACCGTTCAAGCGCAACTGCTGGTTTGGATCTTCGTCATGCGCGTGGGAATGCTGCTTTCAAGCTCAGGTGCGTACTTCCTCAATACCGCCATCTCCAGCGCGAAGTACAAAGACGCCGACGAAATGGACTTCGAGGCGCCGCTCACCTCGCTGGTATGGATCACGTNNTCCATCATCTCGTGCGGAACCCTGGCGGGCGCGCTCATACCCGAATTGGTCAAAGTCTTCACTTCGACCAAATCCACCCACGTCAAGGAAGTCGTTAAATCCGCGCAGGAAGGTGGAGCTTCCCTGGGAATCCTGTCGGGATTCGTGGCCGGCAATTTTTCAGCCTACTGGCTTGGACTGAGCATGGTCGCACTCATGGGGCTGGGCTATTACTTCAGTCTCGGCATCCCGGATTCGCAGAATAATCCCGCGGGAATGATGCTGGCTCCAGCCGTCTTCGCCTTTGGCCTCGTGGCCTTCGGCTTCCTGGGCATGGGTCCGGTCACCATCGCCGTCGATTCCTATGGACCTGTGACCGACAATGCTCAGTCCGTCTATGAGTTGTCGCTGATCGAAGATGTTCCTAACATCGAAGCTGAGTTGAAGAAGGACTTCGGCATCGTCGCGAAATTCGAACGAGCGAAACACCTGCTCGAAGCCAATGATGGTGCCGGCAACACATTCAAGGCTACGGCAAAGCCGGTGCTCATCGGCACCGCCGTCGTCGGCGCAACCACGATGACCTTTTCGATCATCATGGCTCTGACCCACGGACTGACAGACAACGTGAATAAACTCTCCCTGCTGCACGCGCCCTTCATGCTCGGGTTGATCTGCGGGGGAGCAGTGATCTTCTGGTTCGCGGGTGCTTCCACACAAGCGGTCTCCACCGGTGCTTACCGCGCGGTTGAATTCATCAAGGCAAACATCCACCTGGAGGGCGCGGAGAAGGCGTCGGTCAGTGACAGCAAGAAGGTTGTTGAAATCTGCACAAAGTACGCGCAGAAGGGCATGTTCAACATCTTCCTCGCCGTCTTCTTCTCCACTCTTGCGTTCTCGTTCATGGAGCCGTTCTTGTTTATCGGCTACCTGTTCTCGATTGCGATCTTCGGCCTGTATGAGGCCATTTTCATGGCCAATGCCGGTGGTGCCTGGGACAATGCGAAGAAGATCGTAGAGGTCGATATGAAGCAGAAGGGGACGCCTCTGCACGACGCAACCGTGANNTCTTCGTGCACAAATCGTTCTACGGCATGAGGATTGACTCCAAGCAAAGCAACTGATTCCTGTCCCGTCAATTGAAGAACGCGCCGCCTGAAAATGGGCGGCGTTTTCCTTCTATGCACGATATGGTGGCAGAGGCTCATCGCTCATCTAGGTGCTTTGCACCGTTACCGAGTGTTGGCGCTCTTGTTCCTGTAACGCGCTCAGTACCGTGTCTGGCCATTCGCGCCGATGCGCGGATGGCCAAAGGCTTCAAACGATTCAGATCTGACTCGCGAGCGCAACAATGNNCTCTGCGGCGAAACGCGCTGTGTTTGCTTCCGACGTTTTCGTCCTCATTGTCCACAACTCCCACAGGCTGTACCGGTTTTGCACTGAATTTTGCGTCTTGTTCGTGGTTCGGGAGGGGCATAGGCTTGTCTCCGTGGAAGGCGACTGCGATGGGGAGTGCGACTGCACTGGATTTGGGGCATTTTGGATGCCTCAAAGCCGCGCCTGTCAAGCCTGTTTTGCGCTTTCCACAGCGAAATTGGCCGAATTTCGTGAATGAGTGCTCGATTTTGCAAGCCGATACTGGAAGTGCGAAGAAAATACCAGATATTGTGGTTTGCTGTTGACTTGCCCCATAGACAGCGGTATTTTTTCATCTACGGCTGTGAACGGACTGTAAAGAAAACCCAGCGGAAGGGCTCCCATTCCAATCCGCTGAGGGCCGCGATTTTGCGGCATTTATCTCTCTCTGGCCCCGTTTCCCGTGCGTTGCCAAGGATTTCCCCCGCCCCAGGGCTTATGCGCTGGCGGAGGCAGGGTTTTATTCGAATTTTGCTGACTGAGAGGATCTCGTAATGAACGAAACACATCTTCATACCCCGGCCGCATCCCACCAGACTGTTGCCGGCAC
>PLKY01000369.1:222-11003 GCA_003140785.1 Acidobacteriaceae bacterium | reverse complement strand
GCTGCGCTTGTCGACTTTCTTGTCGGCGCGCGCAGAGAAAGCCACCTGCTCGACAACTTCGCGGATGTACTGAGGAATTTCAGTGGGCGTTGCTCCGCGCTCGGACCATGCCTCCTGCGCGGTAATCGCAATTCCCTCTTCGATGGTTTCGGGATAGTGTGTGCGAATTTCCGAACCGATGCGGTCTTTGAGCGGAGTGACGATTTTGCCGCGCGCGGTGTAGTCCTNNACGTCGCCTTCCTGCATGATGTTGAAGAGCGCGACCTGAATTTTTCCGGCAAGGTCGGGCAGTTCGTTGATGGCAAAGATGCCGCGATTGGCGCGCGGCAGCAGACCGTAATGCATGGTCAGTTCGCTCGAAAGATCCTGTGCGCCACGTGCGGCCTTGATGGGATCGAGGTCGCCGATGAGGTCGGCCACGGTAACGTCGGGCGTGGCAAGCTTTTCCACATAGCGTTCGTCCCGCGAGAGATACGCAATCGGCGTCGTGTCTCCGCGTTCGGCGACGAGGTCGCGGCAGCGCTTGCAGATCGGCAGGTAGGGATTGTCGCGGATTTCGCAGCCTGCGATGTAGGGAAGACGTTCGTCAAGCAACGTGGTAAGCGCGCGCAGAATGCGGCTTTTCGCCTGCCCACGGAGTCCGAGCAGAATGAAGTTCTGCCTGGAGAGAACCGCGTTGATGATTTGCGGCACGACTGAATCGTCGTAGCCGACGATGCCGGGAAAGAGCGGCTCGCGGGTGCGCAGGCGGGCGATGAGATTCCGGCGCAACTCGTCTTTGACGCTGCGGGTTTTCAAACATGCTTCAGCAAAATGAGAGCTGGTGCGCAGTTCCCCCAGCGTCCGGGGAAGAGTGTGGGCTGCAGGCGGCATCAATGACTCCTAGTCGGACTCCTACGGCCGGCGACTTTGGGGAAGACGGCGCGTACGGAGTAAACGTGCGTAGAACCAAAACCGGTTCACGGAACTGGCGACGGCTGGAACGCCCGCTTTGGAGTCAACTAGGCATTGACCGTAGCGCATTGTGCAAGAGTGCTATGAGTTTGGACCCGAATGCCGGAATACTTCCGCAAGACTCGGCCAAACGACTTGGCCGTTGGGTCCTGCCTTAAAACTGGCTCTGCTGGCAGTATGCTCCCGTTTGAGGCGTGCGCCAAGTGCGGTGTGCAAAACCGGGCCTGAAATAGGGATTTCGCCTGGCGGGTTTGCGAGGCGAAGATTCAGGCGGAGAAAAGCCCGGCGGTGGAAACCGAATGGAGACATCGGCTATTCTGCTGTTTTGGCAATAGATCACAGGTAAACATATTCCATGCGCTTACCCAAAACTGCTTTTGTAGTCGCGGTGTTTTCATCGGCTGCGATTTTGTGCGCGGCGCAAGCTCCCGCGGCTGCGCCATCTTCGCAAACAACGGACAATGAGGCACCGGCTCCGGCAGTGGCTGCGGCACCGGTGATCCCGTCGGCGTCCTCCATTTTGCAGCCTTCTCTCGATACGGTGCAGCAGACGCTTGCGGGCGTGAAGGTGGAACGGTGGAAGCGGGGCTCGGTGCGCGACGAGGCAAGCGCGGACATCAACTCGATTGCGCAGGACATGCAGACGCACATCGGCCCGCTGCTGAAGGATGCAGATGCGGCGCCGGGAACGCTGAGCAAGACGCTGCCGGTGTCGCGGCATCTGGATGCGCTGTACGACGTGCTGCTGCGCGTGGTGGAGGCGGCGCGGATGGCCGCTCCCGACGACCAGGCGAATGCCCTGCGGCAGGCTCTGGCCAACCTGAATACCGCACGCCTGGCTCTGGATGACAGCATGGAAACGGCAGCAGGGTCGCAGGAGAAGCAACTGGTGGACCTGCGCGTGACGGTGCAGAAGCAGGCGGTGTTCAAGTGTCCGGCGCCTCCGCCTGCGCCGGTGTGCCCCGCGCCAGCGAAAAAGCCGGTGAAGCGAAAACCGAAACCGCCGGCAGCGACCACACCAGGGACTACGCCGCAGAAGCCGACAACACCTCCGGCAAATGGAACCACGCCGAAAACGGGGCTATGAGGCAACGCCTGTTCTGACCGCTGGATTCAACGGGACAACGACTATGCGCAAGCTGATTTTTTCGCTGTATCTTTTGGCGATTGCAACTGCCTTTGGCTCCGCGCAACAGTACGATCTTGTGCTCGCAGGCGGACGCGTCATGGACCCCGAAACCGGCATGGATGCCGTGCAAAATGTCGGCATCCGCGACGGTAAAATTGTCCGCATTTCGTCCGAGGCGCTGGACGGACACCGTGTAATCCATGCAAATGGGCTGGTGGTTGCACCCGGATTTATTGACCTGCACCAGCATGGGCAGGACCTTGCAAGCCAGCGCGTGAAGGCACTGGATGGGGTGACGACCGCGTTGGAAATGGAAATCGGCGCGCCCGACGTCGCCGAATTCTTGAAAGGAAAGGAAGGCCAGTCGCTGATCCACTACGGCACTTCGGCCAGCCAGGTAGCAGCGCGCTCTCTCGCGTTTGGCACGCCGCTACCGGCTGGAACCATCCTGCCGAAGACCGGACCAGCGACCGACCAGCATGCCACACCTGGGCAAATTGAGACGATGCTGCAGCGCCTGCGCGAGGAATTGGATGCCGGCGGCCTCGCAGTTGGCATGGGCATCCAGTACACACCGGGAGCCACTCGGTCCGAGGTGATCGACGTGTTCCGTCTCGCTGCCGCGCGGGGCCTGCCCGTCTACACCCATGTGCGTAGCGCGGGCCGCGCCGAACCAGGCTCTGCCATTGAGTCGGTCGGCGAAGTGATCGGAGCGGCCGCCATTACAGGCGCGTCGCTGCACATCGTGCACCTCAACAGCTCCTGTGCGCTGGACTCGCTTGAGTGCCTGTCGATGATCGAGGGAGCGCGCGCACGAGGTCTCGACGTGACCACTGAGGCGTATCCCTACATCGCGGGCATGACCGCAATTAACTCAGCAGTCTTCAGCCCAGGCTGGCAGGAAAGATTGGGAATTAGTTATGACAAAATCATGCTTCCCGATACGGGCGAGCGCCTGACCAAGGAGCGTTTCGATGAGTTGCACAACTCGAGCGCCACGCACTATGTGGTTATTTTCAGTAATACGCAGGAACTCGTGGACAAAGTGATCCAGCATCCCCTGGTGATGATCGCCAGCGATGGTCTCGAAGGGCATCCGCGCAATGCAGGAACCTACTCGCGCGTGTTGGCTCAATACGTGCGCGAAAAGGAATCGATCACCCTGATGGATGCGCTGCGTAAGATGACCCTGATGCCGGCGCAAATGCTGGAGCGTTCGACGCCCGCAGCCAAGCAAAAGGGCAGATTGGAGGAGGGCGCCGATGCCGACATTGTCGTGTTCGATGCGGCTACCATCAGTGACCGCGCAACTTTTGAGAAGCCCATGGAGCCGAGTACGGGCGTGCGTTATTTGGTTGTAGCCGGGACGGTCCTGGTAGATGAGGGCAAGATCGTGCCGAATGTGTTCCCCGGTCGCGCGCTGCTGGGACCGGGAAAGCACTCGGCATGGCACGAGTAGATCTCTGAGAGGGTAATTTCGTGTATTTAGGTTCGTACTTCCCCACCCTTTCGCCAACGCCCCACAGACGAAGACCTGTCTGTGGGGGCCCTGGAAAAAGCGAAAGGATGGGGCACGGAGAAACTACATGCACAAGCGGGAGAATCTTAGTGGGAATCGCCGTCGTGATCGAGATCGCCGGCTTGCGATGCTTTCTGAGCGGCCGGGCTGAGGGTAACCGTGTCGGTGGGCGCGGGTGCTTGAGAAGACTTCGACGAGGCGGGTGCAGGAGTTGCTGTTTGAACTTCGGACAGGCTCGCCGCGTGAGCGGCAGGATTGATGGCAGACAGGGTCATAGACTTCCTCCACGTGCCCTATCGGCAGGTCACGACTGCATATCTATCAATTTGCCGATGAACTTCTCGTCATCTTCCGGGGGATGAATTTCTCGTCATCTTCAACCTGCACGGCGGGCTGTTTCAGGTGGGTCTTAAGCTTCGATACAACTTATGTGAGAGCCGGCGAAGCCATCTGGCAGCGTTTCGTTTTCAATTCCAACGCTTCAATCGCTTGCATTTCTGTTGATACGGATTGCGACCCCGCTTCGAATCCTGCGAAGAATGCCGGCAACTTGCGAGAACATGGTTTGTTGGGACGCGGAATCGGGGGAACCTTTGGCGCAGAAGACCATATCGAGGGAATCGTCGGCAATTAAAGGTCTGCTGGCAAATGCAATCCGGGAGCATCAGGCCGGCAGGCTGGAGGAAGCGAAGCAACTTTATCTCCAGGTGTTGGCGATCGACGTACGGCACGCCAAGAGCCTC
Organism: Acidobacteriaceae bacterium; assembly: GCA_003140785.1. Taxonomy (GTDB): domain Bacteria; phylum Acidobacteriota; class Terriglobia; order Terriglobales; family Acidobacteriaceae; genus Telmatobacter. Next base: position 6,658 of record PLKY01000369.1, on the reverse strand, counting down.
TATGGTCTGGGACTGATCGCGCATCAGATCGGCAACCTTGATGCGGCGGCGAGCATGATGCCGCGTGCGATTGCAGTTGATGGCAACACAGCAACGTATCACGCGAGCCTGGGGGCAGTTCTGCTGGATCAGCGAAGGCCAGAAGAGGCGGTCCCGGAGTATCGGCAGGGTCTGAAACTCCAGCCGGACAGCGAGGAAGCGCACTTCAATCTGGCAAAAATCTTTCTGGATCAGCAGAAGCTCAACGAGGCGAGGCCCCACCTCGAACGGGCTCTCGCACTCAAGCCCGACTCGGCTGAAACCCACACCAACATGGGCATCCTGCTTGCGCGGGAAGGCAATCCGGAAGAAGCGAGGGGCTGCTATCAGCGCGCTCTCATTCTCAATCCGGATTCCACAGAGGCACTGTGCAACCTGGGCAATCTATTTTGCGCCGGCGGAAAGCTCGAAGAGGCAAGGGCCTGCTATGAGCGTGCGATCGCGCTCAGGCCGGATCTAGCGGAGGTTCATAACAACCTAGGCGTGATTTTTCGCGACATGGGTTTGCTCGGCGAGGCGCAGGCCTGCCACGAACGCGCGATCGCACTGAAAGCAAACTACGCCGATGCGCAGAACAACCTTGGAATCGTTTTTCGGGACCAGGGCAGGATGGACGAATCCGTCGCCTGCCACGAACGCGCATTGGCGCTCAAACCCGACTATTCCGAGGCATACAACAATCTGGGAAATACGCGGCGGAGTCAGGGAAGACTGGAAGAAGCGCGAACGTGCCATGAGCAAGCGCTCGCTTTGAACCCCGACAACGTCGAAGCGAAGTGGAATCTAAGCCTGGTCGAGTTGCTTGCGGGAAACTTCGCCACCGGATGGCGCGATTACGAGATTCGTACCCGACGAAAGAAGAATGCGACGCGCATTTTTCCAGAGCCGCTGTGGCGCGGCGAACCGCTGCATGGCGCGCGGATCCTGCTTCACGCGGAACAGGGATTGGGCGATACGCTGCAGTTTCTGCGCTACGTGCCCATGGTGCAGGCTGCAGGCGGTACGGTGATTCTCGATGTGCAGCGGAGTCTTCTGCGACTGGCCGCGGAACTCCCCGGCATTGCAGCCTTGGAGGCTACCGGAGATCCTCTTCCGCCGTTTGAATGGCACTGCCCGCTGATGAGCCTGCCTGCGGCATTTGGGACTGCAATCGAATCGATCCCTGCGCAGGTTCCGTATCTCCGCGTTCCCGCAGAAGCAAAGCAAAGTGCAGAGAGCCTGGAGTGGCCAATTGATGGCTTGCGCGTGGGCCTGGTGTGGAGCGGCAACCCGCTATTCCCCGAAGATCGGCTTCGTTCGATCCCTCTTTCTGGTTTCGAGCCCTTGCTTGCTTTGAATGGCGTGCACTTCTTTTCGCTGCAGATGGGGCCGGCCGCGTCGCAACTGGCTGAGGTTGGGGCGCCGGCGATCGATCTTCAGCCCGCAATCGGGGACATGGCCGACACGGCGGCGCTGATTGAAAAGCTGGATCTGGTAATCACAGTGGACACCGCAGTGGCACATCTCGCCGGGGCGCTGGGGAAACCGGTGTGGGTGCTGCTTCCTTTCGCGCCGGACTGGCGCTGGCTGATGGAACGCGAAGACAGCCCCTGGTATCCGACGATGCGATTATTCCGGCAGCCGAAGTTTGGCAACTGGCCCTCGGTCCTTGAGCGAGTTCGCGGTGAGCTTGCGGTGCTCGCCGGTGGGAATTGCGTTCCGAATGCAGCGCGGGTTGGGGCATCCTCTTCGCATCGGGATCGTCCTTAAACAGAGCCCCCTCTCGACGCCCATTTGGGTTGGACGTCATGCGCCAGTCAGCGCATCGCAAGCCCAGGCAGATGTGGGCCGTTCGCTGGACGGCGTCGCACCGGAAAGACCACGGTCCCTCCTGCTCGGTCTGGTGGTTGAATCGGCGGATGGATCGCCGGCAATGCAGGCCGGGGTGCCTCTGATTCCGCGTTTCTGAGCAGGACCGCCATCCCCAGTGCGCCATCCATGCGGCTCTCGACCAACAACGCATGGGCCTGGGCGAGGAAGTCTGTGTGGTGTTCGAAGTGCTTGCTGGCTGCCTGGAACGTGTGCACCACATTGTGGGTTGAGAGACATTCGCGATGGAACCCGGCAACACCAATCAGCAAACCTTTGATCAAGGCAAACTGTGCGGTGAGTAAGGCAAACTCCCGGCTCATCGAGGGCGCAGAACCATTGCGTGCCCAGTCACGGCCAAAGGGAAATCGGCATCGGAAGATGGTGTTGATCAGATAGTTTTCCAGGATGTACGGGTGCTTCTCAAAGAAGGGCGCAAAGTAATGGTCGTGCGCCTCCGCGTAGCAGGCAGTCAGAGATTCTAATGTAGCGCCTGGACCGTTCCCGATGCCCTGTGTGAAAGCCTGAATACATTCGATGAAGCGCGGACGGATGTAGGAGCGGTGCAGCAGCATCCCCGCCAGGCGCAGCACCACGTCCAGCTGCTGGGCGTGGTCCACCGGCAGAGTCTCCATCGAGGCTTGCAGTTTTCGCGAGACGACAGCCGCAGCAAAGTCGGCCAGGAGTTGGGGAACATTTTTCCCCAGATCGCCGGGCGCGATTGCATCGAGCCTGCTGCCGAACAGGCCAATTAGAAACAGACGCTGCCAGGGCGGGTAAACGCGATTCCGCACGAGGGCCAACGCAAAATCGCGGATTGGCCAGAAGTGGGGTAGCCATGGGTTGCCCTGCGATGCGGCGGCGTCGGCCGTCGGCGGGGCATCGCCCTTCACCGCGCTCGTGGCCGGTTGCGGGTTAAGAAGTACAAGTCGCGCGGCCTCGGGGCATGAAAGCGAAAGCGCTTTTTCCGTCACGCCGCCGATCGAGGAAACAACGCGCGGATAAGTTGCGCACATGTGGGAAAGAAATGCCTCGCCGTATTCGGACTGCATTCGGCAAAGTCCGCCTGCCGAGAGCAACGGGCACTTGTGATCGGCATTCATGCGGATCTGGGCAAAGGCCGCCGCTGACCCACCCTTCGCGCTTGTCTTCTCCGGCATACGCAGAATGCTTTCGTCAACGATGGTGCGCAGAGGTCCGGCGGGCAGGGCCTGGTACTTCTCGAATGTGGATTGATCAACGTGAACAGTCCACTCCTCGCAGCAGGAGTCCTCGCAGGCAGGCCCGATGCAATGGAAACTCTCCGAATACTCAGGTTTGAAAAGCGCGGTCGATCGCACGCGACGCTCCTGATATCGACAGAGGACGCAGAGAGGCACCGCGCCCGCTTCGTTCTGGATCTGTCCAGAAACGATGCACACGAAAGGCATTTCTGAGTGGAATTGAATTAGAAGGCCCTCAGAAGGAGATCTTCCGAAGAGACGGGCGAGATGATTTGTGAGGGCCGGGATCGTTGCGAGCGGATGCTTTGACAAAGCGCGGTGCGGACTCTATGCTTTGTTCCGAGCAAACGTTTACTCAATTGTGATTCACTGACGAGTGATTGGCCGTCGCAGAGCATTTCGCGCGCGGTTCACGACACAGAAAGAGGATGCCGTATGAAGACTGTTTCCCGCAGGGGATTTCTAAAAAAGGCGAGTGAGGCCAGTCTGGCCGTGGCGGCGAGCTCCGCATTGGGAAGATTCGGCGTGGGTCAGAGTGCACCGAGCGTGACTCGCGTCATTGTCGATTCCAACCGCCAGATTGCACCCATCGATCCTCATCTCTTCGGCTCCTTTCTCGAGCATCTCGGGCGTGCCATTTACGAAGGCATCTACGATCCCAAGTCGAAATTTGCCGACAGCAACGGATTTCGTACCGACGTGATGAAGGAAGTCCACGACCTGGGAGTGCCGATCGTTCGCTATCCCGGCGGCAACTTCGTTTCCGGTTATCACTGGCTGGATGGGGTGGGCCCGAAGAAGGACCGGCCGACGGTCCTCGACCGTGCGTGGAACACGCTGGAGACGAATCAATTCGGCACCAACGAATTCATCACGTGGGCGCGCCAGGTGGGCACCGAGCCGCTCTTCGGACTCAACTTCGGCACCGCCTCGGCGGAGGACGCCGCCGCGCTCGTCGAATACTGCAACGTGCCCAAAGGAACGAAGTGGAGTGAACTGCGGCGTTCGCATGGATATGAGCAACCGCACAACGTGAAGTACTGGTGCGTGGGCAACGAGATGGACGGGCCTTGGCAGATCGGTCACATGCCGGCGCGCGAATATGGAATCAAAGCCACCGACGCCGCGCGGCAGATGCGTGCGCTCGATCCCACCATCAAGCTGGTTGCCTGCGGTTCGAGCGGGCCCTTCATGCCGACGTATATCGATTGGGATCGCACCGTACTCGAAGAGTGTTATGAAGTCGTCGATGGAATCTCTCTGCATCGCTATTGGGGAAACACGGAAGAGACGAACCATCAGAGCTCGACCTATCTGGCGATGAACCTGGCGATGGACCGCCAGATCGAGGAGATCGTCGCAGTCTGCGACACGGTGCGCGCACGCAATCGATCGAGCAAGCAGTTATTTCTGTCCTTCGACGAATGGAACGTGTGGTATCGCGCCCGCAGCGGCGACGCGACGGACGGGCACGGAAAAGCTGAGCCGCACCTTTTGGAAGAACCCTACAACCTGGAAGATGCACTGCTCGTTGGCGGCCTGGCGAATTCTCTAATTCGGCATTCGGACCGCGTGAAGTTGGCCTGCCTTGCGCAGCTCGTCAACGTGATTGCGCCGATCATGACCAACGAGAACGGCATCTTGCGTAATAGCATCTACTACCCCTATTCCTGGGCGCTCAAATACGCGCACGGCCGCGCTTTGAGCATCGCTCCTGAAGGTCCCACCTATGAAGTTGCCTCGCTCGGACGCCCCATCGAAAGCATCGGCTTGCCTGCGCCGGGATTCGGAGACGTTCAGTATCTCGACGTGGTTGCTGTTCTCGACGACGAAAAGAAAACCGCCAACATCTTCGTGCTGAATCGCGACCTCGAAAAAGCGCAGGACCTGGAGATTACCTGGCACGACCTCACACCCAAAAGCGTCACAGCATTCGAAACCATTACCGGGGCTGACTTGAAAGCGGTGAACACGTTTGATGATCCAAAGCGCGTAGTACCGCAGACGCTCGAGAATCCCACAGTTGGCTCGAAGATGACGTTGAAACTTCCGGCGCGCTCGTATTCCGTTCTGTCGCTCGCCCTGTGATGGATGTGCACTTGGGCAACGCGTGGAGGAGCCTCACACGTTGGCTAGCGAGGGTTCCGAAACAGTTCTCGGAGAAAGGGCTATGATGGACTGATTCCAAGCGCTTGTTTCAAGACGATGATTCGTGTCCAGCCCATCCTTTGGTTGCTTTCGATCGGCATCGGCTTATTACCCGTAACCGGCGCTGCCCAGGATCATCCAATCGCGATCCGAAATGTGCACACCGGCGCCGCGGAACTTCGGCAGCAAGGGCGGTTGACGATTCTGGACATCGAATTCCGTCCGGGGCACACGCACCACATTGCTCTTACCCATCCAAGCGATTCTCGCCAGGGAACCAATGCCCCTTACGCAGCCCAATGGATCGCGGAGAGTCCCGATCACTTCCTGATTTTTACGGACACATTCGCGTCCGATCCAGGAGACACAAAGGGCCATTGCGCAGCCAGCAAGACTGGCGAGCGTTTCGTGCATGTGGTCGCCCTGGGAGCGATTCCGCACGAGACTCTATCTGTTCTAGCTGGTAGCTGCCTTCTCGATGTGGAACCGGCCTCGGGAAGTCCCGAGTGGATCGCGAAGAAAGATTCCACGGGGTTCGTCGGGCGACTGCGTCTACGGTTTTAAGGGGACACACAGCCAACCGCGGCGTACTATGTCGCGCCGGATGGTGCGGTGAGCCGCCCGGATATCTATCCGGATTCGCCGAAGACTCGGTGATTCTGTTTCAGACTTTGACGAGCTGAGCGGTCAGTGTCACGACTGCTTCAACGCAAGCCCCGCGCCCCTCAGTCCATTGAGAGACTCAGCTGGTGCCGCACGTCGGCGCCGCGAATCCAGAAGATGACATCGGTTGCGATGTTGGAGGCATGGTCTGCGATCCGTTCCAGGCTGCGCGAAACCATCAGGCCGTTCATCGCCTGCTGCGTATACATCGGCCTCTCCTGGATGAGCTTGAGCAGGTCTGCGTGTGCGCGCCGGTTCATGCGATCGATCTCGTCGTCCATCTCGCGCACCGTATCCGCAAGGCGAGCGTCGCCTTCGAGCAACGACTGGATGGCCGTGCGGATCATCCTGCCGGAATATTCGCCCATAGCAGCGTAGTCCACCGGCAGATCGACTTCCTCGCTCTTGATAATGTCCCGGGTACGGCGCGAAATGCCCATCGACTGGTCGCCAATGCGCTCCAGGTCGCCGTTAATCTTAATGACGGCCAGGATGAAGCGCAGATCGATGGCCAT
>PLKY01000369.1:0-172 GCA_003140785.1 Acidobacteriaceae bacterium | reverse complement strand
GTTGAAAATGAATACGCGGCACGACACAGTACTCCTACTTGATTGTGCACTATCAAATGTTACTCGTCTGCAAATTTCCCTGAGAGCGCCTCCTTCGGTATACACCAAAGGAACCATTCCAGCACCGTGGGCCGGCCCTCGGCGGGTTGCGGCGGCTCTTTAGCCGAGTCGG
>PLKY01000063.1 GCA_003140785.1 Acidobacteriaceae bacterium | reverse complement strand
GCTGGCGCGCGAGATCGGCGCGCTGCTTGCGATTAAGCTTGTGCGCCGGCGTCTCGTCAAACCAAAATTCGCCGAGCCAGCCGTCGTCAAGAAGAGCGAGGACATTCAGGAGCGAAGACTTCCCTGCCCCGGACGGACCCATGACGGTAACGAATTCGCCTTCGCGAATGGTGAGCCCTACTCGACGCAACACCCAGGTTTCAGTGTGGCCGGTTCTGTAACTGCGTTCGATATTTTTCAGTTCGATCATGATGATTACTCCAATTCCAAATCCAAGCTTCTTGTTTCACATTATTCGGTGCGCAGCGCGCGCATGGGTGGAACTCCGGCCGCGCGGCGCGCTGGAAAATAACAAGCCACCAAAGCCGCGACAAACAAGATGGCGCCAACCGCGCAGAATGCCGAAGGATCGATCGTGCCCACGTTGTAGAGCGTGCTGTGCATGGCGCGGCCGACGAAGTAGGCACCCACCAGTCCCAGAGCCATGCCGATGCCCGCAAGCACCGCACCTTCGCGCAGCACCATACGCACGACCCGGTCCCGACTTGCGCCGAGCGCCATGCGAACGCCGATCTCGTGTTCCCTTTGTCCGACGGCGAAAGACATCACACCGTAGATTCCAACTGCAGCAAGTGTGAGGGCTATGACAGCAAAGCTTGCGTACAACACCAGGGAGAATCGCTCGCCGGAGAGATCTTCATCGCGAATCTGGTCAAGTGTTCGTACCTCCGAGAGCGCCACGTTGGGATCCACCGAATGAACTGCGGCTGCGATCGTCTTGGTCATCGCTTCGGGATCGCGCGCAGTGCGCACACCAACTCCGATAAACGGCCAGGGGCTCTGGTAGAACGGCACCAGAATCTCTTCGCGCTGGCGCTCGAATGAGCCTCCGCGCACGTCGTGGTAGACGCCGACGATTACCCACGGCTGCGCGGGTCCGAGCTTCGTGACGCCGGGGACAAGCTGCTCGACGTTGAGGGTCTGGCCGATGGGATTTTTGCCAGGCATGTAGTGACGGACCAGCTGCTCATTGACTACCGCGACGTGCAGGCTACCGGCGTTGTCATCTTCGTTGAAGAAGCGGCCCTTCACGAGACGGACCCCGAAGGTCTTGAAATAGTCCGGCGTGACCATTCCGAAGCCCGCGAGTGGGCGCTGCGACGGGTCGGTGAACTCGGCCCGACCGGCGATCGTGAAGGGCATGCCGAAGCCGGCGCCTCTGAGCGGCATTCCCGTGGATCCGGAGGCACTTTCAACACCAGTTGTGGCCTCGAGCTTACGGAGTATCTGTTGGTAGTGGCCGACAATCTGCTCCGGCGTGAAGTTCATGTCTTTGTTCATAGGCAAGCCGAAAGTCAGAATGTGGTCTGTCTGGACGCCGAGATCGACGTTGGCCAGATTGTAGAAGCTATGCATAGCGAGGCCCGCGCCGGCCAGCAGAGCAAGGGCCAGCGTGAACTCGCCGACGACCAGCGCCTGGCGCACGCGATGGCGGGCCTTCCCCGATCCGGAGCGCCCCCCTTCTTTCAGGGTTTCCGCTGGATCGAGGCGTGAAGCATACCAGGCCGGAGCACAACCGAAGAGCAGTCCGGCGAGTGTTGTGGCGGCGAGCGTAACTGCTAGCACGGGCAGGCTGAGAGAGAGATCGGCTTCGCTGGGGAGCGTATCGGGCGGCATGGCGGCGATGAACCCATGCAACATTGCATAGCCGACACCGACCCCCACGACGCCACCGAGAAAAGCCAGAGCCAGGCTCTCGGTGACGAATTGCGTGAAGATTACGCGCCGCGCAGCGCCCAGGGCGGATCGGATGGCGATCTCACGTTGTCGACTCGTGCCCCTGGCGAGTAGAAGGTTGGCAACATTCACACACGCAATGAGGAGTACGCATCCCACGGCGCCGAGCAGGAGCCAGAGTGTGAGCTTGACGTTGTCGCCCATGAAATCATTCTGCAGCGGGTGAACCAGAGCACCCCAGCCTTTGTTGGAACGCGGGTTCGCTTGCGCAATGTGCGCGGTAACTGCATCCATGTCGGCCTGGGCCTGCTGGATCGTGATACCGGGCTTGAGGCGCCCCATGACGAGGAGCCAATGAAAGTCGTGATTTTTCTGCTCGGGCTTGAAGGTGAGCGGCACGATCAGGTCTTGGTTAAGCCGGTCAGCCTGGCCGCCTGCAAGCACGCCGACGACCGTGTAGGGCTTCTGATCAAGCGTAATCTGCTTGCCGACGAAGTTGGGGTCGGCTCCGAGCCTCCTCCACAACTTATTCTCCAGGATGACGACGTGATCTTTGCCATCAACGTCCTCTCCGGGGAGAAAGTCGCGACCCAGCGCGAAGCGATTCCCAAGCATGCTGTACATGCCTGGCGTGCACGTCGAAGCGCGCACCATCTCAGGTTCTTCTTTGCCGGCCATGTTGAAGCTTGTGCCGGTGAAGGCCTTGAGAGCCTGGAACGACTTACTCTGCTGCTGCCAATCGAGGAAGTCGCCGGCGGAGACGCCGTTGCGAAAGCCCTGAATCTTGGACCAGACCATGACAAGCTGGTCGGGGTTGGGATATGGCATGGGCGCGAGCAATGTTGCGTAGACCACGGTGTAGATGGCCGTGGTTGCGCCGATACCGAGTGCGAGCGTGAGGACGGCCGTGATGGTAAAGACCGGCGACTTGCGCAATTGGCGCAGCGCGTACTGCAGATTGCGAAGCATCGTTTGCATGTCTGGCCCCTCCTTATCCGTAAGAGCTATTCCGTGCGTAATGCCTGCATGGGTTCGACACCTGCAGCTCGACGCGCGGGAAGAGCCGCGGCTACCGCAACCATCAAAGCGGTCATGAGTACGGCTGCCGTTAGCGTGATTGGATCGAACGCGGAAACGCCGTAAAGCTGGCTGCTGAATAAACGCGCCAGCGCGACTGTGGACGGCAACGCGACG
>PLKY01000068.1:7333-7637 GCA_003140785.1 Acidobacteriaceae bacterium | reverse complement strand
CATCCAGCCAGAGCGATCTCATCCATCGCTCCTGCCGGTTGCACTCAAACCCCACCCCCCTCCCCCCTCATCCGCGCCGCTGCCGAAGCGCTGCCGAAATACCGTCACCCTGCCGAAGGGAAGTCGTCCCATTGTGGAAATCTGAGAGAAAGTTAAGCGCACACGGTGTCCAAAGCGGGTGGACACCGCTACCAAAAAACGATAGAGTACCCTCTAGGTGGACACCGCCACCTCGCTAAGTCCTTCAAAAACGGTGGGACCGCCGTCACGCGGACTCTTCTAGGCAGGGCGCTTAACTCAGCGG
>PLKY01000068.1:0-7294 GCA_003140785.1 Acidobacteriaceae bacterium | reverse complement strand
TCGATTCCTGCCGCGCCTACCATTCTGTTGTTTCTCGGATTCCTAGCCTTTGGGCTTGCGGTGTTCGCAGGTTGCGGTGTTCAGGCAGGAATCCGCCAGGCGGAGACGCTCGACCGGCTTGCCGCCGAGGATGTGCGACTCGATGATCTCTTCGACGTCTGCTTCCGTGACGTGTCCGTACCAGACGGCATCCGGGTAGACCACAATGTTGGGGCCATGTTCGCACTGATCGAGGCAGCCCGACTTATTGATACGCACGGTTGCGCCCAGCCCTGCGGCCTTGGCCAATTGCTGCAACTGGGTGTGTAATTCACTCTTGCCGTCGCTTGTGCACGAGGGACGCGGTGCGCCTTCCGGACGCACGTTATGGCAAACAAAGACATGATGCTCGAATAAGGGCAAGCGACGATCCTCCTCAGGTTGCTGTCTCCAGACTAAAGCTTCTGCTGCATTTGCCAAACCTCCGGCGTGCTTTCCACAATTGAACAGAATGACCCGCCCGTATCTGAGAGAATGTGTGCTTGACTATGAGTTCGGAAAANNTCCATCCTGTGGGAGAGCGAAGGCAATCCCGATGCGTGGAAGGATTTTGTCGAGATGGCCAAACATGTCGGCGCTCCGTTCATCACCTTTAGCGAAATGGCGCTGGAGCGCGAAGAGCTGGAATCGTTGATTGAAGAAGCTGGGGAGATGAACTTCCCCGATGAAGAGGCCACGGAGTTAGTGGAGGCTCAGTGGCTGCGCAAGTATTCCGGCATGGTTGGTTATATCCAGCTTGGATTCGTGTATCAGGGCATGGCGTTTCTGCACGAAACAACCACCGAGTGGTACGAACGTTTTCAGTCGCTCCTCGAAGACATTGAGAACTTCCAGGACATCGTTATCGACGAACACGGACACGATCACGACGACGAGGACGAGTAGGGCTAGTGGGTATTGCAACCGTACCGCCGAGCAGCGCAACCACTGCGCGCCGCGGACCTCGCCAGCGATGGATCATCGATCCACCCCATCCCAACGAAGCTGAGGCACTGGCCAAATCAGCACGGCTGCCGCATGTGCTCGCCCAGCTGCTGGTCTCGCGCGGCATCACGAAAAAGGACGAAGCCTTCGCGTTTTTGAATCCCGAGGCCGCGCATTTGCACGATCCGCTGCTAATGCTGGGCATGGCTGCGGCCGTTGAGCGACTGGAACNNTGATCTACGGCGATTACGACGTGGACGGCACGACCGCCGTGGTGTTGCTGAAGACAGCGATCGAAATGCTCGGCGGAGTCGTTCGCTTTCATGTGCCACATCGCATCCGCGAGGGGTACGGGATGCAATCGAGCGTCCTTGAGGCGGCCTATTCCGAAGGGGTGCGCTTGGTGATCACAGTCGACACCGGGATGCGGGCTTTTGCCGAAGCGGAAACAGCGCAGCGGCTCGGAATGGACCTCATCGTCACCGACCATCACTTGCCGGATGCTCACGATGCGCTGCCGCAGGCGCTGGCGATTCTCAATCCCAATCAGCCGGGTTGCGGCTACCCTGAAAAATCGTTGTGCGGTGCAGCCATTGCGCTCAAGCTGGCGCAGGCGTTGCTCGATCGGCACGACCCAATTCGCACCCGCGAGAAGACTCTGCCCAGCTTTCTGAAGATGGCGGCCATCGCCACCATTGCCGATGCCGTTCCCTTGCGCGGCGAGAATCGCATCATTGCGGCGCTGGGACTGCGCGAACTGCGCCGGCCGATGGGCGTCGGTCTCCGAGCGTTGTTCGCGGCCGCGCAGCTTGACCCAGCAGCAAAACAGCTCACCGGCTTCGATGTTGCATTTCGTCTGGCGCCGCGCATCAACGCCGCAGGCCGCATGGATGTGGCCTCCGAGGTGATCGAGCTTTTTACGACACGCGACCTTGGCCGCGCCCAGGAACTTGCGGCGAAGCTCGAACGCTTGAATCGCGAAAGGCGGGATACCGAAGCCTTCGTGCTGAAGACCATCGAAGCGCGGCTGGCAACCGAAGCAGAGCTAGCAGCCGAGCGGCTCCTGGTGCTCGATGGCGACGGATGGCATCGCGGCGTCATCGGCATTCTGGCTTCGCGTGTTGTCGAGCGCACCGCCAAACCGGCGATCGTGATTTGCGTGGAAGATGGAGTGGCTCACGGTTCGGGCCGCTCGGTCGATGGATTTCCGCTGCTCAAAGCGATTGAGTCCTGCGCCGATCTCTTCACGCGATTTGGCGGCCATGCTTTTGCGGTTGGATTCGCTCTGCCCGCTGCAGCACTGCCGGAGTTGAAACAGCGACTGCGCTGTTACGCGATCGAGAAGCTGGCCGCCCGCGAGCCGGAGCGCGTGCTGCACATCCATGCCGAGCTACCGCTCGATCGCATCACGCCGGTGCTAGCCGGTTGGCTGCGCAAGCTTGAGCCGCTGGGGCACGGCAATCCCGAACCTGTCTTTGTGGCTCGCAATGCTCATCTGATGGCTCCCCTCCGTGTGATGAAAGAACGTCACATCCGGCTGGATCTGGCGCAAGGATCGAGCCCTTCTGCGAGCCACGGGGTAAGCTTTGGCGCGATTCGCGCGGTGGGTTGGGATATGGCCTTCCGCGCTGCGGAACTGGGCCTTCACGAGGGCAGCCGCATCGATCTTGCGTACCGCATTCGTGAGAATGACCACCCCGACTATGGCGGAATTGAAGTGGAGATTGCCGGGATGGAACCGGCGTCCGCCTGACGCAACAACAAGGCCCACGATGGACCGTGGGCCTTGTTGGAATCGCACGTGTCAGCTTCAGATTTATCCAAGCGCTTTACTTCCCTTTCGGCTTCGACTCATGCTGCGGCCGTGATTGCGCTGCGGGCCGCGATTCGTTCCTCTGTTGCGGCGCCGGACGCAATTGCTGCGTCGGCTGGTGGCCCTCCGATCCGTAGGACGGACTCGACCCACCATGGGTTGCTTGCGGCCGGAACGATTGCGATTCTCCCACATGGTTGTTGCCCGGAGTCGCGCCGTGGTTGTTGAACGAGGGCGCCGCGTGGCTCTCAGCCGCGAGCGGTCTGGAAACCGCCGCATTCTGCGGATGGCCGCCATTGAATTTGGCATAGGAATTGTGATCGTGCATGGCCGCGCTCATATGTTGCGTTTGGAACGAAGTCGGCGCAAGGTGGTGCTCGTTCATCGCCGCGCGCTCCTCGGGGGCGGGGTCGTGATGGATGCCGCCTGGGCCTCCGCTGAAAGCCACGTGCCGATCGTTGACAATCGTAGTGCGCTCGACGATCGTCCGGTCGACATAGACGCGATTGCCGCCCCAAGCGCCGCCAACGCCTACGTGCATGACCGCACTGTTATACGCGAACGCTCCGCCGCGCCACACGCCGCCCGCAAAACCGACACCCATGTAACCGAAGCCGTAATTCACGCCGCCGTAGTAGCCAACGTGGGGACCCCAATAGCCACCATGAAAAACGTAGAGGCCGCCAGACCAGCCCCAATAGCCGGGAGTCCATAGCGCGCCTTCATATGGCGCGGGCACCCAGGCTCCGGGAACCCAATAGTAGCCATCGGGGCCATATCCCCAATAGCCCGGAGTCCACATCAGGCCCGGTTCAGGGCACACCGGTTGCACATAGACCGGCAGAACTGGCGGTGCAAATCCAACACTGATGAAGACACCGGCATACGAAGATGCCGGAACGAGACAGAGCAGCAGCGTCATCAAAATCCAACGCGCAGAGCGGAAGAATCGCATGGAAAAAACCTCCTGGATACTTTGCAGCCCTTTCTTGCTTGCGGACTTGATTCGCAGCAGACAGGGGCTGAATCGATCAAACTTGCGCAATGATGCGAGGTCAGACTACCCCAATTCGAACCCCGGTTTCTATGCGAAGTTGCCCGGAAAGTTGTTACTTTGGGTTCGCCTGGTTGCGTGGCGCGGACCATTCATTTTAATTAGCAAGGACTTCGAATAACGCTCGGTCAGGCCCGAACGAGAACGACAATTCATTTTCGAAAGATTCTAATACCGCAGACTCAGCCCCATCCCGAAGACGTGGTTTGCTTCGAGGTTCACGGGGATTATCGCAACGGGCACCCCGCCAACAAGGACAGGAGTCTGGCCAATTTCTCCAGCCACGTGCCCGATGCCGATATCGAAAGCGAAATGAGGATTCTCCTTTTGCGTCACGCGAATCGCATAGTCCATTGTGGTGGGAATGTGAGCCGACCCGCCCACCAGAATCGCACCAAGGTTTTTCACTTGCGGAGGTTCCTGCGTGAATCCGATTGCAGGCACAATGGCTGTATGGAACGGTGCCGGGAGCGGAATGCCGAGTCCGCCGAAAAGTCTTCCGCCAAATCGCGTGGCCTGCCCTCCAATTCCGTAAATTGACGCGTTGGTTGCTTTCCATCCGAGATTAATAAGGAACGGCACAGGCGGATGAAGCCAGGTCTTCGTGCCCGCGACGTACAGATCCTGGTTGGTGTAGCTCTTCAGGGTTCCAGTGAATTCCTGATTCAAAGCCCCGCTCACAAATTTGTCGCCGGTCCGCACCACGAATCCCGCACCTATCCCTGGCGTCCACGGTCCGAATTGTCCATCCTTGATCGCCACAACTTTGCCGTTGAAGATGTTCATTCCCGCGAAATGCCACAGGCTGCTGAAGAGCGCGCTGTTGCCCTCCGTGTGTTCGCTACGCGTGTATCCGACCTCCGCGCGATTCGCGAATCCTTCCGTAATGCTGAATGTGTGAATGTTGCCGATGACGTTGGACGCATCGACAAAGTGATAACCGACGGCCGGATGAGAAAAGAATTTGTCCTTGGCCGTATAGACCACGTAAGCAGTCGGCGTAATGAAGCCGCCGGTCTGTCCTTCCAGCGTCAGGTTTTGGGCGTTTGCAAGTTGGGCGGCGAACGGTGCTGCAGCCAGGCAACCTAAGAGCGCAATGCGAGGGAGGGTACAAGTATTCACGGTACTTCTACTCCAATTGAGCGCGGTCTCCCGCACTCGTTCCACTTCGAAAACCATCTGTTTGTAGCACAATTGCAGCAATGCCGTCTCCTTACGAAAGGCGGTGGTAGACTCTCGCCATGCCGCGCGGACTGTTCATCACGCTCGAAGGCCTCGATGGCTCCGGCAAAACTACGCAGATCAAGCGCCTGGCGGCCTGGATGCAGAAACGCGGACTGAATCCCGTGGTCACGCGCCAACCAGGCGGGACCGCCACCGGCGACCGCGTCCGCGCCCTGCTGCTTGACTCCGGCTCGACGCCTATTGCGCCCATGGCGGAAATGGCATTGATGTTTGCCGACCGCGCTCAGTGCATCGCCGAGGTAATTGAGCCCGCGCTCGCAGCAGGCAAGATCGTGCTGTGCGATCGCTTCACCGACTCGACGGAGGCCTACCAGGGCGGTGGCCGCGAGATAGGCTCGGCGCCGGTGCTCGAGTTGCACCGGATCATCTGCGGCGATCTGCAGCCGAATCTCACTCTGCTCCTGCTGCCTTCGCTCGATGTGTGCCTCGAACGCGCGCGCCGCCGCAATGATCGCGCCATCGCACAAAACGGTGCGGACGAAGGGCGCTTCGAGCAGGAACAAGATGCCTTTTACCGCCGCGTCTGGCTGAAGTATCGGGAGATCGCCAAGCGCGAGCCGGATCGCGTGGTCCTCATTGAAGGCAATCTCAGCATCGACGAGATTCACGAGCAGTTTGTGGAGGCCGTGTCGGAGCGCCTGGTAACCGCCGGCCACAAGGCTTAGACCGCCGCAACCGTTGCAATTCTGCCGCTGCTATACTTCGATTGAGAGTAAGTCAGCAATGTTTCAGAACAGATATCGGCGCGCTTGGCTCCTGATTGCGGCAATCGCAATCGGTGTAGCCCTTGTCCTGATGCTTGTCCCGCACGCCCACTGCGCGGACAACGGAGCATGGCTGGCCATTCTGCCGCTTCTCTTTCTCGGCGTCATTTCACCGCTGTCCCTTCTGTCGCCGCTGGCCTTCGAGTATGCCGGCCGTGCGCCCGAGTCTCCCGCCCTTCCCGTATCCTTCCAGCGTCCGCCGCCCTTCCGCCGCGCTTAATTCTTCAAGAAATGTCCGGCGTCGTACCGCAGCCCTGGCTGCCGTGTGCCGCTTATCCATTCCCTTGACTGAAATTTCGTCTGTGTCCGGAAGGTTTCCGATGATTCTCCAACTTCTCTATCTCTGCGGCAGTCTTGCGCTTGCGTCTCCGTTTCTCGTCATTGTCGCCATCCTCGTTCACTATCAACTGCGCCGTGCCATCTTCAGACGCAACCAGCGGCTGGGCAGGAAAAATAGGGGATTCTGCCCCTCCTCCTTCGCGCTCGGAACCGCGCTTCAATTGATCCCCATGTTCTATCGCCCGAGTATGGATTTTGCGATTAAAGCAAGGGCGGTTGAAGTCATCGAGGAAGACGATGAAGGCGATCCCGAGAAACCTGCGAAGCATCTTCACCGCCAGCTGCGGCGTATTCGCCGCGGCGACCCAGTGGACACCCTCGTGGTAAAGCTTTGACCGAACCGATCATCGCTGTGCACATCTGCGAACAACGGTTTTGTGAAACAATATGAGAGGTGGGCTCAACGTGACCGGAACCCGAAACAAAAGCGCGTGGATATGGGTGGCAATCGCCGCCATCACACTCGCGTCTGCTTCGCGCGCTGAGGCGGGCCTGCAAAGCGCAAAAGCCTACGCGCACCCGGTCCTGGCGTTTCTGGCCAAAAGTCAATCTCCCATTGCGAACCCCGCGGTTCCACGCTTCGTGCAGCGTTGGTCCGGGCGGCCGATCAACTCCATCTTTCGCAATGCCGGCTGCGGTACATGGACGGCGATTCTTCCCGTCTTCTTCATCGGGCTGGTTTCTCCCTTGAGCCTGCTCTCTGCCGCATCCATTCGATGCCTTGGCCGAGCACCGATGGCTCCACTGCTTCCTGCCTCGTTCCAGCGTCCTCCGCCTCGCCTCGTGTAATTTGTTGCGCTTTTAGCGATGCGTGCGAACCCGCATGCAGGCCGGCCCGATTGGCTCTTCGCTGCAACTCACAGCCATTTACACTCGGATACGGAGATTCACGTGTTTTTCGATAAGATCCTCACCAAGATTTTCGGCACCGCGAATGAGCGCGTCATCAAGCGGCTGCTGCCGGTGGTTGACACCATCAACGCGCTTGAGCCGGAGACGCAAAAGCTCTCGGACGAAGAGTTGCGCGCGAAGACCGCCGAGTTTCGTGCGCGCATCGCCGCAAAGCTCGAAGGCATCACCGACGCCGAGGAAATCAAGGCCGCCGAGCGCGCCGCG
>PLKY01000330.1 GCA_003140785.1 Acidobacteriaceae bacterium | reverse complement strand
ACTGAAGGGAAGTTATTGCGATAGTAGCCGCCGTGCAATTCATTCAGCTTATTCGAGCTGAAGGTGTGCGTGTACGACCCGCTGAAAATCTTGAAGTGATCCGCCTGGTGTTGCCCGAACCCTGGAAAGCTGCCGCCTCCGAACGACTGCCCATTGGTGGCCGGGCTCGACTCGAACACCGTCGATCCCCAGATCGAATCCTTCGCAGTGGGCGTGTAGTCCACGCGAATGATGCCCTGGTCCTGCGCATTAGTATTGGGCGAATTAAAGGTATAGAGGTCCGTTCCGCTATTCGCCGCCGGCACGTATTTCGTGACTAACGCCGACGCCACCGAATTCCACTGCGTAGTCGGGATCACAACCGACCCACCCGCGAAGCAGTCCGCCCAGGTTTCCCCAGCCGTGCACGAACCGAAGCTGAAGGGGATCGGATTATTGGTCAAGCCCTGACTGTCCGTTCCGAGCGTCGAGTAATTTGTGTCGTCGGTGAAGTCTCCGCCGAACTGAGCCGAATCCATTGTCGAGTTCGTCGTTGTCTGCGATGTCCGGTTGCGCAGCCCCTGATATGCCGCAAAGAAGAAAAACTTGTTCTTGAAGATCGGGCCGCCCAATGTGCCCCCGTAGAGATTCTGATGAAAAACCGGCCGAACCGCCGAGAANNTTGCGCGCAAACTCAGGATTCATGGTGCTCGTCAGAATGTTCTCTTCGTGCAGCGCGTCGGGATTGATCTGGAGCCCCTCCGTTTGCAGTGGGCCATCGTTGATATCCGTCCCATTCAGCACGTAAGCGTTCTGCGGCGTCTGGTTCCCGTTGCTCGAATACGAACCGAACCGGTCCGACGACTCCACAACGCCTGGCTCCAGCTTCTGCAATCCCGCCGGGTCGCGCCCTTCCAGCGGAATCTCTTCGAGCTGATCTTCCGTCGCCACCTGTTGCAGCTGCGTATTCGAGGTCTCCACCTGCAGCGCCGACGCCGAAACCTCCACCGTCTGCGATGTCGTGCCCACCTTCAGCTTGCCGTCCACTTCACGGTTGTCGTTCACGTTCAGCGTCAGGCCCGTGGACACATAACTTTCAAATCCCGGTGCCGACACCGTCACCGAGTACGGCCCGCCCACTTGCAGCTGTGTGAAGATGTAGTACCCGCTGGAGTCCGCCTGGCGGACCGTCGTGATCCCCGTGCTGGTGTTCACCACCGTCACGGTCGCTTTCGGAATCACCGAGCCCGTCGCGTCCTCAACCGTTCCATGAATCTGGGCATAGACGTTCTGCGCGTGGACTCTGGGAGTGAATGCGGAAAGGAGGAGGGAAAGACCAACAAGGTACCTGCTCATGCGCTGCATGGGGAGCTCCTTTTTTGGGTGCCTTTGTGGCTACCCTTCGAAATCGCTTACATGTGTCTTGCTTGCGAGCTGCTCAGCTTGCGATGGATGAGGCCGAAAATGAGGATGGAAGTCAGCAGGAAAACCGCTTTAAATACAGCAGTAACTCCCCGGCAGTGATTAGTGATGCAATTCAGGCACCAAAGGCACTTTTCCGTCCATCCCCAGTCAACTGCTTTTATACATTTAACTTAGCTATGTTCACCACTCTGTGACCCGCTGGCCCCGCTACAGATTTACAGAGAATTCACAGAAATCTATGACAAATGGAATTTACGCACAATCTCTACATTTCGTTGTATCTGCTCCCCACTCCCTCAACTCTCCCCAATCAAATCCTGCCCGCAAGTCGCAAAATGGAGCGCACCGGGAGCAGCTGTAATCAGAAAAGAAACCCGGCGAATAACTGCTTCCAAGAGAAGGTCACACCAAAGCCTCTCTGCAACCGCGCGTTTACTCTATTGCTCACTAGCCGTAGACTGTTCCCTTTGAGCCGCAATCAGAGGACATCGCAATGCCCCGTTTCGCACTCAGGTTCGCCCGCAGGACCGCCGCCCTGCTTTTTGCCGCAGTTTCCGCAATCCCCATCGCGAGTTCCGCCCAGTCCAGCCCGCCCAGCTTTTCTCCCATCGCCCCCATCGCTTTCGACGTTTCCGGTCCCGTCATCCACGCCCACACCGAGCCCTTGAAACCCTTCACCGTGGCCGGTCAGCGCGGCGTCCTCGTCGGCCAACAAGACGGAGTCTTCGAATCCTGGATCATCCCCGTCAAGCTCCTCTCCCACCTCACAATTGAAGCCGACGTCGAGGGCTACGGCGTCCCCATCGACGTCAACCAGCAATCCGCCGCCATCGAAGTCCGCCCCGATCGCACCGTCATCACCTACTCCCACCCCGCCTTCACCGTCCGCCAGATCATGTTCTCGCCGGCCGCTGCCAGCACCAGCCCCGCAAAAACCGGCCCAATCGTCCTCTTCGAGTTCGACTGCCTCCATCCCACCGATTTCACCTTCCGCTTCACTCCCGAACTCCGCTGGATGTGGCCCGAACGCAACGAAGGCGCACCCAGCCCCGAATGGGTATCGCCCGATCCTCACAATCCAACCGCGTCTGGTGGCTTCTACGTCCTCCATACCGACTACCCCGACCTCGCCGGAGCCCTCACCATCCCAGGCGCAACGCCCGGCATCCTCGCCCCTTATCAGGAGCGCCCTCAAGTCCACCCCGTCGAGCTCAAACTCCACATCGACCCCACCCGCGACCACGGCCGCCTTTTCCCTTTATTGATGGCCGCCGGCATGAGCACCACAACAGCCACCAACGCTGCCCTCGCCGCCGCTCTAGCCCAGCTCAACACATCGATCCCGGCGCTCTACCAAACCCACGCCGAAGCCTACAAAAAACTTCTCGCCAACTCCGTCTCCATCGAAACCCCAGACCAATCCCTCAACGAAGCCTTCCAATGGGCCATCGTCTCCATCGAGCAGCTAAAGACCAAAATCATCCCCGGCCAAAGCTCCCCACCAGGGCACGAAAACAATGGAGCGCCGGAGGCTCAAACAAGTTCTGTAACAGGGCACGACTTCAGTCGTGCCGAAAACAGCCCCCAAAAAGAAGGGGCTTTAGCCCCTGAGGCAGAAACCGCTCTCGTCGCCGGCTATTTCACCTCCGCCGATTCCGCACGCCCCGGCTTTGGCTGGTTCTTCGGTCGCGACGCCCTCTACGCCCTCTACGCCGTCAACGGCTTCGGCGACTTTGCCCTCTCCAAATCCGAACTCGAATTCCTCATCCACCGCCAGCGCCCCGACGGCAAAATCATGCACGAGTACTCCCAAACCGCCGCCGCCATCGACTGGCAATCCTTTCCATATATGTATGCCGCCGCCGACTCCACGCCCCTCTTCCTACTCGCGGTCGCCGACTACGTCCGCGCCAGCAGCGACACCGCCTTCCTCACCGAGCATCGCGACGCCATAGAAAAAGCCTGGCACTTCGAAACCGATCCCGCCCACGACACCGACCACGACGGCATCTACGACAACTCGCAAGGAACAGGCTGGGTTGAAAGCTGGCCCGGCGGCATGCCGCACCAGGAAATCTACCTCGCGTTACTCGATCAGCAAGCCTCGTCCGCCGTAGCGTATATCGAAGACCTCCTGAAAGACCCTGCCAAATCATCCACCGCCCAGCAGCGAGCAAACACGATCGCCACCACCATCAACACCGAATACTACGATCCCCAAAAATCCTGCTACGCCTTCGCAACCAACCCAGCGGGCACGCCCAACAACCCTCTCGACCGCACCACCACCATCTATCCCGCCCTGGCCTGGTGGGATCCATTCAACCAAAAATCCATCCTCGCCCATCCCGAAGCGTGCCTCACGCAGTTCGTTTCTTCCGCGCTCAACGCGGACTGGGGCACGCGCGACGTCGCCAACACTGAGAAAATTTACGACGGCCTAAGCTACCATCAGGGCTCCGTCTGGCCGCTCTTCACTGGCTGGGCCGCGCTCGCCGAGTACCGCGCCAATCAACCCCTCGCCGGCTATCAACTATTAAGAGAGAACGCCAACCTAACCTGGGCGCAGGACCTCGGCGCCGACACCGAACTCCTCTCTGGCGATTTTTTTGTTCCCTTTGGCCGCAGCACCAGCCACCAATTGTGGTCCTCCGCCATGGTCATCACGCCGACTCTACGCGGCCTCTTCGGCATCTCCATCGATGCCCAATCCAAAACCATCACAGTCAACCCGCATCTCCCCGCAAGCTGGGACCACGCGGCCATCCACCATCTCCCGCTTCCCGGCGGCGAAGAAACACTCTCGTTCGATCGCAACGGAGCTGTGCTCGAAGTCTCCTTGAGCGACAACCATCACACCGGGTTACGCCTGCACAGCGATCTCCCCGCCGCAACCTCTGCAGAATTGCCCAACGGCTCGCTCGGGATTCGCATCCCGCTTCCCCCGCTCGAAATCTCCACACCTTTCACACCGCCGCTCCCCGGAGCCCGCACAGAGAACCCGCGCATCCTCAGCGAAACATGGTCGCCCGCCAGCGCGATTCTGGTCTTCGAAGGCAAAGCCGGCTCCACAGCGACGTACGAAATCCTCCGCCGCTCGCTCCTCCCGCACCTCAAAGTAGACTGCCCTCAGAACAAAGCCCTCGATCCCAGCGACACAACACATCGAGCCGCAACCACATCGATGGACGACGCCGGCGTGCGGGACCCGTCCATCCCTGTCAACCTCATGCTCCGCTTCCCCCAAGGCNNCAGGCTTCCAAACCCTCACCGTCACCCTCACCTGGTAACCGAGTCTGCGCGCTCGAGCGCTCACGCCCCTGCCGGTCGGGTGCCCCATCCTAGCTTTGCTAGGGTGGGAAAGCTCAAATTGAAGTCCGATCCCTGAAACCTGAATGCGCATTGGCAATTCGCTGTCACCCTACCACCCCATCTGCCGCATCCGCTCCAGGATCAGCTCGCTGTAGTGATTCATGCGCTCGGGCCGTCGCTTCAGNNCCGAGCCCCGATTCTGTAGTGGTAACGGCACGCAGCCTCCGCACCATAGACGCCAGGGCCCCACTCCACCACATTCAGATAGAGCTCCAGAATGCGTCGCTTGCCCAGAACCAATTCGGCCACCGGCACCAGCGTGAACTCCGCGCCCTTGCGCAAGATTGAACGGCCAGTTCCGAAAAACAGGTTCTTCACCAGTTGCTGCGTCAGCGTCGATCCTCCGCGAATGCGCCGGCCACCTTCCAAATCGTCTTCCGCCGCAATCTGGATCGCCTGCCAGTCGAACCCGTGATGCTGGTAGAACCGCGCGTCCTCCGCAGCAATCACGGCGTGCTGCAGATTCGGCGAGATCTGGCTCAGAGGCACAAACTCGTAGCGTTTGTGATACGGCGTGCCGTGGATCCAAGCCTGCACGCGGCGCTCCATGTGAACCGCTGTTGTGGGCGGATCGATCCACCGCGCAGCCACCAGGGTCAGTACCGCGAACAGCCAGACAACCACGACGACGAGGCCAAGCCATCGAACAAACGATCGCAGAAAACGTCCTTTGCCCCAGCGTCCGGTCCGTGTTCCTTGGCTCGCAGTCACACTGGCAGAATAGTCCGCGAAGCTGCCCGGCATCCTTCCGCAACTTCTCATCTCCGTTCGGGTCAATGCTTTGATGCCCTGGATTCTCCGCTCGCGGCGGCTCGTCCTGGGATCCGATGGGCCAGTTTTCCCGGTTATGCGCAGGTTCAGAACTACCCGAGCCGCCTGATCCTCCCACGCCGCTGCCTGCACCATGCTTCAACTTCCCTGCAAACTTCTGGCTCCACCGGCGATTCGGAGAGACACTTACGTCGGGGTTGAAACATGGCACAGTTCCCGTTGAACGTAAATGGCCAGAGCCGCACGATTGAGGCCGACGGCGAGATGCCCTTGCTGTGGGCTTTGCGCGATCTGCTCCGGTTAACAGGCACCAAGTACGGCTGCGGCATTGGCATGTGCGGCGCCTGCACGGTGCACTTGGACGGAACCGCGGTACGATCCTGCCAGACCACGGTGGCAGATGCCCGTGGCAAGAAGGTAGTCACCATTGAGGGGCTCGGGCTCGAAAGAGGCAAGCAGGTCGCGCTTCATGCAGTCCAGCGGGCATGGATCGCCGAGCAGGTCCCGCAATGCGGCTACTGCCAGTCCGGGCAGATCATGTCGGCGGCGGCGTTGCTCGCCAACAAACCACACCCAACCGACTCCGAAATTGATGATGCGATGACCGGCAACATCTGCCGCTGTGCAACCTACTTTCGCATTCGCAAGGCAATTCACACCGCCGCGCAGGAGATGCGCGCATGAAGACCAAACAGGAGCAGGTCGGCACAACAACGCAGAGAAAGATCAGCCGAAGAGCCTTTCTTGGCACCGGAGCCGCGGCGGCAGCCGGCGGAGCTCTCGTGATCGGATTCACTCTGCGCCGCCATTTTCATAACGTGGACGTGGCGGACGAAGCAGCGGGCAAGGTCGCGGTGGGAAATCCATTCGACGCGTGGGTACATGTGCAGCCGGATGGGAGCGCGGAGCTGGTGCTGGCGCAGTCGGAGATGGGGCAGGGCGTGTATACGGCGCTGCCGATGCTGTTGGCCGAGGAGGCCGATCTGGACTGGCAACGCGTGCGGGTTGTGCAGTCGGAATTTTCGCTGGGCACAGGTGGAAGCGGAAGCGTGATGTCGAATTATCTGCCGCTGCGACAAGCGGGCGCGATGGTGCGAACGGTGATGATCGCAACGGCGGCCCGGCAGTGGGGCGTGGCGGAGAGTGAGTGCACGACATTGAACAGCGAAGTGATGCATGCGCGCTCGAGTCGGCGTGTGAGTTATGGACAGCTTGTCCCCGCAGCACGCGCCATGCCGCTGCCCAATTTCAAAACCGTGAAGCTGAAGGATCCCGCGCAATTCACTCTGATCGGGAAGCCAACACAGCATCTCGACATTCCCGACAAATGCACAGGAGCGGCGCGCTTCGGATTGGATGTGCGCCTGCCAGGGATGGTGTACGCGGTGATTGCGCGTTGCCCCACCTTCGGCGGAACTCCGGCAAAGTTCGACGCGACAAAGGCCCTGGCTGTTCCCGGAGTTCTGCAGGTCTTCGAGATTCCCGCGAAGGGCTATCGGATTTTTACGGCCGGCGGTATCGCCGTAGTCGCGACATCGACATGGGCCGCGATGCAGGGCAGGAAGGCTCTCCAAATCACGTGGAATCGCGGACCGCACAGCACGGAGAGCACAGACATGCTGCGCGCGCAAATGAAAGAAGCGCTCGCACACGCGCCGGCGTGGACGTCCGACACGGAGGGCGTGAGTCTCGACAATGTTCTTGCGTCCAGGCGCGTCGAGAGCGTCTATGAATTTCCTTTTCTGGCGCACGCGTGCATGGAGCCGATGAACATCACGGCGCATCTGCGCGAAGGGAGATGCGAGGTATGGGCTCCGTCGCAGGCCGCGGATGCAATGCGCAGCGTGATCGCCAAAGAATTGGAATTGGCAGAGAGCAGCGTGACAGTGCACACGACCCTGATGGGCGGCGGCTTCGGACGCCGTTACCAGTACGACTTTCCGGCAGAGGTCGCGCAGATTGCGAAGCACGTCGAGGTGCCGGTGCAACTTGTGTGGACGCGCGAAGACGATATGACCCACGACTTCTACCGGCCAGCGGGAATGCGTCGAATGCGCGGAGCGCTCGATACGCACGGCAATATCGTAGCGTGGTCGGATCACCTGGCAGACGTGCCGCTCAGTTATCAATGGGGAGAACCCGGCAAACGCAAACCCGATGGGTCTGAACTGCCCGGTAGGCCCGTATATCCAATCGCCCAGGTGCGAATGGGATTTACCCCGATTGAAAGCGCGGTGCCGCGCGCGTGGTGGCGTTCAGTCGAGACCTCGTTCAATGGCTTGGCGGTCGAGTGCTTCACAGACGAGCTCGCGCATGCCGCCGGCGAAGATCCCTATCGCTTTCGCCGTCGGTTGCTTCAGTTGCCGGAAATTCCGCGCGTGCGCGGGAAGGACGAGGGGCCGCCACCCGATCGCAATCGACTCATCGCGGTGCTCGATCTTGCAGCGCAAATGGCGGGATGGGGCACGTCGCTGGGGCCGCATCGCGGCCGTGGGATTGCCTGCACCACGAACTACGCATACCTGGCCCAGGTCGCCGAAGTCACGGTCGAGAACGATACGATCCGCGTGGACCGCCTGGTAACGGCAGTCGACTGTGGACAAGTGGTGAATCCCAATGGCGCACGATCGCAGCTCGAGGGCGGCATGCTCTTCACGCTGAGCTCAATTTTGAAAGAGGCGATCACGATTCGCGATGGAGCCGTCGAGCAGCAGAACTTCGACGACTACAGCGTGCTGCGCATGCCCGAAGCGCCGGCGCTCGAAACCTGGTTCGTCGAAAGCCACGCAGCCCCTCACGGCTTAGGAGAAGCAGCGGTGGGGCTCACCGGACCAGCAGTGGCAAACGCCATATTCGCGGCCACCGGCAAACGCCTGCGCAGAATGCCCTTCCGAATGGACGAGTCAACGGCATAAGACGCGCATAGGCTCGACTACACAACTTTTGAAAGAAGGGAATGCGCGGCCCTCCATCCATAATCACTCAATTTCACAAACACAACGGCCCGGCAAAAGCCGGGCCGGTTTTCTGTTCCCTGTTCCCTAATCCCTATTCCCTGTCTCTCTCAGATTCTCATCGGCATCAACACATACCGCGACTTGTATTCCGCATCCGGATCCTCTGGCCGCATCTGACCAGCCGACTGCGAATCCTTGAACTCCAGCCGCACCTCACCCTCGTTCCCCAGCGCCTTCAAAAAGTCGATGATATACGTCGAATTGAACCCCACCACAATCGGATCGCTTGAGTAAGGAGTATCAATCGTATCTTCGCTCTCGCCGCTCTCGGTCGATTGCGAACTGATCTTCAACTCGTTCGACTCGAGGCGCATCCGGATCGCGCCCGACCGCTCATCGGCAAACTGCGCCACGCGCTGGATCGCCGCCGACAGCTCGCTCGACCGCACCACCGCAAACTTCGTGTTATCCCGCGGCATCACCGCTTCGTAATTCGGGAACTGCCCCGAAAGCCGCCGTGTGCTCAGCGTC
Source organism: Acidobacteriaceae bacterium (assembly GCA_003140785.1). Taxonomy (GTDB): domain Bacteria; phylum Acidobacteriota; class Terriglobia; order Terriglobales; family Acidobacteriaceae; genus Telmatobacter. The sequence goes on along the minus strand of PLKY01000330.1, from coordinate 9,740 downwards.
CGGTGACCCACACGGAAAAACAGCGTGTGCTCGTCATCGGCAAACTCCACCTTCTCCACATCCGTGTTCGCCAACAGCTGCTGTAGCTCCTGCAGCGCCTTCCGCGGAATCAGCACGCGCTTCTCGCCGCTGATCCCTTCCATCAACTCGCCCGGCTTTTCGACAAATGACAACCGGTGCCCATCCGTCGCGACCATCGCCAGCGACTCCGCCTTCAACACCAGCAGCGCCCCGTTCAGCGTGTACCGCGACTCCTCGTTTGAAATCGCGAAAATTGTCCGCGCAATCAGAGTCCGCAGTGCAATCGCCGGAATGCTCGTCGCCGTCACGACAGGAAACTCAGGCACCTGCGGATAATTCGCCCGCGCCATCCCCACCATCTTCGTGTTCGAGCGCCCACTGCGAATCTGCACCCAGTGGTTCTCCAGCATCTTGATCGAAATATCGCCGTCCGGCAGCAGCTTGATGTAGTCGTAAAGCTTGCGCGCGGGAATGGTGCACGATCCCGGCTTCTTCACCTTCACCGCCGCACTCGTCCGTATCGCCTGGTCCAGGTCCGTCGCCGTGATGGTCAGCCGTTCGCCTTCCGCCTCAACCAGAAAATTCGACAGGATCGGAATGGTCGTCTTCCGCTCCACCACGCTCTGCGTCGCGGTCAGCTCCTTCACCAGTTCCTGGCGGCTTACGGTTATCTCCATCGCTGCCCCCTGCACGGCCGGTTTTTCTAGCTCAGTCTCCACTAACGGCATCATCCCACCTCTCGACCTAGGATCCTTCACGCTGCTTCAATCCGTACAACTATGGGTGCCCAGGTCTCGCGTTTCACCGGGGTCCCCGGCGACAGGTCNNTTCGTCGCTGGGGTGGCTTGAGACCTGGGAAAGCAACAAGCCCTACCAGGCTGCTTACCCTCTGAACTCAGGAAATCAGCCGCGTCCGCTGGCCCAAGGCTAACAGCTTTGCTCCATCACACACCAAACCCCGCGAAACAGCAGTCGTTTCCGCACTCTGATTGTATTCACCTTCTCGTCGCCTGTATCCGTGGAAATCCGGTACCATCTCTGAATTCCTCGCCGCCAACCCCGCGAAGCACCAATCGGAACAAATTATCAGCGCCCCATCCTTGCGACATTTTCCTGCCGCATGGCGGGGCAAGCAACAAGCCTAAGCTGGGCCGCAACGGAAACAGTCGGACTTCTATTCCCTATTCCCTATTCCCTGTTTTCCCGCACCACCGTCAACACCGTGATGTCGTCCTCCTGTCCAAACTTGAGCGCCGCCGCCGCAATCTCTCCCGCCGTTTGCGCACTGATCGCCCGCGTCCTCTCAAATCCAAACAGGCCACCCTGCGCATCGCGCGCTTCCACCACCCCATCGGAAAGCAAAGTCAGCTGATCCCCCAGCTCCAGCCGAAACACGTGCTCCTCATATTTCTCGTCCGGCGCAATTCCCAACGGCAAACCAGCATCCATCGTCAGCTCCTCGCCATTTCGGTAAGGCGGCAGATGGCCCGCGTTCGCCACCGTCAACGCGCCATCCAGAGCAATCCGCACGCACACGCAAGTGATAAATCCCCCATCGCCAGTCCCCACAAGCTGCCGATTCAGCCGCATGAGCACCGCTGCCGGTCCCAGCCCCTCAGTCACCAGCGTATGCAGCGCGCCCATCGCCAGAGTGCCGGTCATCGCCGCCTTCAATCCCTTCCCGCTCACATCGCCCACCACCACCATCTGCGCGCCATTTCCCTGGTCAAGCACCTGGTAGAAATCGCCGCCCACTTCGTCCGCGGGAAAATACGCTGCCTCCAGCGCATACCCCACCACCTCCGGCAATCGCGCAGGTACCAGCCGCCGCTGAATCGTACGCGCCGCATCCAGCTCCGCCGCAACGCGGGTCTGCTCCCGGCTCACCCGCGTAAACCGGAAGAACATCACCACGACAATCGCGAGCACAAACAGAAAATCGCCTACATCGGCCAATTGCAATGGAATCGGCCCGATTGGGATTGGATTCGTAAGAAAGTCCAGCTTGCCCCATCCGGTAAAGATTGAAACTGTCCCCACGTCGAACGTGGCTGTCGCGGCTGCGGGAAAAAGGCTCGGCAGGACCAGCCACCCGGCTTCGCGATTGCCTCTGCGATACCACACCAGCAGAAGAACTGGCAGCAGCAGAGCCGCTGGCACAATCAAAAGCGCTTGAATCGAAATATAAGTGCTACTCGAGAGCGCTCCCATTTGCGTCATCACTGCCGGAATGAGCCCCAGGATCAGAAGCAACTCATAAACCCGCCACCAACGCCCCAAAGGCCGCCCCACAAAACTAAACGTGAACTCCACCTGCGTGATCGTGAACACGTAGATCAGCAGATCTCCAAGCAGCCAGTTCCATGCCAGTGGGATCATGCCATCAGACGAGCAGTTGAAGATCAAGTTCGATGTACCTAGAAACAACAGGTACAAGCCCAGCCACCAATACTCTTTGCGCATCCGCTGATCGAGAAACAATGCCAGGCTTCCAAAGCCAGCCAGAATCACGGATAGATTGATCGCAATGGAGGGAAGGGCTGGATAAAGCCGCTGGTTTTGCGCCGCAGCCTGCGCATCGCCAATTGCGTCGGGAGTACCCATTTCAAAATTGAGAAATAGCGGTAGATGCCACGCCGTGTAGCTACTCGGCGCGTGGGTTCGAAGCGCCAGTTCCAGGTCGGCATACCCTTTGCCCACCCAGATCACGCGCTCGGTCGGGCGTGAGACGCCAAACCATGAGCGCAGTTCCGGCCCCTCCATCTTCTTCCCGTTGACGTACAGCTCATACGTGCCGTCACCGCCTTGGACAAGCAAATGAAGAAATGTGTCGTGGTCTGCCAGCTTCACATGCAGCCGATACCAACGCCATCCCGGTTGCGCCGCGCCCAGGTTATCCAGCTCCGCAGTCTTCCATCCGCTGTCGTCAAAGCCCGCCTGCGCCCACGCCAAATCATCGCCGTCGTGCGTACGCCACTCATCCGTCAGGTCGACCGTGCCAGACGGCCAATGCGTCGCATCTACGACCTGCCCGGCCACGGGCACCGCAATCAGGCAGAGCCACAACAGCGCCCATCTACTCACGGCTATTCCGCTCCAACTCTGCCATCCATCTCCCCATATTCCCGCAGGATTTCCAACCACGCCGACCCCCAACACATTCCAAGCGATTCTATAGGCCAGCACAAAGCGCGACGGGATACTCGTAAAAGTACATATAAGTAATTAAAAGAACAGTAGTACCCGTAGTTCACACTGGAAAAGTGGATATTCGCGCTTACCCATTTACTTCTCGGCCTATAATCAGCTAGTAGGTTTTCTAAATCTCGCCTGTGCATTTCAGGAGAATTGGAAAACCCTCCCTCGACTGCTTTCACCCCTCCCCAATTTCCCACCTCTTCCACACCCCAACGTAAAACCCTTGTGCAAACTCCGTGTGTTTTGTGGAGAGCGCGTCCATCACCGCGCCCCGCAACCACTTCCCGCGTCCCTCTTCTCCACAATCTCTCCGCAATCCTGACAAACAACCAAAACACCGCGCGCCCCACCGTCTCACCGTTTTTCTGTTTCTCTGCATCCCTGCTTCTCTGTCGAGTACCATCAATTCGGTTTCAATCCACGACCATGAACCTTCAGCGCAAAATTGTCCCTTTCGTCCCTCCGCCACAATCCCATGAGAGCCCCACATCACATCTCTGCAATTTCGTTCCCGCCCACGTCAACCTTCTCAAACTCGTTCCGATCCTGCATCCGCGCAGCAGAATCCTTCCACTTCCCGCGCGGTCTGCTCCGCATCCGTCCTACCCTGATCAAGGAAGCACCGCACCCCGTGACCATCGACATTGCCCATCTCGAGCAGCAACTCCTCGCGCAATCCGCCGCACCCGGTCGCGATTTCTGCGAGGCCATCGCCGAGCTCGCCCGCACCAACCGATTCACCAAACTGCGTGGCATCCTTCCCGCCGTCGTCTATGAGGAGCTGCGCACTCGCTACCGCCAGAATCCCGCCGCCTTCATCGCCAATTGGCGCAAGCTCGCCCACGAAATGCGTCAGGGCTTCATCCAGCACGCCCGCCAGCGCCTCACCTCGCTCACGCGGGTCCAGCAGGCACGCACCTCCACCCCAGCCTGGCAGGAAATTCAGTGCGCCCTCGATGCCCAGCAGAACGATCTGCTCCGCGCCGCCTTCGCCCTCGAGCTTCTTGAGCTCATCGAGCCCGCCGTCGCGCGCGCCACCCAGCTCCGCGAGTGCGTCGTCGCCGCGCCTACCTCTGAAGAAGCCGATCGCTACCTCGATGAAGCCACACGCTGCTACTTCTACGGCCTCTTTACCGCCTGCGCCGTCATGTGCCGCTCGGTCCTTGAAGAAGCCATCAAGCAGAAGCTGCCCCCACAGATCGCGCGCCTCGTCCGCACCCGCTATCGCAACACCGCGACCTTGGGCAACCTGCTTCACGAGGTCAACAACAACCTGAAACTCACCGACATCGATCCCGATTTCCCCCGCGTCGCCAACCAGGTCAACGACACAGGCAAACGCGCCGTCCACCACGGCCTTCTCTCGGAAGACGAAGCCCGCCAGTGCCTCCAATCCGCCCGCCACGCCCTGCAATTGCTGTTGAAGAATTGAATCGGGGATGCGTGTGAAGTGAAGTGAGATTGTCAGTCTATGATCGTCACTCGTTTCGCTGAACCGTCGAAGGTGATATTCCAGTTTCGAAGGATGTCCCGACCGATCAGACATGCATAGTGAGGTTCGCGCTCAAAGTCAGCAGAAACGATGGGAATGGTATCGAACATCTTCAAGCGTGTATTTGGAAAACTCACCGTACCTGCGTGCTCTCCACACTGGTGCGTCGCGCCAAGCGCCCTGATTTCTCTCCCTGCGCTTGTCTGCCGAAGCTTGCAGTATTTGGCAAAAGTTTTGCTCACCACGGTGACGGACGCACCTGTATCCAAGAGGGCTCTGATTGAGCGAGGTTTTGGATACTCAAAGCCGATAGCAAGGCCGGCTTCAATGAGCTCAGCTGAATTAGTATGACAACGTCGATGCATGGCCCTGGGTCATTCGGGTCGAAAGGATCCCACTTTATTTCGACGCGCGACATAATTTATGAGACAAAATAAACCGGATCGGTCTTCCAGACCTGCTTTACGAGAAAGTTGTCACGTACCCCGAACTTCTGCAAGCCGGCCCTGAACGCTTCAGCGTATGTGCTGAAAAACCCATCAGCAACTATTTCACCTTGGATAACAACAAACTTGCCAGGGTGTGAGCGCAGCCACTCCTTTCGGTTCCGTTCGAACACGTTGAGTTCGACTTCAAACTCGGCAGTCGTAGCCATCGGGATCCTCTCTAATCAGTATGACGCGGCTAAGTTCGAATGCGATGTTCAGATTCGCGTCATAACGTTATTGCATTATTACGTCATAATGCTCCAATGCGATAATGCAGTCAACAGCGAAGTTGGCCATGAGCCCGCGAGAGAAACACATCCCGGATGATGCTGTACGAACCACGGTAAGCCTTACCGCGGAGGATCGGGCAGCAATAAACTGGATCATCACATCTCGTCGAATTGCAAAGAGCAAACGAACAACGATCAATGATGTTCTTGTCGACGCGCTCTGGCACTTCCTGGAAAAAGCCCACGGAAAAACGAAAGAACAAGTTCAATCCATGGTTCCGGTCGCTCCGCCCGATGAGCGTCCAAAGACCAAGATCACGCAAATGCCGAAGCCGAGGAATAAGCGCTGAACGTTGAATGCGGAAATCGTTGCGCTCTGTCCCACCCCAATGACCTTCCAGTTACCGACAACCAGCGAATTGTTACTTTTGCCTTGTCGCCCAATTCCCCACAAACCAGCTATCATGCAACCGCAGATCAGGACTTCGCGTCCCATCTGTATCTGGGTTCAAAGTGTCTGCCCTGTCCCGCGCTGGGACGTTCTTCTGCTTGTCTCTGTTCTTCTCCTTTGAGTTTCTTGCACGTTTCACTGCCTTGTCGATCGTGATGCCCCGATGTTTGCGTGTTATCGGGTTGCCAGAGCCGGATAGCGTCCAGCAAGACCTCCGGCATTCCCCTGCTGCCAGCTGTTTGCACCTGAACGAGGGCCCCATGCAAACCAAGGAACTCTGCGTGTACAACGAGACCCGGGAAAACTTCATGAGCTCCCGCGTCACCGTCATCGACTCCAAGTCCGATCCCCTGAAAGGGATCAAAGCCCTGATTGAAGGGCTGGGCCCACACGCGGAAGCTGGCCTCTGGTTGAATCCGCTCAAAAGCGTTCCCACCGTGCCGACCATGTCTCCTTACGATCTGGTCTACCTCGACCAGGACTGCCGGGTCGTGCACAGTGTCGCCATGATTCCCGACGACGAGGTTCCGCATTTCAGCGGACACGCGACCAGCGCACTGCTTCTGCCTATCCACACCTTCTCAAAATCCCAAGCGCATCCGGGCGATCAGGTCATCATCTGCGCGGCCGAGGAGATCGAACGCCGCCCCGCGCGCGTTCAGCTTGTCCCAGTGCCCGTTGCGGTTGCGGCAATCCCTTCTCCCGCCCCGCAAATCCTGCGGCCGGTCGCAAAACCATCTTCGTCTTCGCCCCATCCCGTCATCCATCCGCCGCTGTTAATCGAGGGCTCCAGTCAATCGCAGACAGCAATGCCGCAGTTCGAGGCCATAGACCAGGTCCAATCTCCCGTCCGCAAAAAAGAATCGTCGAGCATCCGGTTCCTGCGCGGGATCGTGCACCTCCGTGTGCACATTTCTTTCTCCATCGCGCCCCTTCCCGCATCGAGAACCACGGGTTCCCAACCCGCGCGATCGAACCTGAAATTGCCCACGCAGTCGACCGGGAAATCGCCTATGAACACGGCCGCGCAATGGACCAGGAATTCTTGCGCGCGATGGACTGAAAAATGGCCCACCCAATTGGCATCCTTCAAGAGCCGCTTCCTCTCCTGGTCAGAAGAATTCACGCAACAGCGGATCCGCCCTTCCATTGCAACCGTCATTGCGCTCTCCGCGAAATCCACCCGTTTCTGTGCCCGTAGGTACGAATCCTGCAAGCTCAGCTACCTCCGTTGGGCTGACGAATTCATGCGCGGCTCCGCTCGCATTGCATCCAGGCCCTCATCTGCCGAAGCCAAGCGCCCCGCAATCCACGCACGCGGACGGCAATGGTTGAAAGCCCGTTTCCTTCGCTAGCTCCTCAAGGAGCCGGGCTAATCCCTATTCCCTAGTCCCTTAGTCCCTAGCCCCCTCCATCCCTCTTATACTGAAGTTTCCATGTCCTACGCGGCGGCCATCGATCAGCTCAGCGCCATGACCCCGGAGCTCTTCACCCAGCCCGGCCACACACGGCGCAAATTTTCTCTCGACGAAATCGGCATCCTTCTCGCCGCGATGGGGAATCCGCACCATCGTTTTCCCTCCGTCCTCATCGCCGGCACCAACGGCAAAGGCTCCACGGCCGCAACCCTCGCTTCCATCCTCACCGCCTCCGGTCTGTGCGCCGGACTTTACACATCACCGCACCTTACCCGGCCCAATGAGCGCATCCGCGTCAACAGCGTCGAAATCACCGACGACGCCTTNNGCCATGGCCTTCCTCCACTTCGCCGAGGCTTCAATCGACATCGCGGTCCTCGAAGTCGGCATGGGTGGCCGCCTCGACGCCACCAACATCGTTGACCCAATCCTCTCCATCGTCACCGACATCTCGCTCGACCACACCGAGTGGCTCGGCCCCACCATCGCCGCCATCGCCCGCGAAAAAGCCGGCATCCTCCGTTCCAACGGCACCTTGATTACACTGCCCCAACATCCAGAGGCGAACCAGGTTCTCGGCGAAATCGCAACCGAGCTCGGCGTCCGCGCCATCAGCGCTGTCCCCTACATGCCGCAGACCGCGCCACTTTCGCGCCACTCCGGCGATCCGAATTTAGCAGGCTTTGTAACAGGGCACGACTTCAGTCGTGTCGCACAGGCCGCAAAAGGAAATGGGGCTTTAGCCCCTGGGGGTTCGACTTATTCAGTCGAAGTCCTCAACACGCAGATCGAAGTCGCATCTCCCCTGCACGGCGCCCATCAGCACCGCAACATCGCCCTCGCCATCGCCGCCGCAGTCGAGCTCGCCACGCACCACGCCCTTCCCATCACCGCCGCATCCATCGAACAGGGCATTCGCACCACCCACTGGCCTGCCCGCCTCGAGGTCATCGCCACTCGCCCCAGGCAAGCCTGCTCTGATCTCGACCGATCCACTCCCCACACTCCGGCCTGCCATCCTGAGAACCCGCACGCTGGGGGCCCCGCGTCCGACGGAGTCGGAGTAGTCGTATCCCTCTCAAACTCGGAAGGGTCTGCCCCACCGCAGGTGGCGCAGTGGATATTGGACGTAGCCCACAACCCCGCCGGCGCCTGGGCCCTCCGCGCCGCCCTGCGCTCGCTCTTGGATCTAGATGCACCCAGCGCAAAACCAGCCACGCTCATCTTCGGTTGCCTGCGCGACAAACCCATCGCCGAAATGGCCCAAATCCTCTTCCCAATCTTCGATCGCGTCATCTTCGCGCCAATCCATAGTCCCCGCGCCACGCCCATGGCCGACCTGCTCGCCGCCGCCGCATCCACCGGCACACCTGCCACAGCCGCTACTTCGGTTGCCGAAGCCATTGAATTAGCCGAATCTTCTGCAAGCGCCGCAAACGAGTCCGTCCGTCCGGCCAGCACTGCGGCCAGGACCGCCTCACGCGTAGTGGTAGCGGGTTCCGTTTACTTAGTCGGCGAAGCCCGCGCCCTGCTCCTGGCCCGCGCAGGAGTTCCTGCGTGACCCGTCCCCCCCAACCGCTCCCGCGCCTCTACCGTTGGCGCACCAACCTCCTCCAGGCCCCACTCTTTTTTCTCTGGACCAGCGCCTGCGGCACCCTCTCGCTTCTCGTTTCCCTCATCGAGAAAAACGGCCGCATCCAGCACCACATCGCCCGCCTCTGGGCTCGCGGTGGCATCTTCCTCTCCGGCTCCCGCCTCACAATCCGCGGCGCGGAGAATCTCCACAAGCACCCCGTCGCCGTCTACGCCGCCAACCACACGTCCTATATGGATACGCCGGTCATCTTCGCCGCGCTCCCCTTCCAGTTCCGCATCCTCGCCAAAAAGGAGCTCTGGCCCATCCCTTTCATCGGCTGGCATCTCAACCGCTCCGGCCAGCTCCCCATCGACACCGTCAACACCCACGCAACGCTCTCCAGCCTCGGCGCCGCCGTCCGCGCCCTCCGCGCCGGCATGCCCCTTTTCGTTTTTCCCGAGGGATCCCGCACACCCACCGGCGACCTCCAAACCTTCCTCTCCGGCGCAGCATTCCTCTCCATCCGCGCGCAAGTCCCACTCATCCCCATCGCCCTCAGCGGTGTCTACGACCTCTTACCCATCCACACCCGCCACTTCTATCCCTGCCAGCTCACCCTCACCGTAGGCGAACCCATCGCCACCGAGGGCATGACAATCCGCCAGGCAGACGAACTCACCGCCCGCCTCCGCACCACCATTGACGCAATGCGTACCCCTGCGATGCGCGAGTCCCTCAGCCCCTCAGTCCCTTAGTCCCTCTCAGGGCTCTTTCGCCTCTCGTCAGGACGTCGCAGTCAGTAAGAACATCGGCTGCCCAAGGCCGCTGGGTCAATCCGCGCGAAACTAAGGCAGTGTAAATAAATA
>PLKY01000067.1 GCA_003140785.1 Acidobacteriaceae bacterium | reverse complement strand
GCGGCATGATGAAGAACTGGAACATCTGGCTAATCTTCTCTACGTTTCTGCTCTCGATTCTCGGTACGCTGCTTACCCGATCCGGCATCGTCAGTTCCGTCCACGCCTTTGGGCAATCCTCGATTGGCACTTGGTTCTGGATGTTTCTCCTGCTCGTTCTGCTGGTATGCGTACTCACGTTTTCCCTGCGACGCGACTATTTGAAAACCGAGCATCGAATCGAATCGCTCGTCTCGCGGGAGTCAAGTTTTCTCTCCAATATCCTGATACTGCTCGCCGCTAGCGTCGCCGTCTTCGGCGGCACGCTCTTGCCCGTCATCGCGGAATTTGTGGGCGGCAATAAGGTCACTGTCGCGCCGCCGTTCTACAACCGCGTAGTTGTTCCAATCGGGCTCTTCCTGCTCCTGCTTACCGGGACTGCGCCGCTGCTTAGCGGGCGCGGTGCTTCATTCAAAGGGTGCGCAAAAACCTCGTAGCTCCAGCAATCGCCAGTGCGGTCACCGCCCTCGTGCTCATTGGATTTGGCATCCATCCCTGGGCGGCGGATGGTGGCTCGCTCTATTCGCTCGTCTGCTTTTCTCTCGCCGCCTTCGTGTTGACAGCAAACAGTGCGGTTTTTAGTGTCGAGCGTCATGCTTCGCGCTCCCATTTCCCGTTCGCAGGTTCTGCAAAACGGCGTAGCCATCGCCCTGCTCCGTAACCGCCGTTAGCATCCCATCGTCATTTGAGGAAATGGCTAGCTTCGTCTCCGGATCGAAACCTGGTGTATTCAAGCGCACAGCGGACGCATCGGCGACATCTCCATCTACGGGCAGGAATCAAATTACACCACGTGGCGGCTGATCTCACCCGTCCTCAGCATGAAGCTGTCGAATTGATGCTGCGGAAACATCAAGAGTGTTGCGCGCTGTTTGAAGGTTTCGATTGGTCATCGTGGGCTGACGCTAAGCCGAGCGCAAAATTAGGACTGCTGCCAGGGGCGCAAGAGCACATTCTGGCTCGGCCCCAAGGCAAAGAAAACCTCAGCCGATCCGTAGCGGAACTTTCCCACGCATTTGCGCTGGCGGTGCCGCATGACGATGCGTTGCGGATTCGGGACGATGTGGGTTTCTTTCAGGCGGTAAAGGCGGTTCTGGCGAAGTCGCCAACACAGCAGGTTGGCCGGGTAGATGCTGAGTTGGCAATTCGTCAGATCGTGTCGAATGCCATCGTCTCTGAGGACGTGGTTGATATCTTCGCCGCAGCTGGATTGAAGAAGCCGGACATATCGATATTGTCAGATGAGTTCCTGGCGGAGATTCAGGCTATGCCGCAGCGGAACCTTGCCGTAGAGCTTTTGCAGAAGCTCCTGAAAGGTGAGATCAGGACGCGTTCACGACGAAATGTCGTTCAGGCGCGCAAGTTCTCCGATCTGATTGAGGCTTCGCTCCGCCGCTATCAGAATCGGGCCATCGAAACCGCACAAGTGATCGAGGAACTGATCGGACTGGCCAAGAACCTGAATGAGGCTTTGCGACGCGGTGAGCGGCTTGGCCTGAATGAGGATGAACTCGCCTTCTACGATGCCTTGGAGGTCAACGACAGCGCAGTGCAGGTGCTCGGGGATGCTTCACTACGAGCAATTGCTAAGGAGCTTGTCGAGAATGTCCGGAAGAATACAACTATTGACTGGACCCAGCGGGAGAATGTCCAAGCCAAGCTCCGAGTCATCGTCAAACGAATATTGAAGAAATACGGCTATCCGCCTGACAAACAGGAAAGGGCGACTCAGACGGTATTGGAGCAAGCCGAAGTGCTGTCCGAAGGATGGGCAGTTTCAGGATAATGTACTTGCTATGCTCTGCCGTGGACGATAGAGTCAATCGCTGATCGAGGCCGGTCGCACCAACCACAGTTAGTCAAGCTCGGGTACCAGTTGGGGACCAGTTAAGCTGTTCTTAGGGCTGCTGCGATGTGTTCCGATGCACTTCGCTACCTAACAATTCGTTCGAGTTACGGTTTCTGGGTCTGCTTTCACGGCGATAACAAGGGTTAAAGACGCGGCCCGAGCATTGTCGCAATTCAGAGACTTGGCGAGCGTCAACGAAACTGCTTGGGGACCAAGCTAGGTTCCCGTTAAAAGAACACTGACACCAGCCTCGGTTTTCCCTTTTGCGCTTCATACTTTCATTCCCGCCTTCGCAGATTGAGGGTGCTGAAGAGGGTGCTGAAAGCATTTTTTGAGTGCTTCGGAGTGATTATGAGTGCTTTCTATCGCCATCGATGCTCATGATTTCAATCAGTTACGTGTGCACAGCGTTATGGCATGGAAGAGGTCGTCGGTTCGATCCCGACCAGGGTCAGGTCATTCACCACTGAACTTAAGGCAAATATTTTCGTGCCACACGAAAATATGCGTATAATAGATCCCGAGGTGAGCATGCAAGCCGCAACTCAATCTGAAGAACTGGTTGTATGGACGCAACCTAAGACGCTAGCGGAAGCCAAAACCCTCTTTGCATCCTATTCGCCCAAGTTCCAGACGGTACCCTGCGACATAAAGATGGCCTTGGGGAAGATGCAGGTGAGTGTCCTTTATCTCTCCAGCCCTGAACAGGATGCTGCTGTCGAAAGCACTCTTCGAACGCTTCGGAACTGCAAAGTATCGACGTTGTTGGTCTATACGCCCCACCATTCGTCGGACTTTGCATTTCGCGTGGGAACGATCGTTGGGCGTCAGAAGTTCGACGAGGCCGAGTGGGTTTTCAACTGGCCCCACTTGCGACAGCTTTTGAAGGCGCGCAACATCCGAGCTCATGCGCGACGAACAGTTGGTGAGCAAGAACCATTCGGCCTTCTGGAAGCAAGGCAAAGGCTCGGGCTCAGCCAGGAACAGTTAGCGAGTGCGCTGAATGTGACGGCTCGAACTCTCCAAAACTGGGAGGCAGGCAGGGGTACTAGTCAGATGTACAAAAGGACCAGAGATCTCCGGGAATTGCTCTCCCGTATGGACGACTATGTCGTCGCACCAAAAGAGAAGGAGTGGCTATCGTCGCCGCTTGAGGCATTTGCGGGACGTACCCCCCAGGAGTTGATCAGCGAGGGCCGTATCCGCGATCTCGTCGTCGAGTTCGACAGGCTGCGGGAGGGACAGCCCATTTGAGCTTCAATGTCAAACAGCGCGCAGCAATCAGGCGATGGATTGATCAGGCTGTCCCCTTAAAAGGGATCCACTTCCGAAGCGTCGAATATCGCTATATGGACCCGAGCGACGTACTGAGCGGCGCCGGAACGCGAGCTCACGGCGGGCGCTTCGCGGCTGTTGGCACCCGGGCGGTATACCTGTCAGCGACTGACTCAGGGGCAAGCAAAGAGGTCACAGCGCGGAAGGCGCGTCTCGGGGGAGCTGCCCAAATCACCACGGATAAATATCCTCGTGTCGTCTATGCCGTCGCCGTGAACCTGAAAAGGACGCTGGACCTGTCTGCTCTCGGATCCTCGCAGACGGCAAATGCCATCAGAGCAGCTTGTCTCGCCGAACACGATTTGGCCGATTCGATGGATCTTGCCCGGGAACTCGAAACCACGGGAATTCAAGGGTTACTATTTCCGAGTGTCGTCGGAGGGGACCGCAATCTCGTCGTCTATCTCGCCAACTGCAGCCGCAAGATGCTGGTACTGAAAAACGAACAGCAGGTCATCGAACAGGCAAAACGAATCGCCGCCACACATAAATGAGGAGGGCGGGGGTGGAGGAGCGTAAAGTCTGGCTCCCCCACGGCCGGCAGCAAAGTGAGCGGGATCGATCTGAAGCCTCACACGGCACTTGGATGATCTGCGTTGGAACCTAATTACTCGGAGAATTATCGCTTCCGGTCCTTTCTCAACCGGCAGATGCCTCCAGCGCGATGGCACGAGGAAAGAGAATGTTGTTCTCAAGATGGATGTGTTGATGCAGGTCCTGCTCGAATTCCCTCAAACCGTCATAGAACGCGTGAAAGGTGGGGCAGGCATCCGCTGGAGTGGTGAAATTCCCGCTCAGACGGCGGATTTCGGCGATCAGGGTGCCCGCAGCATCGTGTTCCTGCGTCATCATCGCGATCGGATTCGCAACCGTGCCAAAGCAACTACGGGGCCTCGGGGTTCCAATGGAGATAGACCTCTCCAAACCAGCGATGTAGGGAAACAGGACGGCTTCTTCCTTGGCCAGATGTTGGGTGAGCTCTTCATCCAATTGCATGAGAGTGTTGGCGATCACAGGCAGCTCTGGCTTCGCGGAGCCGTGACGATTCACAACCTTCTGAGCCAGCTGGGCCAGCCGCGGCAGTTCACCCTTCACGTATGCGTGGTGTTTGGCCACAATGTGTGAACTCAAGCTCTCTAACGTTCTCTCGGCCCAATTCTCGACCTCAACCCCAGGCTTCTTTTCCGCCTCTTCCAGCGCCGCAATAACCGAGTCAATTTCCAGATTTCCGGCAGCGCATGCCTCTGCCAGAGGCTTGCGGCCCCCGCAACAGTAGTCAATTCCAAATTGTTCAAAGACACGTATTGCAGTGGGTTGTTCCAGTGCGATTTCGCGGACGGTTTGTGTGGCTGCGGTCATTTCGATCTCCTTGAACTCCAACTTACAGAGATCGCAATGTCCGCCACAGCGACTTTGGTCACTCTGAAGCTCAATATGCCAAAAACTGTTGAAGGGATCGGTGTGACCAAAGTCGCTGAGATCTCCGTTCTGTTCACCTAGGCTTGCGCTTAGACAGAAGGTCAACTCGACATGGGCGCAGCAACCATCACGCCAATCCACAAGCAGGAAGGCAAAAAGAAACTTGTCCGCAGGTCCAGCTCGGATGATTCCCAAAGGATCCGGCGAATCGTTCAGTGGCTGTTCGTAGCTCTGAATGGTTGGCTGGGAATCCAATTCCTTCTCTGGGTGCGCTTTTGCGAGCGCGGCGGCACGGGGCTAAGCGTGCCAAGACCCGCAGGGGCCGAAGGCTGGCTGCCCATCGCAGGTTTGATGAATACGAAATATTTCTTCCTCACCGGACGCGTGCCTGCAATCCATCCCGCAGCAATGGTCCTGTTTATTGCCTTCATGCTGATGAGCCTCCTGCTCAAGAAGGCTTTTTGTTCCTGGCTCTGCCCAGTCGGAACTCTCTCAGAACAACTCTGGAAGCTAGGAAGACGCGTATTCGGCCGCAATCTGCATCCGCCAAAATGGATGGATATCCCATTACGAGGGTTGAAGTACCTGCTTCTTGGCTTCTTCGTGTTCCTGATCGGTGCCATGTCCGCCGAGGCGATCCACGATTTCATGTCCACACCGTACGGCCTGGTCGCCGATGTCAAGATGTTGAATTTCTTCCGCGATATCGGGCAAACAGCGGCAATCGTCATCGGTTTGCTGGTTCTGCTGTCAATGCTGATCCAGAACTTCTGGTGCCGGTATCTCTGTCCGTATGGAGCACTGCTGGGAATCACATCGCTGCTCAGTCCAGTAAAGATCCGCCGCGACGTCGAGGCCTGCGTCGATTGCGGAAAATGCGCGCGAGCCTGTCCTTCCAGCCTGGCCGTTGATCAACTCGTGAGAATTCGATCCGTTGAATGCACGGCGTGCATGGCGTGTGTCGCCGCGTGCCCGGCCGAGAGCGCTCTGCAATTCTCGTTGGTACCGAGAAAGGCAGAAACCCCGGCGGAGAGATGGCGTCGCCGCGCACTCTCACCCATTGCCGTTGCAGCAGTTCTCGCTTGCATCTTCCTGGGCCTGGTCGTAGTGGCGAAGGCTACTGGGCATTGGCAGACGAATCTGCCACGCGACGTTTATATGGATCTGGTTTCTCATGCAAGAGAGGCCGGTCACCCCGGCATGTAAAGAGCCGGATCCAAATGAGCAGTGGCTTGCAGCAAACTGCTNNGGCGTTCTTGTGGAACCAGTCGGCATGAGATAAATGCCGCAGAGAGCTACTTCCTCCGAAAACGAAACTCGGTCCCGATCGCCGCAATGGCGTGGCTGTCCAACACCTGAATCGCGCGAGCGAAAACGATCGTTTCCTCGACTTGGATATGGTCGGAATAGAGTTGCTTGAGACGCGCGGTTTGGGAGAGCAACTGCTGCGCTTCCTCCAACCCTAAGCCGCCCGACTCAATCCATGCTGAATAAAGCCGCTCGGCCGATCCATGCAAATCGCTTGCCTCGTGATGATCGTCCTCAAGCCGGTCGATCTCTTCGAAGGATTTCGCATTAGACTTGCGCAGTCGTGGAAAGAGTGATTCTTCCTCATCCGCCGTGTGGCGTTGTCCGCCGGTTCTGAAGTACTCAAGCGCAGCCTTAACCGCATCGCGCTCCTCATCAGTAAGATTCCTGTCCTGCGCCCGATCAACCACAACGCAAAGAATGCCGAGGAAGCTCTCTATCCTTCTGTGGCAGTCCTTGAGCATGCCAATTGGGTCGTCAAAACCGCTGTCGAGCTTTGCACCGATCTGAATCGCCATGGCGTTCCCTCAATTCCTGCCATTCCTATGATTGTCTTCCATTCGAGCGCGAAGGCGGTCTTAAGCGCCCTGGAGGACGTGAAGCGTCATTGCTGTTTTCATCTGCGGCGCCGGTTGTACATAGCCTTTCGGAACATAGGAGCAGCATGGCTCTTCGGCTTGTGGGTTTCCGGTCAGAGCGTACGCGCGGGCTCGCGATCCTCCGCAGATTTCCTTGAACTCGCAGGAGCCGCACTTTCCCTCGAGCTTTGACGTGTCACGCAAATCGCGGAACAGGGGCGCGTCGCGATAGATCACTGCTAATTCCTGTTCGCGGATGTTGCCGGCCGAAAGAGGGAGGAAGCCGCTAGGGAACACCTCGCCTTTGTGCGAGATGAAGACAAATCCCTTGCCATCGTTGAGCCCGCGCGGCGCGCGCCCAATCGCGTCGACGGACCTCTCATGCACGCTATCGGGACCCAGTCCCGACTTTCGCTTGGCGACTCTCTGCTGCAAGACAAAGCGCCTGTAATGCTGCGCCTCAGTTGTCTTAATGTCGAAGCGTGCGGTCCTAGACAAACTGTAGACTTTCGCAAAGACCGATTCGAACTCTTCCGCTCTCAATAAATCGTTGAGCTTTCCACGTCCCGTGGGGACGAGGAAGAAGACGCTCCAAAGCGTTATCTTTAACTTCTCCATCAAAGCGACAATCTCGTCGATCTCAGCGATATTCCTGCGGCTGAACGTGGTGTTGATTTGTACAGGAAGGCCAATCTCGTTTGCCCAGCGAACGGCGTCCAGAGTTCGCGCAAAGGATCCACTCATCCCGCGGAATGCGTCGTGGGTTTCGGCGCTCGCGCCATCCATGCTCACCGCAAGCCGGGCAAGCCCAGCCTCTTTGAGCCGGACAACAATGTCCTTCGTGAGCAAAGGCGTAGCACTCGGAGTAAGGGAAACCCTGACGCCGACGGAACGGGCATGGCCGATCAACTCGAAAAGGTCGGGTCGCTTAATCGGATCGCCTCCTGTCAACACAAAGACTGGAACCTTCAAGACCGCGATCTGGTCGATCAGACGTTTGCCCTCATCCGTGCTCAGCTCCATGGGATCGCGGTCCGGCTGGGCGGATGCGCGACAGTGCACACAGGCCAGATCACAGGCCTGAGTCACTTCCCAGATGGCGATGAANNCGCAGTGACCAAAGTCCCAGGCTGCTAAAATTCCCGAGTGACCGCTGAACGTACCGATCTTGCAACTGCCCTCGGGAAGACTGCACTTTTGTCGAGCCTCACGCCGACAGAATTGAAAACGCTCGCTGTGCGAACAGTTCGCAAGCTATTTAGTGCTGGGGAGTTGCTCTTCACAGAGGGCGAGCCTTGCAACGGCTTGCACATCATTGCACAAGGCAAAGTTCGCATCTTCAAGACGTCTGTGAGCGGTCGCGAGCAGGTACTTGCTGTGAATGTTCCGGGCGAGTCTGTCGCGGAATTGCCAGTCTTCGATGGTGGGCCATTTCCCGCGTCCGCTGCGGCGATCGAGGATGCAGAAATCGCGTTCATTTCGCGCCGCGATTTTCAGGCGTACTGCATGGAACATCCAGAAGTCGCGCTCAAGGTGCTCCAGGTCGTTGGTGCGCGGTTGCGGCGACTAGTGGGTATCATCGAGGAATTGTCGTTTACGACAATCCGCCAGCGACTCATATCGGCACTGCTCAAACTTGCCCAGAACGAGGGCAAGCAGAGTTCTCTCGGAATCGAGTTTCAACTTCCGGCAACCCATCAGGAACTCGCCAATCAGCTTGGAACGGTACGCGAACTGGTTTCCCGCAACCTTATGCGCCTGCAGGCCGAGGGACTTCTGGATGTTGACGCGCGACAGATCGTAGTAAAGGATATAGACGGCCTCAAGGCCTTGCTGGAGACGACTTCTTAGAACTTCCGGACTTCGAGTGACATAAGTTACTGCTCTGCTCTCTACAGATCGGTACGGTTGCAGGTGGAGAGTGCTTATGCCATCCTCAACCCAGTCCATTCGCGAAATCGTTACGCAGTATCCATCCTCGGCCAAAGTCTTTCACCGATTCGATATCGACCTGTGCTTGCAAGCTGATCTGTCGCTCGAAGGAGCGTGCCAGGAACTGCAACTCTCGGTCGATCAAGTCATCGAAAAACTCACCGATTCGGAGGCCCAGGAGCGTGGTGGCATGGCTTTGGATCCGGCAACTCTTTCTCTCGCCCGCCTGGTTCAACACATCGTCCGCATTCATCACCATTGTGTTCGTCAAGAGCTTCCGAGACTCGCCGAAATGGCTTTGAAGCTGGCGGCGACACGGGGCGATCATGCGCCCAAACTCGCGAAGGTCGCCGAGCTGATTGAGAAGTTCCGTGGCGAGATGTATACGCATATTCAGAAGGAAGAGCAGGTTCTCTTCCCGTTCATCTCGCAAATGGATCAGGAATCGATCGTCGCTTACCCGCCCTCGCACGCATGCTTCCGTTCGGTTACGCACCCGATCTTCATGATGGAACAAGAACACGAGTCCGCCGACCACATCGTGGCCGAGCTCATCCGCCTGACTAATCACTTCGAACCGCCCTCATGGGCGTGCGCTACGCATATCGCTCTCTTTTCTGGACTCCGCGAATTCGAGGCTGACCTCAAGCAACACGTCCACCTCGAGAACGACGTTTTGTTTCCCCGTGCCATTCAACTGGAAGCAGCACTCAAGGTGAGGAGTTAGTTATGGCTACGCTTCCGTTGTTCGAACAGCCGGCCCCTACAGGCGCAATCCACGGCAATACGGCAATCATTGCTCGCGAACGTCAGAAGAGCCTTATGCTCCGCGCGTGGATCTTAAGCGGGCTCTTCTTTATGGCTTTGCCTGGGACCTTGTTGGGATTTTCGAACCTGATGGCGATCAGTGCGCATCACGGTCTCGGCACACTACCGGCCGCATGGATTGAAGGACACGGCCACGCTCAAATGTTTGGCTGGATCGGTAGCTTCATTCTTGGCATTGGATTCTATTCACAACCCGCGCATGGTCGGTCGGTCCTTCGTGTGCCTCTCTCCTGCTACGTGCTTTGGACCTCCGGTGTAGGGATGCGGTGGTTCGCAAACATATATGGATGGCATTGGCGTGCGCTCCTCCCGGTCTCCGCGGGATTTGAGCTCATGGCGGTCATACTTTTTCTCTTCGCAGCCTCACACCATAAACTGCCAGTATCAACTCAAGGAAATCGAGCGAAGCCTCCAATGGAACTCTGGATGGTTTCCGTCCTGGTCGGGACGGCGGGGCTCGCGTCCGCTGTGATTTTCAATTTCGTCGAGTGCGTTCGATTGTCTATGCAGGGCGGCCTTCGGTCCTTTCCGCACTCGCTCGACCAGAAATATCTCGCACTGCTTGGATGGGGATTTGTCGTGCCGGTAGTTTGGGGATTCTCGGCGCGATGGCTGCCGACCTTTCTTGCGATCTCGAAGCCCAATGTTCGTTGGTTTCGGGCAGCATTATGCATGGATTTGGCGGGCGTTCTCGTCGGCGTGGCAGGATGGCCCAAGCCCGCAACGGTCCTATTCTCCTTGAGCGCAGTTACGGTTGGGTTTGCACTGCACTTTGCGGACGAGCCCCATGGGCGCGCAAAAACTCAGGGTATCCATCCAAGCTTTCCGACCTTCGTCCGTCTGGCTTATGCCTGGCTGATCGTGGCTGGATTGATGAGTGTATGGGCTGCATTTTCCGATGTGCACGGCGGCATCTGGGGCGCCTCACGTCATGCGCTTACAGTAGGATTTGCAGCGACGATGGTGTTCGCAATTGGGCCACGGATCCTGCCTCACTTCACAGGGATTCAAAGTATCTTCAGTAAGCGTTTGATGCTTCTTAGTCTGCTGTGTCTCCAGACAGGATGCCTGCTACGCGTTTCTTCAGAGCCCCTCGCCTATGAAGGTCTAGTCTCGTTCGCATGGAAGGTGCTACCTGTCTCAGGGATGTTGGAATTGGGTGGAGTGCTTCTATTTGCTTCGAACCTCATGCTCACCTTCTTACTGGGCCGCAGCGCCTTTATGACGGAGAGTTCTAGCCCAATGCACAAAACCACATGAAATCCAGGAAAGGACGAACGGTCCTGCTTGTCATGGTGTGATTTGAACCACACCATGCCTCGTTTCTTGCTGGGATGATGAATCTCTGTATTTTTGAACTAATTCCGCCGGGTAGTGACCTAAGTCCCTGCTTTCCCTATTCACTGAACGCTACTGTTGCCTCAGTGCAACTGCTTCAACAGGGACTTTCAATGACCTTTGCAGCATCCCATCATCGGTTTTATGAGAGTTACCTGCCCGGGTCTCGGCGCGTTCAGGAGCATTTCGCACCATTTTCGTCCTAATTAAGTGAGGGAGAATCATGTCCTACAAGCGTTATTGGGTGGCACTGGCCATCGTCATTATTGGATCTTTCGCTGTGCTCGGGGGAGTCGGCAGGAAGATGATCAGCGAAGCTCCCCCCATCCCAGACGTGTACAACACTGACGGGCAGCTTCTCTTCACCGGGAGTTCCATCACGGATGGGCAAGGGGTATGGCAGTCAATTGGCGGACAGGAAATCGGTACCGTCTGGGGCCACGGCGCTTATGTTGCACCCGATTGGAGCGCGGATTGGCTGCACCGGGAATCGGAGATTCTGCTGAACACATGGGCTGTCAGAGCTGGGGCGGTGAATTTCGAGTCTCTCGGGCCGGACCAACAGGCCATCTTCAAAGCGCGCCTGATTCGCGAGATGCGGACGAACACGTACGACGCCTCGCGCAATCGCGTTACGCTGAGTGCCGACCGCGAAGCGGCATTTCAGCAGCTTCGGGCCTACTACACCGATGTCTTTGCGACCGGCAGGTCGGCGTATGCCATCCCGAGCGGTGCATTGACCAACGCAGCAAAGCAGCATCAACTTGCCGCATTCTTCTGGTGGACCTCGTGGGCTTGCAGCACGGATCGACCTGGATCCGAGACGACTTACACCAATAATTGGCCGCATGAGCCCCTGATTGGCAACGAACCAACGTCCGGCGCAGTCCTCTGGAGCGTGCTGAGTTTCGTCGGCTTGTTGGCGGGAATAGGCGGCCTTGTCTGGTGGTACGCGTCGCAGGAGAAGGAACTCGTTCATGGGCCCTACCCGGAAAAAGATCCATTCCTGGCCTTCAAACCCACCCCATCGCAACGCGCGACGTTGAAGTATTTCTATGTGGTGGTCATCCTCTGGGGCGTTCAGATTTTGATGGGCGTCTTGACCGCTCACTACGGCGTTGAGGGGCTGTCCTTCTTCGGATTCCCGCTCGCAAAATATCTGCCCTATGCTGTCACGCGCACATGGCATCTGCAGCTAGCCATTTTCTGGATCGCAACGTCATGGTTGGCCACAGGCCTTTATGTTGGCCCCGCCGTCAGCGGTCACGAGCCAAAGTATCAGCGGCTTGGCGTCAACGCACTCTTCGGCGCGCTCATCCTCGTTGTCGGCGGTTCACTCGCGGGCGAGTGGATGGGCATTCAGCAGCGGCTCGGCAACATGTGGTTCTGGTTCGGCAGCCAGGGTTATGAATACGTCGACCTCGGCCGCTTCTGGCAAATACTTTTGTTCATCGGACTGGTTCTCTGGCTTGTCCTTATGGTCGCAGCTTTGAAGCCGGCTCTCGTTCGCAAGAGCGAGGACCGCTCGCTTCTCATCCTGTTCCTCATCTCCAGCATTGCTATTCCGCTCTTCTACTCGGCTGGACTGATGTACGGACAACGCAGCCACCTCGTCACCGCTGAATACTGGCGCTGGTGGGTAGTTCACCTCTGGGTCGAAGGCTTCTTTGAAGTATTCGCGACAGTCGTGATCGGCTTCCTTTTCACGCGGCTCAAGCTGATCGAGATTCGCACCGCAACCAAGGCTGCGCTCTTCTCGACCACCATCTTCCTGTCCGGCGGAATCATCGGCACCTTCCATCACCTGTACTTCGCCGGTGCCACGCCCGCAGTCATTGGCCTGGGAGCAATCTTCAGCGCATTTGAAGTTGTGCCCCTCACGCTGATCGGCTATGAAGCCTGGAAAAACATTCGCCTTGCGCAACCGACAAAGAAGTCCCAGTGGATCGCCAATTACAAGTGGCCCATCTACTTCTTCGTCGCAGTTGCATTTTGGAATCTTGTGGGAGCAGGTCTTTTCGGCTTCCTCATCAACCCGCCGATCTCGCTCTATTACGTCCAGGGACTCAACCTGACTCCGGTCCACGGTCACACGGCTCTATTCGGCATCTACGGAATGCTCGGTCTCGGTCTCACTCTGTTTTGCCTCCGCGCGCTGATGCCAGGTCGCAAGTGGAACGAGACTCCGCTGAAACTCTCCTTCTGGTCTCTGAACTTTGGCTTGATCTTCATGGTGATCTTCAGCATGCTTCCGGTGGGACTGCTGCAGGCATGGGCATCGATTGAACACGGCACATGGTACGCCCGTTCCGCGGAGTTCATGCAGTCCGGCTCCATGCAGACTCTGCGCTGGATGAGAGTCCCCGGAGACATCCTGTTCGCGATTGGAGCAGCGTTGTTCGCCTGGTTCGTACTTGGATTGCTCACCGGGCACTCGTACAGTAAGGAAGTGCAGGGCGGAACGGACGTTTCGTTGCACGACAGTAATGAAGAACGCACCGTCGCACTCGCAGGTCGCTGAGCGATATGTCAACATCCATGCGGCGTCTTTGATGGATCGACCACCACAAGGACGCCGTCGGGAACTGCTACAAAAACAAGTGAAACCAAGGAGCAGCACATGGACTATAAATTTTTCGCGAATCTGCAACGGGAGTTCGCACTTCCAGAAAAGGGCATTCTGAGCCGCGTTCTGCACAAAGACGAAAAGGTCAACGTGACCTTGTTCGGCTTCGCAGCGGGCGAGGAACTCTCAGCACATTCAGCCCCAACGCCTGCTGTTCTCTATTTTCTGGAGGGCGAAGCCGAATTGCAGTTAGGAACGGACAAAGTCCAAGCCGAGGTAGGCTCCTTCGCGTACATGGTCCAATGCTGTCCCACGGGATCTCTGCAAAGACAGGGCTTCGCATGTTGTTGGTTCAGATGAAGGAGCTGTCGTAATCGGTTCTTTGTCAAGGCAATAGTTCCTGTAAGGCCGGCAGACTTTCTGCGTTTTCTTCTGTCGAAGACCGCCGGATCACACCTGAGAGTGTCAATTGGCCGAAAACCAGTGACGCTGATCGATTCGATCCGAATATTCAAACTTTCTTGGATCCGTAACTAAAGTCGCTGTGGCAACGCATCTGCGTTCGTACTCTTGACGAGTAATACAAATGTGCTCGCACTTGCCAGAGCACGTTGATGAATCTGTTGAATCGGGCCCCGAAAAATGACGTTTAACTGATTCCTTCCAGTCCTTAGAAGCCCAGCGTATGTAGCACGTGCTGGATGGCCTCAGCGCTCGCACGCAAGCCGGCCTCCTCGAACGCATTCATTGGCACCGGTAGCAAACCCTCCACTCCCCGGAGACCCACAATCGACGGCACCGAGAGACACACGTTGCTAATGCCTCGATAGTCAGTAAGCAGAGAACTCACCGGCAGCACGCGTCCCTCATTCCATAGGATCGCTTCCAGAATCGCAGCCACCGCCAAGCCCACCGCGTAGTTCGTCGCGCCCTTGCCTTGAATGATCTTGTATGCCGCCGTGCGCACGCTTTCGAAGATCTCTTGCTCCTCCAGCGTGCTTAGCGCTCCGTGCCCGGGCATGTGCCAGCCCTGCACAGGGACATTGCCGATGCTGGCGCTCGACCATAACGGAATCTCGCTGTCGCCATGCTCACCCGCGATGTATGCGTGCACGTTCTGGACCGCTACTGCACAGCGTTGCGCAATGAGGAATCGGAAGCGAGAGCTATCCAGCACTGTTCCGCTACCCAAAACCCGCCGACTCTCCAGTCCGCTCAGTTTTAGAGCTACGTAAGTGAGCACGTCCACGGGGTTGGTTACCATCAGCAACGTCGCATGCGGCGCGACGCGCAGCAAGTCGGGTATCAACTTGCGGCAGATCCCGGTATTTGTCTCGGCCAGTTCAACTCGCGTCTGCCCCGGCTTCTGCTTTGCGCCTGCGGTCACCACGATTACGTCGGAACGCTCCAGCACGTTCAGGTCATCCGACCCGTCTACCTTCGCCATAGGCACAAACATCAGACCGTGGTTCAGGTCCAGTACCTCGGCCTCCACTTTTGTTTTTGCTACGTCAAACAGGCTGATGTGCTTGCCTACTCCGCGCACCATGCAAGCGTAGGCGATCGTCGCCCCTACGCTGCCGGCACCCACTATCCCAATTTTTCCCGGCAGCTTGCTCATCGGTTCCCAGCCTCTATTTGAAATCTAACCTGACCTTAGCAGAGAAGAGGTGACCCAAGTCGCTTGATGCTGTTTGTTTGCAAAGAATATCAGGATCAAGCCAAGCTGACGCCACACTGATTGCACGATCCCGATGAGACCCAGGGATTCTCCATTCCGGTCTCAAACAAGGTGGTGATGAGTCTCCGCGGGTCTCCCAAATCGCTCCATCCGATATCGCCGAGGCTGGCGACAGAGAGCCCTTCCGTATTCGCCGACAATACCAATTTTGAAAAATCGGCTATGGGAAGCCTCTCGTAGAAAGACTCCATCAGCTCGGCTTCCATTCCGAGGCCAGGTTGCGTCAGGATCGATCCAAAGTCGCGATAGATGATGGGAGCCGTTTGCCGAATCATTTTCATGAAAGCACTGGCACGGCCAACCATGACGAACGTATTCCAGAGACAACCTTGATCCAGCAAGCGTTTTGCTATCTCGGATGAGGGCTTTTCCCAAAAGCGCCTTACACGCGTTAGTTGATTGCCGGAGCGGTCCGCAACGGGAGTCTCCGGCTCGATCCAGCCGTACTCGATCTCGGGGCGATCAGCCACTGCTCCCAAAAGGATTATGCTCTCCGCGTGGAGTTCTGCGAGTTCGTATCCGGAGGTGATCCCCGCAATGAACTTTCCTTCCTGAGAGTAATAGTGATCCGATGGGAAGAATGCGACCACAGCATGCTCATCGAGCTGAACGATGCGCAGCAAGCTCCAAAGAATAGCAGGAAGTGTTCCCCGATTGCTCGGCTGGACGACTTTTTGGATTGCCGGGACTTTCGCAAGTTTGTCCTGATAGAACGGCTCAAGTGCCTTACTCAGCGCGAACAGTGTTCGACCAAGATCTACCGTTCCTGCGATCCTGAGCCGAGTTTGGGCAAGAAGTGTTTTCCCGTCCAGCAGCGGGCAGAATTGCTTCGGACGGTCGTCGTCAAATACAAGATGCGTCAATGGCCTGAGACGGTTTCCATCGCCCCCTGCCAAAATCACGCCCCAGCGATGCTCTTCGTTTCCTCTCTCATGCATTCGAGTTCCTCCTTTTGAAGAGTTCATCAAGTGCCTTGAACTCAATTCAGTCTTGTGTCACCGATGAACTTCTACTTCGATTCTTGTCGCGAATCGTGACGAACACAATGAGCCATCTGTCACTGATCGCGGAACACCTGTCATGTGCTCATGGAAAGTCCAGGCCAGCAGCAGCCAAGTGGTTCTCTGTTCTTCTCAACCGTGCTTTGTCTTACCTTGAAGAAACTGCTTGAGTGCTATGGCGTTGTTGTACTGGGTGTCGTGCGCTCTGAATACTAAGGTCACTCGGTCACGTCGAGCCCGAGCCAGTAGCGGCCGCCAGACAGTGGGATGCTTCTGTAATTCACGGAAATACCGCTGACAGAACTCATCCCATTTTGTTGGATCGTGATTAAACCACTTTCGTAGCTCCGTACTCGGCGCAAGGTCTTTGAGCCAACCTTCAATCGCCAGGTCTTCTTTCTTGATGCCTCGCGGCCAGAGGCGCTCAACCAGGAAACGGACTCCGTCTTCTTCACTCCCGGCTTCGTAAGCTCGCTTGACCTGAATCATTTCATCTATCCCTTCGCGGTGTGGACGGGTTCAGTAGGCTGCGTGTCCACGGATTTGTCCATTGACCATCGACTAACCGTAGAGTGCCCCGGAGATTTGCAGAGCTCGATCGAAGAGAACGTTGTTTTCCAGATGGACCTGCTGGCGGATCTCCCCGTCCAACCCCTTCAGCTTCTCGCACATTCCTCGGTAGGAAGGACACGTGGTGCCGGTGGCGTTGTAGTCTTCTGTATCTTCCTGAATTCTGGACAGGAGATCCCCTACCGCACCATGCTCCTGTGTCATGTGTGCCAAATCATTCCGTACGCTGTCCAGGTGGACTGTCGCGGACCTGCTGCCCACATAGGCCAGCTCAAGTTCTCGAATCTTCGGAAACAGTATTTGCGCCTCATCCGTAAAATGCGACGTAACTTCATTGGCAAGCGTTGCAGAAAGGTGAGCGACGTGGATTGCGTTGGGATGTTCCCGAAGATGACACGAACTCACAGTACGAGCCAGTCGTTGAATGCGCGGGAGATCTTGTTGAATCAGAACCGAGCGGGCCCGAAGCAGCTTTCCCATCAGCGCTTCGAGGATTGGGTCTGCCCATGGAGCTTTTGTTGTGCTGTTCGCGTCGGCTACGCGATTCAATTCGCTGAGAACTCCCTTAGCGGGCAACCCGAGGTATTTGCATATTGCTTCGACCGTATCTTCTCCATGGCAGCAGTATTGGATCCCAAGTTGCTCGAACACCTCAATTGTTGATGGTTGGCGTACAGCTATTTCACCGATAGTCTGTTTGGCGTTGATCATTTTTGTCACCCCTGCTCAGACTAGGTGCGCTACAAGGCTGTCGCAGGGACTTTAGTCACTGTTCGGCTTCGTTCTGAAAAGAAGTTGATTCGCATCGATTCGGTGCAGCGAGAAATTCACCTGAACAAATTAGTTCGGGCGAGATCAATGATTTCGTCGCCGCGGCCATTCAGAATGGCTTTGATCATATAGAGGTTGAAATCGACAATCTGGTCCAGCTTGAGAGAAGGCGGCATCGCCAACTCCTGCCTGTTTACCGCAATGTCAATCAGAGCGGGACCATCATGCGCCATTGCCTGCTCAAGAGCCGGACGGACCTCTTCTGGATCATCAACATGCAGGGCGAACAATCCCGCTCCTTGCGCAATCTTCGCGAAATCGGGATTGACCAGGTCTGTCCCATGCTTCAGAAAGCCTGTCGCTTTCATCTCGAGTTCCACAAACCCCAGAGATCCGTTGT
Organism: Acidobacteriaceae bacterium; assembly: GCA_003140785.1. Taxonomy (GTDB): domain Bacteria; phylum Acidobacteriota; class Terriglobia; order Terriglobales; family Acidobacteriaceae; genus Telmatobacter. The sequence goes on along the minus strand of PLKY01000067.1, from coordinate 2,588 downwards.
TGAAGACAACGACCTTTACAGGCAATTTCAGCTGCCGCAGCGAGAGGAGATCCCCCATCAGCATGGAGAAACCGCCGTCGCCGGAGAGCGTAACAACCTGACGTCCAGGATGAGAGATCTGAGCTCCAATGGCCTGCGGCAATGCATTTGCCATCGATCCGTGGTTGAAGGAGCTTAGCAAACGCCGGCGACCGTTCATATTCAGGTAACGCGCCGCCCAAATCACCGGTGTCCCGACATTCAGGTGAATATAGCGTTGTCAGCGGCGACTTCATTGAGTAGTCTTGCGACGTACTGAGGATGGATGGGGCGCTGGCCGGGCTTTCCTGTTGCCAGATCGTCGAGTCCTTTGCGCGCTTCGCGGTAGTGATTGAGGCAGACATCGAGATGGGTTCTGTCTGAGTTTTGCACGATGCGCGGAAGCAATGCGGAGAGAGTCTCCGCAATTCCGCCAACAACCCCGAAGTCCAAGTGGCTGCGCCTTCCCAGTTGCTCCTCGCGGATATCGACCTGCAGAATGCGGGCATTCTTAGGATAAAACTGCTGGTAGGGGAAATCGGTTCCCAACATCAACAGCGAATCACAGTTCATCATGGCGTGATAGCCCGAGGAGAACCCCAAGAGGCCGGTCATGCCCACGTCGTAGGGATTGTCGTATTCGACAAACTCCTTTCCCCGCATGGCATGCACGATTGGCGCCTGAAGCTTTGCAGCCAACTGGATGAGCTCATCATGAGCGCCTGCGCAACCGGCGCCGGCCAGGATTGTCACTCGCGTTGTGCGATTAAGTTCGACCGCCAACTGATCCAGCTCTTCCGCTCGGGGGACAATGTGCGGCTGAGAAAACCTGAAGTTGACACGGCGATCGTCATTTTCCGCATTCAGTAATGCAATATCCCCAGGCAAAACAACCACGGCTACGCCGCGCTTTGCCAAAGCCGTCTGTATCGCGATGTCGAGCGTGCGCGGCATCTGTGCAGGGCTTGAGGCCAACTCGCAGAAATGGCTGCACTCTTTGAAGAGGTGTTCAGGGTGAGTTTCCTGGAAGTATCCGCTGCCGATTTCCTGCGACGGAATCTGCGCAGCGATCGCCAAGACAGGGACACGACTTCGATGGGCGTCGTAGAGTCCATTGATGAGGTGAAGGTTGCCTGGTCCACAGCTACCGGCGCAGACCGCAAGCTTTCTAGTTAATGCAGCTTCCGCTCCGGCCGCGAAGGCCGCGGTTTCTTCGTGCCGCACGCCCACCCACTCGATCCCGTTGCGCGTTCGTATAGAATCCGTGATGCCGTTGAGGGAATCGCCGGCGACTCCATAGATACGCTCCACACCTGCCGCTGCAAGAACCTCTACAAACAACTCTGCGATTTTCTTCGCCACTCCTGGACCCCTCTCGAATTGTCGATTTGTCGACTGGATACTGCGGAGGATAGCCTCCATATACGTCCTCGATCCAGTCGTAAAGAGCTGCTCTACTGCAGGTGCAGGGTCAGCACAGGCGATGCACCATGTCAGCCGTGCACAGAAGCTGTGACGGTTATTCAGAGCAGCCTGGGATACTGTGAAAATTGTCGCAGCAATCAATCAGTAATGGAGAAGTACAACTGTCCCAGTTTCCGTTACAACCAGACCATTCAAAGCGTCTTCGTGGAAGCATAGGCTCAATGCAGTCCAATGCGAGGTCTGGTCTTCCCTCTCGCAATGAGACAAATCAGGTGAAGGTGCTTAATGAGCGGATTTGAAGAGAATCGCCACGCGGCCAATAGTCACGAGAGCATGACTCGCTTGCCGGAACTCGCAATCGAGATCATCCGAAAGAACCTCGCCGACGAGCTGGAAAAACTGAAGGATGCCGAATCATGGCAACGCGAAACGGGCCGGAGTTCGGAGACTATTGTGAAGTACCCGGAATTTCGCATTGTCCTTATACGGATGAAGCCGGGAAGTTACATGAGCCACCACCGCGCTGAAGGTCCGATTTCTGTGCATGCGGTTTTGGGGAAGATCAGGGTACATCTTCCCGACGATCGGACAGAGGAACTTGTTCCTGGAGACCTCCTCGCTATTGAGCGCGGACTTGAGCACGATGTTGAAGCACTGGAAGAGTGCGCCTTTCTGCTCACCATTGCATGGCCCGAAGCGACAGCTCCCGATCATGCATAACACGCGTCCCGAGGTCCAAGCGGCGGTGGCGCGAATCAATGGCTGAAGTCACNNTACCCCGGCCTCTCCCTCCAGGGAGCCTGCCGCATGTGTCTTTTGGAGATCGCAAAAACGCCAAAGTTGCAAACTGCGTGTACAACAATCGCGACTGAAGGCATGATCGTCACAACGGACAGCCCAACGGTCCGACAGAGCCGGAAGGCGATGCTGGAGTTTGTTCTGCAGAATCACCCTCTTGACTGCCCGGTGTGCGATGCGGGCGGTCAATGCGAACTTCAAGATGCCACATACACCTACGGAGCGGCAGAGTCGCGGTTGGTGGACATAAAAAATCACCGCGATGAGCGGCAATGGTCCCCAATTGTGTACTTCGACCGACCGCGGTGCATCATGTGCTACCGCTGCGTCCGAGTATGCGGAGAAGG
>PLKY01000213.1:7241-8003 GCA_003140785.1 Acidobacteriaceae bacterium | reverse complement strand
GTAATGCCGAGCAAGGTGTATCCGGGCACGGAGCATACTTATTGGATCTACGTACCGGCGCAGTACGATCCTGCTGTTGCGGCGAGTCTGATGATCTTCAACGATGGGCAGGCGTTCAAGGATCCTGATGGAGACGTGCGCGCGCAGAACGTGCTCGACAACTTGATCTATCGACGCGAGATTCCGGTGATGCTGGCGGTGTTCATCAATCCGGGGCGAACGCCGGAGCAGCCGGAGCCGAACGCGCAGGAGTGGGGCGACCATACGACCAATCGCCCGACGGAATACAACACGCCCGATGACAAGTATGCCCGCGTGATCACCGAAGAACTGATGCAGGTTCTCGATCGCGACTACAACATTTCGCGCGATCCGGATCAGCACGGAATCGGAGGCACAAGCTCGGGCGCAATTGCGGCTTTCATGGTGGCGTGGGAGCGGCCCGATCAATTTCGCAAGGTGCTCAGCATCGTGGGCAGCTTTGTGAATCTGCGCGGCGGCGATGTTTATCCCGAACGCGTTCTGGCCAGCCCTGCGAAACCCATTCGCATTTTTCTGTGCGATGGGCGCAATGACAATCGCGGAGTGCGTAACGGAAATCCGTACGATCCTCGCGTGGATTGGTTTTACCAGAATGTACGTTTGATGAAGGCTCTCACCCAGAAGGGCTACGACGTGAACTACGCGTGGGGCATGAACCTGCACGGGCAGAAGATGGGCGGAGCGATTTTGCCCGACATGATGCGCTGGTTGTGGCGCGAT
>PLKY01000213.1:0-7201 GCA_003140785.1 Acidobacteriaceae bacterium | reverse complement strand
TGGAGAAATTCAAATGCCTTTGATGAAGACATCTAATCCTGCCCTTGGCAGCAAGACGTTCCAGAACCTGCCCGGCAGCGGTTATGGCGGCATGATCGATGCTGCGGCGCGCATGACTCTGAGCGGCACCGTGAACAAGACCGGTATTCTGCTCGTGTTTGCGATGGCTACGGCGGCCTGGGTATGGCATCTTTTTGTGCAGTCGCGCGATATGGCCGACATCGCGCCCTATCTGCTGGTTGGCGCATTGGGCGGATTTGTTGTGGCTATGGTTACGGTTTTTAAAAAAGAATGGTCACCTGTAACAGCCCCGCTTTACGCTCTGCTCGAAGGCCTGGTGCTCGGCGGCCTCTCGGCCATCTTCGATTTCCGCTATCCCGGCATTGCTGTACAGGCCGTAGGTCTGACGTTCGGGACGCTGTTGGTGCTCCTGCTGGCCTACAGCTCAGGAATGATCAAGGTGACGCAGAAGTTTCGGCTCGGCGTGATCGCCGCTACAGGCGGCATTATGGTTTTCTACCTGCTTGAAATGCTGCTGGGCTTCTTCCACATTCAGTTCCTGGCAATCAACGGCGGCAGTACGATCGGGATTGTTTTCAGCCTGTTTGTGTGCGCGATTGCAGCGCTCAATCTGGTTCTGGATTTCGATTTCATCGAGCAAGGCGTGAGCAACGGGGCTCCCAAATATATGGAGTGGTATGGGGCCTTCGGCATCATGGTGACGCTGGTCTGGCTCTATCTGGAGATCCTGCGTTTGTTGTCCAAGATGCGCAGCCGGAATTAAGCGACGAGAAACGGAATTCGAGCCGGACATCGGGTATCCTTAGCTCAGCTATCCAACTCAGCTCCTAAAGGGAAGGCCTGTGCCGAATGATCGTAAAGGCCTACGTGTCCTCATCGTTGACGACGAGCACATGATCGCGAGTACTCTGGCGCAAATCCTGAACGCGAGTGGATTTGAAGCCAAGGCGTTATTTAGCGGGGAGCATGCGGTCCCGGTGGCATCGGAGTTCCAACCTGACGTGCTGCTCACCGATGTGATCATGCGCGGGGTTTCAGGAATCGATGTGGCGATGCAAATCGCTGAGGTGCTGCCGGCCTGCCGGGTCATTCTCTTTTCCGGCCAGGCATCGACGGCCGACCTGCTGGACCGCGCAAAGGCGCAGGGCTATCGCTTCGAAATGCTTGCAAAGCCGATTCATCCCAGGGATCTGCTTAGCATGTTGAACCGACCTGAGAATTAAGCGCGCAGCCGGACTGACACGCCTCCGGGTTCGAAAAACCTCTGCATTGCGCATGGTTTGAGGCCGACTGTATGCTTTCTGCGACAAGGAGCCCTCCATGGCCACGCTCACGCCCGCGACTTCCAGCGCAACCTCAACCTACCGTGCCGATCATGTCGGCAGCTTTTTGCGCGCTCCCGAGATTCTTCAGGCACGGCAGAACCACATGCCTGCCGAGCAGCTTCGTGCCCTCGAAGACCGGCACATTGCCCGGGTTCTTGGAATGCAGAAGGATCTGGGACTGGGCGTTTTTACCGACGGAGAACTGCGCCGCAGCAACTTCATGAGCGACTTTACCGACGCCGTGGACGGGTTCGATTTGGGCGATGCGGTCGCGCGGCAGTGGGATGAGGACAAGAAAAACAAAGCCGCCGCGAAACCGGCCGCGGTCAGCAGTATCACCGGCATCGTAAACGCGCCGCTGAAGCAGCGCAGTCCACTGACCGGACACGAACTGCCCTACCTGCGCGAGCATGCGCCGGGACCGATTAAGATGACGCTGCCCAGTGCTACGCAGTTTCCCGCCATCTCATTCAAATACGGAGTCACTGACGCGGTCTATCGCGATCCATTTGCGTTACTCGACGCTGTCACGGACATCATGACCGATGATTTGAAGGAGCTTGCCGGTGGCGGTGTTTCCTACTTGCAGATCGACGCGCCGCGCTACAGCTATTTCCTCGATGCCAAGTGGTGCGACTGGATGAAGACGGAGTTGCGCGTTGACACCGGCGCCATGCTGACAGCGTCGCTGCGCGCGGACAATGCGTGCTTCGCCGCTGCGCGCCACCCCGACGTCACGCTGGCGATTCACCTGTGCCGTGGAAACAACCGCAGCCATTGGTATGCGCAGGGAGGCTACGAGGCCATCGCCGAAAGGCTGTTCCACGAGCTGGCTGTTGACCGGTTCCTACTCGAATACGACGACGAGCGCTCGGGGAGCTTCGAGCCCTTGAAGCTTGTGCCCAAAGGCAAGATCGTGGTGCTCGGGTTGGTGAGCAGTAAAAGACCGCAGCTCGAACACAAGGAAGACTTGCTGCGGCGCATCAACGAAGCCGCGAAGGTGCTACCGCTCGAACAACTGGCTTTGAGTCCGCAGTGCGGATTTGCTTCAACGATGGAAGGCAACGAGCTGACGGAAGCCGATCAGTGGGCCAAGCTCAAGCTGGTTGTTGAAACCGCCCGCGAAGTCTGGGGTGCTTGAGGCGACCTGCGAGACTGGTCCCGTCCTTCCGAATTGCTATTCGCCGGCGTTTGTTCCCGCGCGGTTCACGAGAACCTGTTGTGGGGCGTAGACCTTCGCTTCGGCACCTTGAAGTTTCAAGCTGAGCTTCTCGATCTGCGGCTTGCCCTTCAGAGGTGACGAGAAGCTCAGACGGTACTGGTTCTGGAAGCGCCGCCGGAGGTCTTTGAAGAACGGATCGAACGAGACAGGATTGCCGGTCCCTTCCCAATAGCTGTTTCCGCCTGTTGCCTGGGTGACTTCCGAGAGAAGACTCTGGCCTGCGTTGCTGGCGATCGCTGACCGGTCCAAGCCCCCCCGATTCATCCAATAGAACGAGTAGACGATCAGCCCGGAACGGACCGAGTCTTCGATGGCCGCCTGCACATACGGATCGTTCGGATCGAGCCGCACGTCGTAGTAATCGATGCCGTCGGTGACCATCACCACTTCGCGACGCGCGGTAGCGTCGTGCGATGGCCAGTTCTTTGCCAGGTCAGAGAGGCAGAAGTAGGGGCTACTGCTTACTCCCGCGCCGCCTCCGGGTAAATGAAGCCCGTTGAGCACCTGGGATGGATCGGAGGAGAGTGGGCCTGTCATCGCTGCGCGCCCATTCTCCATGTAGGCGATGGCGATCTTGGTGTTGTTCGGCATCTCTTTGACAAAACCTTCGATGTCGCTTAGTTGGGTGCCGAGAGACGTGCGCGCCGAGCCGTCGATCAGGATCACGAGTTCCAGAGGGCTGTTCGGACCTTTCGCGGAGGCAAAATTCGTTACGGTCGACTGCTTGCCGTCGACCTTCAGCTGAAGGTTCTGCGGTCCAATGTTAAGGCTTGCGGCTTCATTGTTTTTCGGCATCACCGTGATGACGGCCTGTCCTTGCCCTTGCTCGGTTGTTGCCGCGAATGCCGGTGCGATGAGGGAAAGAGTCCCCGCAACCAGCAGAGCAGCGAATATGTGTGATTTCATGTACGTACCTCCGGGAGCGGTGACGGCATCGTCGCCGCAGCCCATGCGCTCATTTAGTTAGATGGGATTGGGGGCCGGTAGGTTTAGAAGATATAGAGGCAAAGAGCGGGATTGTTAGACCCGGCAGCGCCGGAGGCGCGGAGTTTGTTAGCCCCGCGCTTCAGCGTGGGGACGGCTGAACAAGGGCCCTTTGAGTCCCGTAGAGACGTTGCATCTGCCGGTCAGCCGAAGACGTAACGATCATCGTATTCAATTCCGCAGTTGCGCAGGAAGGTTGTGAATTCCTTTTCGAAAGGCTGCTTACGATGGTGTATTTCCTGATTTTGGATGTACCTCTTCACAATGGGGACCTGCGACGGGCTTACGCTGAATGCTCCATATCCTTCCTGCCAGGAGAATTCGGGTCCCATCCAGCGGGAAGAGCTGCCTTTGAGCTTCTGAATGGCGGTAGCGAGGGGAACCTTCGGGGGCAGGGTGATTAGCAGGTGAACGTGATTGGCAGTGCCGCCGGCGGCGATCAGGCAGAAGCCTTCGCCATGCGCGATGCCGCCGAGATAGGAATACAGAGTCGGTAGACGATCCGTGGGGATGATCGGTCTGCGCTCTTTTGTCGAGAAGATGCAATGAACGAAATTGGTGGCGTAGGTGTGAGCCATGCTTGCAGCGTTCCCGACAGGACTCCCATTTTTATAACCCGAGTCCAATTCTCGAGGCTGTGCTGCAACGCACGGTGGAGAGACTTTGGTTTGTGAGCATTCCCGCGTCGTCCCTATGGGACTCGTCGGTTCCTATGGCCTACTTACCCCACGCTGAAGCGCGGGGCTAACGAACGTTGCGCCTACCGGCGCGGGGAAAGCTTGTATGTCCTTTGGGAGAGTGAGAGCATGGCTGGATGGTGGACTATACCGAGGTCGGAAGAACAGCCTACCAGCTTGGAAAAGATCACGGCCCGAATGCTTGTCCGTATGCCACTCGATTATCGAAAGAAGCTGAGGCGGAGGGCAAGCCGGATGAAGCAGCCTTCTGGAAGGCTGTCGCAGAGTCGTTGAAGCTGCGCGAATCAAACTGACCCACTACTCCGCGCGGCGATGGCTTGTAATTCTGCTGCCAATCACTTAATATCCATAGATGTGCCCGGAGTTGTCTTCTGGGCTGTCACTAGCACCACGGTTTTTGGCGCATTCAGCGTCCCCGGAGACGGGGCTGGCAAAAGCGGTGGGAGACGAGGGATGAATGGCAAAAATCAGCAAGAATATTGCGAAGGCGCGCGCCGCTGTTACCAAGCCGGCGTATCCGCTGCCTGAAGCAGTGAGCCTGCTTAAGCAGGTCAAGTACGCAAAGTTTGATGAGACCGTGGACCTGACCATGCGGTTGGGTGTCGATACGCGCCACGCCGATCAGATGGTGCGTGGGACCGTGGTTCTTCCGCATGGTTTGGGAAAGACCAAAACGGTGGCCGTGATTGCCACCGGTGACCGCCAAAAAGAAGCCAAAGACGCCGGCGCGGATTTTGTTGGCGGCGAAGAGATGGTCGAGAAGATTCAGAAGGAGAACTGGACCGACTTCGACGCGCTGATCGCGACGCCGGACATGATGAAGGTTGTGGGTCGTCTCGGAAAGGTTCTCGGCCCCAAGGGGTTGATGCCGAATCCCAAGACCGGGACCGTGACCCTGGACGTGGCTGCGGCGGTGAAGGAGATCAAGGCCGGCAAGGTGGAATTTCGCGCCGACAAAACCAGCTTGGTGCATGTGCCGGTGGGCAAGCTGAGCTTCGATCCGCAAAAGCTGATCGATAACACGACCACAGTGATCAGCTCGATCGTGCGTGCGAAGCCTTCGGCAGCGAAGGGCAAGTACATCAAGAGCGTCACACTGAGCTCGACGATGGGGCCTGGAGTGCCGCTGGATTCGGCTGTGGCGGACGCGGCGGGCAAGCACTGAGTCAGAGAAGCAGAGAAGCAGGAGACAGCGAAGCAGTTCGCCCTGTGGCCTGATTAGTGCTGGGGTGTTAGCAGTAGTTTTTCTGGAAACTTTTGAGAAAAGCACCCTTTATTGGGTGGGTGACGGGGATCGGCGACAGAAATGGAAGTAGAGTGGACCCGTAGCGCTGTTCACTGTCTCCTGTTTCACTGTTTCCTGTCGTAGCGGAGCGAAGACATGGCAGTTTCAAGAGGGAAGAAATCGGAGAAGGTTCAGTTGCTGGCAAAGGAGCTGGAGACGTCGACGACGGCAATTATCGGCACCTTTACAAAGCTGACCGTGGCGCAGGATTTTGCGCTGCGCAAAGTTGTGCGTGAGGCGGGCGGCAAATACCGCGTGGTGAAGAACAAACTTGCGGCCATTTCGGGCGAGGGCACCAAGGTCGAAGGCGCACTGAAGGGTTTGAAGGGTGTCAGCGCTGTAGCGTTCACTTCGGGCGATCCGGTCGCGTTGGCCAAGGGCTTCGCCAAGTGGGTGGGCGAGAACGCGGAGTTCCAGTTCAAGCTGGGAATCGTGGATGGCAAGCTGCTGACGGTGGAAGAAGTCAAGGCGCTGGCCACAATGCCGGGCAAGGAAGAGATTTTTGCGAAGCTCTTGTTCCTGATCAATGCGCCGGCACAGCGGTTGGCGACGGTGATCAACGCTACGGGTCGCGATCTGGCTGTCGTGCTGGGGCAGGGCGTCGAGAAAGAAAAGTTTGCGGCTGCCTAGCGGCGGCGCGTAGTTTGCAGTTCATAGTTCATCAGTTGTAGTTGATGCCCGCATGTTGCGAGGAACACTGAGAACTACGAACTAAGAACTGTGAACCGATTTTCGGGTTTTGGCAGTAAATGCAGGCAGGAAGTGCGCGGGTCTGGCGCATCGGAAACTTCCCGTTTGAGTTTGCGGCCGGGGAATATCAAATTCAAACGGTTGGAATTGGAGAAGAAAAATGGCGGATCTCGCGCAGTTGGAAGAGCAAATTGTAAGCCTGAGCCTGCTGGAAGCGGCGGCGCTGGTGAAGAAGCTGGAAGAGCGGCTTGGTGTATCGGCAGCCGCGGCGGCCCCGGTTGCGGTAGCAGGCGGCGGTGCAGGAGCAGCGGCCCCGGTAGTTGAGGAAAAGACTGAATTTCAGGTCATCCTGAAGGATGCCGGCGCGAACAAGATCAACACCATCAAGGCGGTTCGCGAGGTCACCTCGCTCGGACTGAAGGAAGCCAAGGACTTGGTCGAAGGCGCGCCTTCGACGGTCAAGGAAGGCATTCCGAAGGCGGATGCCGAGACGATCAAGACGAAGCTCGAGGACGCCGGCGCCAAGGTCGAGTTGAAGTAGCAGGAAGCACCCAAAGGGTTGAAAAACCACGGTGTCGTGCATATTTCGTTCATCCGCCCCCCTTCGGTGATTCGCGCATCGAAGGGGTTGGCGGCTTTTGCCATTGGTTTCGCAACTGCTGCTCGCGGCCCCGCGGGCAGACACGGCTTTCAGGCCGCAAAGGATTCATCGGAATGACCCTTTCCTTCACCGGACGCAAACGCCTTCGCAAGAATTTCGGCAAGATCGAGGAAATCGCGCAGATGCCGAACCTCATCGAGGTTCAGAAGGCATCTTATGACCAGTTCCTGCAGCTGGTGAAGGGCGATGTCCGCCGCGATGAAGGCCTGGAAGCGGTGTTCCGCCAGGTGTTCCCGATCAAGGATTTCTCGGAATCCTCGCTGCTGGAATATGTCGATTATCATTTCGAAGACCCCAAATATGACGTCGAGGAGT
>PLKY01000060.1 GCA_003140785.1 Acidobacteriaceae bacterium | reverse complement strand
CGCTCGCCTCGTGGGTCGCGAGAACGTGCTGGCGGGCACGGATTGCGGCCTTGGCTCCCGGGTCGGTCATCCGTCGATCTGCTGGGCGAAAATCGAGGCGAAGGCGGAAGGCGCGCGACGCGCGACACGGGTGCTTTGGGGGCGCGAATGAGGCATGACCCGATCGGAGAGACGCTGCCTCGGACTGGCATGAACCCGTTTTCTCACGGCCGATCGTGGAGACCCGGATTCGGAAGGCAGCCGAAGGCGGGACCGCGGTACGCCGTCTCACCAGCGCACAGCAACGAACACCGCCACATCGGTGACGCCGGCACAGCGCCATGCCGGCCAGGACCGCCCCTTGCTCACGGCCGGGCACGACCCGCGGCCCCNNGACTGGGCGCCGCTCGCCGTGGCGTCTATCTCGTCGGCCGGTTCGATGTTACGAAGTGGGATCCAACGACGGACGTCGCAACAGTGTGCTGAAGATTGCAATCGGGCGGCGCTCGCACAGGCGCATGATCTGGACATTGCGCCGCATGGCTCACAGGACATCCATATCCATCTTGTCTCGGCGATCTCGAATGGGCTGATCCTGGAGTTCTATCGTGACACGGTCGATCCAATGTGGGGGCGTATCTATCGTGAGACGCTGAAGCTGAACGACGACGGCACGGTCAGCGCGCCGATGGCGCCAGGCATCGGCATCGAGCCGAACGAGGACATGCTCGCACCCTATCGGATCGCGTGAGCGGCAGGAAAAGACACGGCGGACGAAGNNACTAAGAGAGAGTCGCGCCCCTAAAACGGCCTGGTGGCCAGGGGTTGCAGATGGCGAATGTTCGCAATTACCACGGGGTTAAGTTCAAGGCTAAGGTAGCACCGGCAACGGTTCGCGAGGACAGCACGGTGGCGGAATTGTCGAGCCGCTATGGCATCCATGCCAGCCAGATCCATGTGTGGAAGAAGACGGTTATCGACGGAGTTGGTTCGCTGTTTGCCAAAGGCAAGGGCGGTCCATCCGACGCGGCCACGGCCGACGATGCGCGGCTAGCCAAACTCTATGAGAAGATCGGCGAACTGATGGTCGAGCGGGCTTTTTCATCCCGTCCGACCTCTGGTCAGCAGCACGCGATATCCGTTTATCCTGCGGCATCCCGGCGGCCTGCTGAAAAACTGCCGGACGACCTCGTTTTCGCCTGAACCGCCGTATGTCGCGGCATTCCAGGCGCAATGTCCGGAGAACATCCTGCTTCTGTGAAACGAGATGCCTTTGAATCAATGCATTGGACGTCAGATTACGTTTGAGCCGGGTTAGGGTTCTACAGGCTGTTTTATTTCGGCCCCTCTTCCTTTGCCTCACGGCTCACATGGGCCGCGCGGCCGTTTCAGAGATCAAAGTCGGTCCGATGATCACGTCGGGCCACCATCACGCGCCTATTGTCGCCACTCGGCCACCTGTTCAAATGGCCGTTTACGGATAACCTGTCGAATTGTACAAAGCGATTCCCGAAGCCGCACCGCCCCGCCAAATGCCGACGAATTCCAGGAAAGTAGTCCCTCCCGGCCGCCTGATCGGCTACCAGCGCGTATCCGGCGGAAATTTCTCGCGGATTGTCAACGCTGAAGCTTCTGTGAACGGCGAGGCGGTGGCGGACGACTTCGGGAGGCGCGAGCGTGCCTGCGGGTAAGATCAGCGCACATTTAGGCGGACGGCAAATAGCGGGCCTACACCATCGAGTACCGGAATCGTCGTAGGCGTGTTTGTAAATGCTGGCGAATGGGATTATCCAGCAAGGTAACGGCTTTCGAGTGCATGTAACCATCAATCAGGAGGGGCCGGACGACAATCAGCTTCATGCTTTCTGCACACATTCCGGTGGAAGCGTGCGGAGCAAGGATGCCAGAAGTTTCGTCGTCGGCGATGACGCGGAGTACGCCTTTGCGTGCACGATGATCTCTCTGTGGGAAGGAGCATGCGCATGATCGTACGGATATATACGGGCCACGATGGCCAGACCCATTTTGAAGATCTCCCTCTGCCGACCGAGGAGAGCCACAACGTTGCGCTTCAGGCAGGTGCCAACCTCGTGTTCCGCTGTTTCCCCGCGGACTATTGGAGCGATTGGCACACCGCGCCCCGGCGACAATACATTTTTATTCTCGTGGGGCAGATGGAAATCGGGATCGGCGATGGCACCACGCGCCGTTTTGGACCGGGTGATGTGGTCCTCGCTGACGACCTCACAGGGCAGGGCCACACGACGCGCTCGTTGGGAGTTCCGCGGATCAGTGCCACTGTGGCGGTGGGTGCCTAACGCGGGTCCTGCCCCCCATCCACGTATGAGGACACCACGGCACTTCGGCCACTGTGTTGCTCTGAGTCACCGCGAGGCATCTTGGCATGAGCCGGGGAGGCGCTGGCTGGCTGCCCGGCACCATGACGCACCCCGCGACGCCAGGACGGTTCAGTCACACACGAGGAGACTGCGTATGCCAGAGCGTCAACGTATGACGACCCGACTGAAGACCCTGTTTCAACGGCCCGCGTTATTTGTCTTAGCGGGCGGGATCAATCCCATTGGCGCGAAGATGGCGGAAGCGCTGGGCTATGACGCCTTCTACATGTCCGGGGGCAATACCTCGGCGCACCAACTGGGCTGGCCCGACTCCGGGACCAGTATGCGCGACATGGTGGACAACGCGCGGAAAATTGTCCTGACCGTGCAGATCCCGGTCTTCGCGGACGCCGACACAGGCTACGGTGATGCCATCAGTACGCATTACACCGTGCGGGAATACATTCAGGCGGGCATCGCTGGCGCCCACATTGAAGACCAGACGTTTCCGCCGAAATCCGGCCCCCGGCGCCGCTGTATCTCGATTCAGGAGATGGTCGGAAAGCTCCGGGCGGCGATGGATGCCAAACAGGCTCTCGATCCGGACTTCGTGATCATGGCCCGGTGCGATCTCGGCGGCGTGCCGGGCGCCAGCTTTGCGGAGATTATTGAACGCTGCCAGGCCTACAAAGCCGAAGCGCAGGTCGATGTCATCTGCCCCAATGGCTTGCGAACCTGGGAAGAAATTCAAGAGGCGATCCGCCTCATTCCCGGGCCCGTCGTCCCCCTCATTCCCGCCCACCTGTCGCCGTATCCCTCCTTACAGGCGCAGCAGGATGCCGGGGCCGCCGCGGCCTGGTTTCCCGCGCTGACCACCGTGGCAGGCTTGCAGGCTAACTGGGATTTCTTGAGTGATTTTCAGCAGCGCGGCACATTGGCCCTGGACGCGCTCCGTGCCCAGGCGGCTCAGAGTCCCTGGGGCGTCGCCAGCAATGGCCGCATTCTGGACGAGCCGCGTCTGCGCTCCATGGAGGAGATGTATCTTCCAGACTAAGGCCGGGAGACGCTGTCCCGGGCTCTCGGTGGCTCTCGGAGGGGTCGAGGAGAGAGGACTCCTCCCGTGGGTTTTCAGATCACAATCTTGTCCGTCTCGTCGAGCGAAGTCTCTTCATTCCCGCTGTCGCGCAGCAGAGCCAGGTAGTGCGTGGCCAGGCATGAGTGTCGATCATTTGCGCGTGCTCCAGCATACCCTGGATCTCGCGGTAGAGGGGGACTACGTCGAGCCCAGCACAAGCCGGGACGGG
>PLKY01000043.1 GCA_003140785.1 Acidobacteriaceae bacterium | reverse complement strand
GTAATTGAACCTGCCGACTCAGTACAAGATGCCGCACTTTTTGTACTCCATGCCGCGAGCCTGCCAACTACGTCAGGGATCGTCATACAGATTTTCCCACTACAAGGCGGATCAGTCCTCGAATACGCCCATTGCGGCGGCGATGTTGATTCGCTGACTCCTCGTGCGATCCCATGACACTTGCCGACATATCGGGACCTATCTGCGGTCGATGAGCGCTTTGGCGATTTCGCATCCGCCGAGAAGAAGGAGTGGCGGCTTCTGCTGTCAATCTCCAGCCTCGGGGGCGCGGGCTACAGGTCATGGATTAGGGATGGAGGCCTTACGTATTTCGATCTGTCCACCGCGAGTGCGGACTTCGAGGCATGGCTGTGGGTGCACGGCTGGTCCGTTAACGACATGGCCATCTTCAAGGTCAAACTGGGAAGCGTGATAGGGACACACAATGCAATTACTCACGAGCGTACCCTCCGAAAGCGGGCCGCCAAAGTGAGAGCACATGTCGGCCATGGCAAAGAGACGGCCTGCGCGACGGACCCATTGTATAAATGAAACCAGTATGGATTTTCCTTGGAAAAAGGCTCGGGGTGGGATCGTCGTCCTTCGCATAGCGTAAAAAAGGAAACATCAATCGCTCCATAAACGATTTCATCTCTCCGGAAACCGTTCCTATGTAGATCGGCGTTCCCAAGATAAGAGCATCGGCTGTTTCAATCTCCTTGAAGAGCGGCGAAAGGTCATCTTGAATGGCACATCTTCCGTAGCTCGGCCCTCCCTTTGTCTTGCAGCCAAAACAGCTCCTGCAGCCTTTGAAATCGAGATCGTACAGATGGACAAGCTTGGTCTCCGCTCCCCACGAGGTAGCTCCTTCGAGCGCGTACTTTAACAACGTTGCCGTATTCCAGGTTTTGCGCGGACTTCCGTTGAATGCAATCACTCCATCGCATCCCTCCAATTCTCACGAATGACTGTTGTGGTTGCGAGTCCGGCTTCTCCTCACCCCGACGCCGAAGCTGGTTTTATACTGGTCCGCAACCACCGCAATGAACACAGGAGCCTGCTCGATCCACTGCTGCTCGCCGGCAATCTCGGCGATGCGCGCTCGGCTCGCCGCTTTGCAGACGACCACGAGCGAGATCTGCTGGCTGTTGATCGACATGGGCGCCCGATGGGCAGACTCGATGATGGCATCGGGGATTTCGTCTGGAATCGGGTCGCACCTGTAATTGCGGCTGCTGCGATGAGCCTGCAACAGGCGAATGGTCTCATTCATGGCTTCCCCTTGGCTATTTTAGTCCTCGTTGTTTGGATAGACTGCCGAGCGTCGCGTACCATGCGCACGCCTATCGAAGGTCACAACCGAAGAAGACGAGCCGAGAGTAGAATTGACAGTTTTGGGATTCGACATCGGAGCAGTCATGCAATATCGCCGTTTTGCAAAACTCGATTGGAAGGCATCGGCCCTGGGTTTCGGTTGTATGCGTTTCCCAACTTTGGATGGACGGCAAATCAGTGCCAACATTGACGAACCGGTAGCTGTTCAGATGCTTCATCACGCAATCGATAATGGTGTCAATTACGTAGACACCGCGTATCCCTATCACGACGGTCGAAGCGAAATTGTGGTGGGCAACGCATTGCAAGGTGGCTATCGCGAGAAGGTCAGGCTGGCGACCAAGCTTCCGGTGTGGTTGGTAAATGAGCCGGACGATTTTGACAAGCTGCTCAACGAGCAACTTAAAAAGCTGAAAACCAACCACATTGACTTTTATCTTCTCCACTCGCTGAACCAAAGCCGTTGGCGCAATATCGTGCTGAAACACAATCTGCTGGCCAAGGCAGCGGCAGCTCTCGCCGACGGACGCATCCGCCATCTTGGCTTCTCGATGCACGACGATTACGCATGCTTTGAGGAGATCGTCGACGGCAGCGACCTGTGGAGTTTTTGCCAAATTCAATATAACTACATGGACATTGAAAATCAGGCGGGAACGCGTGGCTTGAAGCTCGCGGCAAGCAAAGGTCTGGCCGTGGTGGTCATGGAGCCTCTGCTCGGTGGACGACTGGCGGATCCGCCGAAGGATATCCGCGCAATCATGGAGCGCTTTCCCGTTCGACGATCTCCTGCAGACTGGGCGTTGCAGTGGCTTTGGGATCAGCCGGAAGTCTCTGTGGTTTTAAGCGGCATGTGCGCCATGGCTCAGGTGAAGGAGAATCTCAAGTCTGCGGACACCTCACGCGTACAGGGTTTAAGCGAGGCGGAACAGAAACTGATTGTTGAAGTAAGAGAGAAGTATTCCGCACGAACGGTGATTCCATGCACGAAGTGCAGCTACTGTATGCCGTGTCCGAATGGAGTAAACATTCCCGGTAACTTCGAATACTTCAACTACGCGCACCTGTTCGACGATGCCCCCGGCGCCCGCTTCAAATATCAGGCGTTTCTCACCGAAGAGCAGCGCGCCGGCTCCTGCATTGAATGCGGGACATGTGAATGTCTATGTCCGCAGAAGATCCCGATTATGGAGTGGATGCCGAAGGTGTCCGCGCTGCTGGCTTGAGGAAAACGCCGGAAATTGCTCAGGTGCTACGGGAACCACATGACCTTGCACTGCTATGACTCAATTGCTTCAGGTAATCGGCGCTGTTTGCCGCTGCCGGGTCCGACAGGTTGAACCAATGCTGCAGAAAGTAAATGCGCAGCATGATGCTCAGTCCAATCGGCGGACGCCCGTTACCATCCTTCGGGTAATGCGGCTCGATCAACGACTCCAACTCCGGCCACGGCATGATCCGGTCCATCTCCCCCAGAAACTTCTCCCGTCGCGTCTGCTTCCTATACTTCTCGAAGCTCTCCTCAGAAGCCAAAGTAAGTTGCCGCATCCGCCCTCGTCCCCCTGCTTCAACATTACCCGCATACTATGCGGCTGGGGGAGTTCTTCAGAGGTTCTTTAAGAGTATTCAACGCCCTTTGCAGTATGATGCCCTATGGCCCGAAAGGCAAGCGTCAAACCTGGAGACAAGTCGCCGGATATTCGCGCAGTTGCCGAATTGGCTGAAGTTTCCATCGCGACGGTGTCAAGGACCATCAATGGTTCACCTGCCGTTAGTGACCGGTTGTCCAAACGCGTGTGGCAAGCCATCAAGCAGTTGGATTACTTCCCCAACACGCACGCGCGCAGTCTGGGTTCGGGCCGGAGCCGCATTTTTGGCATCATTGTAGAGAATATTACCAACCCCTTTTTCCCAGAACTTGTCCAGAGCTTTGAGGAGATTGCAGTAGCTAGCGGGTACGAGATCTTGGTGAGCTCCTCGAATAGCGATCCGGCAATCTTGGCCAACTGCGTGCGCCGAATGATTGAGCGTAAAGTGGACGGCGTTGCGGTGTTAAGCTTCGGTGCCGAAGAACCGGTAATTGACCAGTTTTTGCATCGTGATATTCCCATGGTGCTTGCCGAGTTTCGCCTGGGAGACCCAAAAGTTAGTACGATCCTTCTCGACTACAAAACGGGTATCCGAGCCGCAGTGAATCATCTGGCAAAACTTGGTCATCGCAAGATTGCATTTCTGGCAGGGCCACACAAGCTGCATTCGGCAATCACGCGCGAGAATGACTTCCGAAGTGCCTTGGAAGAGGCGCAACTACCGATCGTCGACAAATGGATCGATGAATGCGACCACACGCTTCAGGGCGGGGCGGCCGGTTTTGTCCGTTTGCAGACACTTTCGTCACACCCGACTGCAATTATGTGCTCCAACGATATGACTGCAATTGGGGCGTTGCGCGCAGCCTACACGAAGGGCTTAAGATTGCCCGAAGATCTTTCAGTGATCGGCCTTGACGACATAGGCATTGCCGAGTTCACTCTGCCGCCCTTGACTACAATCCGCCTTTCGCGCACTGACTTGGCACGCGCTGCATTCGATGCGCTGCTACTGCAGGTCGACGAGCCTATCAACCCGAACATTCAGCGCGAATTTATAGTCTCTACGAGCCTAGTTGTTCGTGAATCGACCGCAGCTGTAAGAAGCTCCTCACGTAGGGATTTTAAGTCAGACTTGAGCGATCGTGGGCAATCAAGATTCGCGAGTTTAAAGCAGCATTCGCCGAAGCGAGCGCGATGGTGAAAAGCGCCCTGCAGCGCGTCGAGCAAGTAAACGCGCCATCATGACTTTCGCCCAAGGCATTTTGCTTATTGGTTATCACTCTTACGCCATCGTTGCGAATACTCCAAACTTGGCGGAGATACTCCGACCGCCTAAATGCCGGGAGTGTCAAGGGGCGGGGTAAAACCAGGCTGTTAGGAGACCGCACCGCAGAACAGTGGCAACAGGACACGTTCGGCGGTTCTGGTGCAAATAACAAGGTCGGGTGGGTTACAGTAATGATTTGGAAGAAATGGGCCGACGATGAGCAAGTACAAAGGATGATCACATCCCGGTCGAAATGGCGCCCTACAAACAGATCCTTCTGCCGGTAAGGCCGAGTACCCCCTGCCCCGTAGGCTCTGCTCGCTTTACATTGCTTCGTTTCGAATGCCTGACCAAAAATGGAATGTCAAAAGGCCGCCGAACGTTTTTTGCGCATCGCGACCGTTGGACAGATTACGGACGATCGCAACAAGTGGCCGCGCTCGCCATTTCGGTTCGCACCGCCACGCGATAACTCCCGGATGGTCGGCAAGCCGGAAGTTGCTGGTCCCTCTTCTCGGTTTACGCCAAATCGCGGAGTCACTTATCGAGCCAGAAGTCGAGTTCCGGGCGGTTGACCGTTAGCCAACATCGGAGAC
>PLKY01000124.1 GCA_003140785.1 Acidobacteriaceae bacterium | reverse complement strand
GAGACCGTTGTGCGATGGCACCGAGCGGGATTCAAGATGTATTGGACGTGGATTTCGCGGCATAAAACTCGTGTGGGTAGAAAGTGCGTGGGCGGGGAATTGCAGCAGCTCATCTTCCGAATGGTTGCCGAGAACTCAACGTGGGGTGCGCCACGCGTTCATGGGGAACTGAAAATGCTTGGTTTCGATATCTCCGAGCGAACGGTGTTGCGCTGGATGCGGCGAGCGCCGAGAGGTTCAGAGCCCGCAAAGCGATGGGCGGCGTTCTTGAATAACCATCGTGAAGCCATCGCCGCAATGGACTTCTTCACTGTGCCGACGCTCACCTTCGGCGTGCTTTATTGCTTCTTTGTGATTGCGCATGATCGGCGCCGAATCCTGCACTGCAACGTCGCAAAACATCCGACCTCCGAGTGGGTCATTCAGCAGTTACGCGAGGCATTTCCCTTCGACTTGGCGTCCGGCTACCTGATATTTGATCGCGGGTCGAACTTCAATCAAGAAGTGCTTGACACGGTGAAGAGCTTCGGCATCGAACCGAAGCGAACAAGCTTCAGAAGTCCGTGGCAGAACGGCGTTGCAGAACGTTGGATTAGCAACTGTCGACGCGATCTGCTAGACCATGTGATTGTTCTGAACGAACGCCATCTGAAACGCCTGATGAATGACTACGTCTGCTACTATCAGGACGACCGGACGCACCTCGCGCTGGCGAAGGAAACGCCCGGAGACCGTCAAGCCGAGAAAAGCTCCGACGAAGATCGCAGTGTTGTAGCCATGCCAAGGCTTGGCGGTCTTCATCACCGCTACCATCTCGCTGCCTGAGCGTCCTCATTCGATCAACTCTGCATAAAACTGAGCGGACGGGCCGGAGAAGTGTGCCTGCCGATCTTCCATAATCCGCGTCATCGAGCTTTCGTTGTGTGCTGCAGTTACCAGCCGACCCCTTAAAAGCCGAAAGCTTCATTCAAGACGAACGTCGCGCCCTCAAGTCAGATGCATTTTCTGCCCCGGATGGCATTTTGGCGAGGCGCAGCTTTCGATACCGTCCAAATGCAGGCCAGTGGCATCTTTGGATCTCCCGTATGCACCCAATTGCAAGTGAGGCGGTCGGTCTTCTGGACCAAATAGAGTTTGTTCATCATGGTTCCTCCTCGTGCAGTCCAAGCGTGTGTGCTCGATCCGAACGCGTCAGGGCGCAATTCGGTCGGGCTTGGCGCGATGGACTGTTGGTTCGGGAGGGTGAGTCAGGCTTACAATTCCAGCGGCTCACACGCTCAATTCACGGGTCGCGTGTCGTGAAGAGCGGTGAGGAAATCGTCGATAGCCAGGCTAGCGGCGGTTTCCAGAGCGCTCATCGCAGCACAGGAAAGAACTCCAGGTACTCGGGGGTTCTTGTGCGGATTCGATGCTCATAGTTCTCCTGCAAAGAGAGGAATTCTCTGCAATTCCTTTGTACTATACCCCCATTGGGTATTGTCAAGAGAAATTGCCGCATTTTGGAAAAAATCGGGGGTGGTACATTCGCACCATGCGGTCCGCCCACGACCGAGCTCGATCGACCGGCCCGTGAACACAAGGGATTGTTGTGCGGACATTTGGTTGCTCCTACCCACCACTCATGTCGAAGTTGGCATGCTTTGTGCCATGCTTACCGCCGAAGTTCCTTGTTTCTCTCTGGACGGCAGAAGGCGAGTTGAGTTCAGAATGAACGTCAGCTCGGATGCGACGTGAATGAACGCTGCGAGCAGTGGATTGAGCAGTCCTGCCGCGGCCATGCCGATGCCGATGGAATCCACAATCAGAGTGCCGTAGAAGTTCTGGAAGATGACGGCTCTGCATCGTCGTGCGATACGGACCGTCTCTACAAATTTCTCAAGATCGTTGCCGATCAGGACCACATCTGCGCTTTCCCTGGCGACATCCGTCCCGCTGCCCATGGCTACTCCGACCGTGGCTTCGCTTAGCGCCGGTGCATCGTTGATGCCGTCGCCTACCATGGCAACTGTATGTCCACGCTTCGTGTGGTCTCTAACCTCAACCGCTTTCTGTTCGGGAAGCAATTCAGCATGAAAGTGAAAGATTCCCATCTGGTACGCAACCGCTTCGGCGGCTGCCTGTGAATCACCGGTCAAGAGAATGACGCGGATATTCATCGCTTCGAGTTCCTTGACAGCCGCGGCGGCGCTCGTACGTACCTGGTCTTCGATTGCAATGGATCCGTAGTAACGGTCTCCCACTGCTACGAAGACCGACATCCCTTGAAACCCCTTCACTTCGGGAGGTGCCTCAATTCCCAAGGAAAGGAGATGATTGCGATTCCCGACCGCGATGCGCTCGCCATTAACCTGGGCCACAATGCCGCGGCCGACCTCATAACGAAATTCGCTGGGTTGTGAAATTGGAATGTTCTTCTCCTCTGCGTAGCGAACGATGGCGCGGCCCAACGGATGTTCTGACCCATGTTCAGCGCTTGCGGCATGCTTGAGGAGAATTTGCTCGGATATGCCAGGCTCAGGATGGACTTGCGCGACCGACGGCAAACCGAACGTAATCGTTCCAGTCTTATCCAGGAAAACCGTATGCAAGCGGCCCAAGGCTTCAAGGTAGATTCCGCCCTTGATGATCGAACCCTGCCGAGCCGCGCGTCCAATTGCCCCCAATACCGCCAACGGAGTGCCGGCAGCGATCCCACAGGCTCCTGCAACAATAATGACCGAGATGGTAGAGCGGATGTTGTGGGTCAGTAGAAATGTGAGGAGAGCTGCACCGAGCGCGAAATAGACAAGGTATCCGGCCAGCCTATCAGCGGTCTTTTGGATAGGCGCGCGCGAATGCTCCGCGCGTTCAACCGCCTCGATGATCTTGCCGAAGGCCGTCTCTTTACCTAGGCGGTCAGCGCAAACATGAAGGACACCGGCCTGATTGAAGGTGCCGGCATAGACTCCGCTGCCTGGCGTCTTTTCGCTGGGCATCGGTTCGCCCGTAATTGCCGCCTGCTCTACAAATGAGTGACCGCTGATCACCTGTCCATCGACGGGAATCCTGCTACCCGGCCGAATGAGGACGATCTCGCCTGGCAAGATCGTCTGCGTCGGCACTTCGAGGGTCTGCCCCTCCCGGATCACGCTCGCAGTCTGCGGCAAGAAGTCCAGCATGTCCTGAATGGCTCGCCTGCCGCGTCCCACGGTCAGTCCTTCGAGAATTTCAGCGGCGAGCACGAAGGCAGTGATCACGAGCGCGGTGAAAAACTCGCCTATGGCAAGCGCCGACACCAGCGCGATGGTCATCGATAGTTCCATCGTCATGCGCCGCTCGATGATGTTCTCGAACGCTTCTTTGAAGATGGGGTAGCCGCCGATTAGCGCTGCCGCCAGTCCAATCACGCTGACCCGGTGGAATGGCTCCCACAAATGAAACCAGACCGCTGCAGCAGCCAGTGCCACAAAAGCGACGCGCAGCACCTCGACAAGTTCAAAGGGATGGTCATGCTCTGCGTGCGCTTCGCTGTGCGCTGTGTCTTCAGCAGGGCGTGGAGACTGTGTTTCGTTTTCCCGGCTAATGCCGGCATCCGGCTCGTATGTGGTGCTCATGGAGCCTCCGATCCGCTAGTTGAGATATCTCTTCACGACCGCCATCAGCTCATCCGCCGCTTCCAATTGAGATGGACGGGTTTTCTGTTCCGGGTCAAGCACATGGAATCGCAAATGGCCGTCGATCAACTCTGTCATCAGTCCATTGAGTGCTCCGCGGCAGGATGCGACCAGTNNTCTCCTCGCATTCAACTTCTCCATCAAGTGCCCGCTCTATGGCCTCGACCTGACCCTTGATGCGCCGGACGCGGGAAAGCGTCTTCCTTTTGTTTTTTGTTGTGTGTGACAAATATCCTCCTTGAATCAAATATAGTATACTCCCCTATATTAGATTGATTGACATGATTTGGAATGATACGATGCTGGAAACTAAACGCCGTGTGATCGGCCAGATGATCGTTTGCCAGGGCTGCTGCTGCGGCGCGACCCACAAGGACCGTCCCGAGGTTCCGGCCGACTGGTTGAAGGACGAGTGGCGCAAGCGTGGCCTATTGAAACGATTTCAGCTCACAGTGAGCGGCTGTGTCGGCCCGTGCGATGTCCCGAATGTCGTGGTCGTGAATTCAGAGTCCGGTTCGCAATGGCTGGGCAGCATTACTCAGTTCAACCAATACCGCTCCCTGGTTGAATGGGCTGTTCATTCGGTGGATGCCGGCCATTTGCTGGAGTTGCCGCGCGAATTCAAAGGCCATCGATTGGAACCGTGGCGTTGAACTTGATTTGGACGGAGCATTGACGAAGAATCAACTTTTTGCCCCGTCGGTTGAGGATCTTTCGTTGACAACTATTCGGGCACATTTCGAAAGCAGCCGCCGCTCAACGCCGAGCGCTTTGACGACGGTGGCCGTGGTGTGTCTTGTCTTGCTGGCGCTTCTAGCCGTCGCCCAGGTAACGCACGTGCATGCGGTTGGGAGTGACCCCGATCATTGCCAGCTCTGCATCGTGATGCACTCGGTAGTGCCTTTCGTGGTGTTCGTCGCTGGGGTCCTTCTTGTCAGGATCGGAACCGCAGCGCCCGTGTTGTGTGAGACTCGCACGATCGCCAGGTATTGGCATCCTATCCTCTTCAATCGTCCTCCTCCCGTAGGCTGCTAGCGCAGCTTTCCGAGTTCCATTCTCAGTCTGATTCTTCTCGCTCGTCGCTGCCTTTTGGCGATGAGTCATCGGGCGTTCAGGCTGACTGCTCAACGGAACGGTCCTGCGAATGCGCAGAGGACGCCGCGGCAAATTCCTACCGCGTGATTTCACCATCCATCAGCCATCAAATGGAGGTCATGATGTCGCGAGTGATTACCTTAGACAAAGGAAGCAAGCGGCGGATGAAGAAGATCCGATGGAAGATCCGTGAAGTTATCAGTGCCGTCTTCCTATCTCTCATAGTCTTGGGTCTTTGCGTCTTGCTTGCTGTCTGGGAGTTGTCTCATTATTCTGCGGAACCCAAGACTCCGCGCGTAACAGTGCAACGGTGACGTGCGATTTCAGATCGTCGAATTGTTGACGGATGATCCTGAATCTCAAGATGCGTCTCTACCTCCTTGGTTCACCAAAAGTGGACGAATCTATCTACCCATTCTGGGAAGCATGCGTCTAATTTAAAAATCCGCTGAACTTCTGTGGTTGCTTAGTGGCCGGTAAGAGATTGACATTTAGGGACTTCCGGCACGCCGCAATTCCGTGTACACTTTTACCGAAGGTTGCTTCGTTGAGAAGAAATCAGGCTGGTTTACGAAGCGGTTCCCATTCAAAGCAGAGTGCTTTGAGATTGGTGGCTGTCGTGTGCCTGGTTTTGCTCTCGCTTCTGGCCGTGGTCCAGGTAATGCACGCCCATGCGTCCGATAGCGATGCCGACCACTGCACGCTGTGCGTTGCGATGCACTCTGTTGTGCCCATCGTGATCATGTTGATCACGGTTGTTCTGGTCAGGATCGAAGTTCTGGCGCTGGGTCTTCTTGAAGTTCGCGCGATCACCAGATACTGGCATCCAACCCTCTTTACGCGTCCTCCTCCCGCTCACTGCTAGCGCATCTTTCCGATCTCATTTCAGTATGATTCCGCCTGTCGCACCCTTTTGATAGGCGAGGTCCCTTCTTATTCCGAATCGGAACGATGCCCCCAATGCATAGAGGATTCCGCGGCAATTTCCCCCCGCGGTCGGATCCCCGTATTTTCAGCCATCATTCGGAGGCTATATATGTCGTTCAATCGCGACACGATTCTTCGCATTCTCGCCATCCTCGCCATNNCCATAATCCTCGCGACGCTTTCGGCGTCTGCACAAAGCGGTAACGCCGGGCTGGTGCGCGGCACGCTCACCGATCCCTCGGGAGCTGTTTTGCCCAATGTGGTTGTTCATCTAGTCGATGACCTGAGCGGGTTCGACCAGACTGCTACTACCGACGCCACCGGCCATTTTGTGTTCTCTAATGTCCCTTTTAACCCCTACCGCATCAGCGTGTCCGCCAAAGGTTTCGCTCCTTTGAGCCGTAACGTTGAAATTCGTTCGTCGGTGGGTGCAAACGTGAACTTGACTCTACAAGTTACAGGCGGCAGCCAGACCGTGACCGTTGAAGCTGCTGGTGACTTGGTCGAAGACGATCCAACGTTCCACACAGATGTGGACCGCGATCTGTTCATCAAGGTTCCGCTGGAAAGCCAGTCCTCTACGCTCAGCTCTCTGGTCACGCTTTCCACTCCCGGCGTTGCGGCAGACTCCAATGGCCTGTTCCATGGCCTCGGCGACCACGCTTCCAACTCGTTTTCAATCGATGGTCAGTCGATCACCGACCAGCAGAGCAAAGTCTTCTCCAACCAGCTGCCCGCAAACGCCGTCCAGTCCCTTGAGGTCATCAGCGGCGCGCCGCCTGCCGAGTTCGGCGGCAAAACCAGCCTGGTGATCGTGGCCACTACTCGGTCAGGACAGGGAATTACAAGGCCAACCGGCGACATCAGCAGCTCCTACGGCGCATTCGGCTCCGCAACTGTCGGCGGCGATCTGTCCTATGGTGGCAAGAACTGGGGGAATTTCATTGAGGCCGACGGGCTCAACACAGGGCGCTTCCTCGATCCCCCGGAGTTCGCGGTGTTTCACGACAAGGGCAACGAAGAGAATCTCTTCGACCGCGTTGACTACGCCTTTACCCAGGCCGACTCGGTTCACATCGACCTCAACTACAGCCGGTCGTGGTTTCAGACACCGAACACCTTCGACAACCTGAACATTCAGAATGTCGTCAGTGGTGGTGCGAGTGCCAACCCTGTCTTCGGCAACGTGGGCAATACCGATCAGCGCTCGAAGATTGACACGTTCAATATTTCGCCCACCTATACGCGGGTGATCAGTACGAACTCGGTTCTGAACCTTGGGGCCTGGGTACGCAAGGATCTCTATAACTATTACCCCAGCGGTAATCCGCTCGCCGATCAAGGGGCGGCGAACGTGCAAACGTCGGCCATCTCCCAGAATCGTACCCTGACCAACGCCGCGGCCCACTCTGACTTCAACTATTCCAAGGGAATCCAAACCATCAAGGCCGGTGTAGTGTACGGGCAGACTTTCCTGCGCGAGAACGATAGTCTGGGTGTGGTGAACCCCACCTATAATTCTCCGTGCATTGACGTCAACGGTAGCCCGCTGCCAGGATACTCCGATCCCACCGCCTGTGACGGAGTAGTCTCGTTCCCCAATCCCAGCTACCTCACGGTACTCGGGCCGTATGATCTGACCCGCGGCGGCAGTTTCTACAACTACGCTGGCCGTACTGACGTTAAGGAACTGGCGCTGTACGTCGAAGATCAGATCAAGGCAGGCAACTGGCTCTTCAACCTGGGCATGCGCGGGGACATTTACAACGGTCTTGCCTCGTCAAAACAGCCGGAGCCTCGCGTGGGAGTGGGATATCACATCAAGCCCTCCAGCACTGTGCTGAGCGTCTCCTACGCGCGCACCATGGAGACGCCGTTCAACGAGAATTTGGTTTTGTCCAGCCAAGGCTGCTCCAACGCGGTGCTTACGCCGCTCCTTGCCTGCCAGGGAGGCCAAGGAACCCTTCAGCCCGGTTTCCGCAACGAGTTCCACGCCAGCCTGCAACAGGGCTTCGGAAAGCATGCCGTAGTGAGCGGCGAGTACATCTGGAAGTACACCCACAACGCCTTCGACTTCAGCATCCTCGGCAACACTCCCATCACCTTCCCCATCGACTGGCATAACTCCAAGATTCCGGGCTATGCCATCCGCGCGGAGGTTCCTGTGGTTCGCGGCTTCAGCGCATACTTCGTAACCTCTTCAGTAGCTGCACGCTTTTTCCCGCCGCAGGTGGCCGGTGCCGGGGCCACCGTTGGCCAAACCGGCCTGCCCTTCCGTATCGATCACGACGAGAAGTTCAACCAGACGACTCACCTGCAGTACACGATCCCCGACCGCAAATTTGTGGGTGGCTTGTGGGGCGGGTTCAATTGGCGCTACGACTCGGGACTTGTGGCGGGCAACGCTCCCTGCTACGGTACCTCAGACCCAAACAGTCCCTGCCTAGCCACCTCCACGACGCTCAACGGCGCGCCAGCGATCTCCATGGTGGATGCGTTCGGCGTCCCGCTAACCGCCGATGAAGAGTTCCAGGCTGGATTCACGTGCAACGGCCAATCTGCAACGCCCACCAGCCCCCTCCCCGCTGTCTGCCCGGCCTCGGAGTTCTCCTCCAGCCTCATCAACATTCCCG
>PLKY01000282.1:1133-3849 GCA_003140785.1 Acidobacteriaceae bacterium | reverse complement strand
CGGAGATTCCGCAGTTGCAGAAGCTGCTGAAATTCATTTGCCGCGAGGGCTTCGAGCATCACGTTGCGGCGAATTTCAGTGATGTCTCGAAAGCGGTGCATGAGTCTGCCCGTTACCTCGGGTGGGAGAGCCATCACCATCCCGCACTCGAGGATTGAGTGAGAGGGATGGGTGCAAATGGGCGTTGACGGACCTGTCAACGCCCGAGTCACATTACGGCAATGGTTTTGAAGGAAGCGCAATGATGAGCAAGAGAATCAGCAAGAGCCTGGTCGTGCAGGGCTCTACGTTAGTCACGGAAGCCGCATGGAATCAAGAGCTCGATGCGAAGCATGAAAACCTGGTCGAATTCCTGCGCGCGCACAGACTCTCCGGGGTTCTCATCCGCCGCAATGAGAATGTCGCCTGGATCACCGGTGGAGCGGTGGAACTGCGCGTGCTCACTCCATGCGAAACGGGAGTTGCCTCGTTGCTGGTGACTGCTGAAGGCAAGCGTTACTACTTCACGACCGAAAACGAAGCCCCACGCTTGCATGACGAAGAATTTGGAGCGCTGGATTTTGAGCCAGTACTTTTTCCGTGGTATGGGGATGACACAGTTGCCGCTGCGACGCGCCTTGCCGGCGGAACGCTCGGCTCCGATACGCCTGGCGCTGGCCTTACTTCTGTGAATCTTTATCCGTTGCGTGCATCGCTGAGCGAAAGTGAAATAGCGCGCTACCGTTGGCTTGGCGCCGAAACAGCGGCGGCCACGGTTGAGTCGTTGCATCAGGTTGAGCCTGGGCTCAGCGAATACGATCTCGAAGCCCTAACGGCGGCGAACCTGTTGAAGCGCGGCATTCAGCCTTCGGTGTACCTCTTTGCCGTGGATGAACGGATTTACAAATACAAACACGCAGTGGCGCGGGGAAAACGGCTCAAGCAATACGGGATGTTGAACCTCTGCTCGCGCAAGTGGGGCCTGGCCATTTCCATCACCCGTTTCATTCACTTTGGGCCGTTGCCTTCGGAGCTGGAAGCGCGCTTCAATTCGGCAGCGCAGGTGAATGCAGCGCTATTGGATGCCTCGCGCGTCGGCGCCACATCGGCCGAATTGTTTCACGTGGCACAAGCGGCTTACACGGTCGAAGGCTTCCCCGGCGAGGAGAAGTTCCATCATCAGGGCGGTCCCACAGGCTATGGTGAGCGCGAGTGGGTTGCCACGCCGAACGGGAGCGAGGTGGTCGTGAATCACCAGGCTTTCGCATGGAATCCGAGTATTCGCGGAGGCAAGACCGAGGACACGGTGATTCTGCGCGATGGCAAGATCGAGTGGCTTACAGCAACGGCCGAGCTTCCGGCAATTCAGGCGACGGCAAACGGCAAGGTCTATCCCGCCGCTGGAGTGTTGGTGCGGTAGAAGAACGGGGAACAAGGAACAGAAAGACCCTCCATTCGGGCCTTTTTGCGAACTCCCCTAGTTCGTCGCGTTTGGTTGCAGCGTCAGTCTGGCCGTCAGCACTACGAGCGCAGCCCACAATGCATCGGCGCCAAGCAGGTGTGCTATCTGCAGCCACACTGGCGCGAGCAGCACCACGTCGAGTACTCCCAAAACATATTGCGCAGCGAGAAATATAAGGACCAGAGCGGACAGCGAGCGATTGTCCCAGTGCGTGCTACGCTGCGCCGCCCGTACCAAAATCCAAATGAGAAAGACGCTCGCCAGGAAAGCGAATGTGGGATGCGTCCACCGCCATCGAAGAAGCCAACTGCTTCCTGCGGCAAAGTCCTGCGCAAAGGCTGTGTCGAGCGAGCGCGCTGGGTAAAGCGTATCTCCGAGTGCCGCGAGAGACCCGGTGACGCCCACGAGCAGCAAAACGAGAATCCCTAGTGAGGCGCCGATTGGGGCCACAAGCCGCACGTTGCTGCGCAGGTAGCCTCGTTCCCGGCCGAGAAAGTGTGCCGTAAGCGTGAGCGCCGCAAGCAAAAGCAAGGTGTTTGCCAAGTGCAATGCCAGATAGGGCGCTCGATAGGGGGAATGGCTTTGCGCCGTGAGGCCAAGCTTGACTAGCAATGCGCCGAGGATTGCCTCAACGAGAGTGAAAGCAACGCTGGCTACTGCTGCTCCGCGCGCCAAATGTCCGCGCACCGTTCCGGCGAACGTCCATGCGAGCAGTCCAACAGCAGAAAAGAAAGAAAGACCACTCGTGATGCGATGGGTGAACTCGATCATCGTGTCCACACGGGGGGAGTGCTGCATCACGGTGCCGTTGCAGAGCGGCCAATGATCGCCGCAACCAGCGCCTGAGCCTGTCGCGCGCACCAACGCTCCCCACAAAATGACAGCGATGAAGTAGACCAGCACTGCCCACGAAAACCTGCGAAGAGCAAGTGAGGGCAATCGCTGAGCGACCATGGGAACTGCGGCGGCAGGCATCGGTGAAGGCTCCCTATCGACCTTTCAGTGTAGAACAAGTGTGCGAGCCATATCATACCGGCCGAAGTTTGCTTGCGAGTGCAAGCGAGTTCGTTTGCGCTAGCTCTTTAGCAATCGCACCACATGATTCACGATGATCAGGTCTTCAGCGGGTGGAATCACGCGCACTGTTACGGCGGAGTTCTCAGCGGAGATCACGGCAGCACCACGGACATTGTTGCGTTTCGGGTCCAGCACGACGCCAAGCGCGCCAATTCCTGCACAAATTTCAGCGCGCGAGTCGATATCGTTCTCGCCGAT
>PLKY01000282.1:0-1093 GCA_003140785.1 Acidobacteriaceae bacterium | reverse complement strand
GCGTCGCGCAGGTCGCGCATGTCATTCGAGAGCTCGCTCACGCCGAGCAGTCCGGCCCTCTTGCTGGCGACCGCTTCTAGCTGGTCTGCTGCGGCCGAGGCGTTCTCGGTCTTTTCGGCAATCTTCCGCAGGATGAAGAGCAAAACGCCGGGATCGATATCGCCCGTGCGCGTGCCGCTAATGATGCCGCCGGTGGGCGTGAGGCCCATCGACGTATCGAGACACTTGCCGTTCCGAATCGCCGAGATGGACGCACCGTTGCCAAGGTGCGCGACAATCATCTTCTCTGGCACTTTGGGCTGTAGCTGATACACGATCGATTCGTATGAGATTCCATGTGCGCCATAGCGCCGCACGCCCATCTCGGCGTACTCCGAAGGAATTGGCATGCGCTTCGCCACTTCGGGCATGGTGCGGTGGAAGTAGGTATCGAGGATGACGAAGTTGGGGATTCCTGGAAAGAGCCTCAGTGCCTCGCGCATGATGTAGATCGCAATCGGTGTATGCAGCGGGGCAAATGCCGTGTAGCTCTCCATCTCGTCGATCAATCCCGGCGTGATGAGTTGGTTCTCAAGTACAGTCGGACCACCGGAGACCATGCGATGACCGATGGCGACCGGGGAAGGGAAGTCGGCGGAGTGCAGCGCGTCGGCCACCAGCTTGAAAGCTACAGAACGCGTGGGCAGAGCCGGGGTTTGATCCACCAGNNTTTTTCCCGTCGCCATCCTTGATCCAGAACTTACCGAGATCGGTGCCGATGCCATCGACTGCACCCTCGTGCAATTTGGTGCGCTCGCCATCCGCAGCTTCGTAGATGGAAAACTTAATTGAAGACGAACCGCTGTTTAAAACCAAGACAGGCAAAGACGACATGAACGAGAGCCCCTTGCAAACGAATTCAAAACAATTTGCCTATTCGGCGGACCAGCGCCAGTTGCGAATCTCAGGCAGGTCCTCGCCGTTTTCAGCTACATACAATTTGTGGCGTTGAATTGCTTCGGAATACCATTGCTCGGCCGAATCGATTTGAGATTTTAGCCGGGGTACACGCTTGATGGCGTCGAGCGTAAGTTGGAAGCGGTCGATATTGTTG
>PLKY01000020.1 GCA_003140785.1 Acidobacteriaceae bacterium | reverse complement strand
AGGGAATCATGACCGGACCCAGTTATACGGAAATAGACACAACTTTCGGCAAGACCTTCGCCTTCAAGAGCCCCTTAAACAAGGAAGACACGGAGCTGGATTTCCGTTGGGAGGCTTTCAACTTGCTTAACCACACAAATCTGGGCCTGCCTAACAACGCGATTGACACCCCAACCGCAGGGCAAATCACCAGCTTGGTATCACCTGGGACTGGTTGGGGTGTCGATTACATGCGACGGATGCAGTTCGGGATCCATTTGAAATGGTAAGGACGAGTGTTGGGTTCTTCCGTTCCACTTGGAAGCCTTGATCTGCGTTGATGTTCCGAGTCGGTGTTGTGAGTTGATTGCTATCGACCATGTTCTATCGATTGGATCATCTGCTGGTGCATTTTTTCAAAAGTAGAGGTGAGGATCACGTACTGATCCTTACCTCTACTTCAATTGCTGATCTTGAGATTCGCCGATATTGCACGATTCCCATCACTCCGTTGCAGATCTTGCCCAGGAGAATCCGGCGGTAAGATTTCAACATGACCCGCCACGAAATCTACGAGCTAAATCGTGCGCCCATGGAACAAGTAGGCTGCCAGATGAGCGAATGCAACGAATATGAAGCGCTGATCGCGGTAGCAACCGCGAATCACCTTGTGCAGATTATGCGGCTACTTCTGTCGCGTCGTTGGAAAATACCGAAACTGGGAAGATATCCTGGGGCTCTTTGGACAACTGTGTTGACGTTGACCTGCACGGCTGCTGAGGTTCTTCCTGCGTGGAATAACGCCTCCGCGACCGCAACCCAGGCCGACACGCAAAGCGAGATTCGGCTTCACTATCAACGGGCCCAGGATGAGCTGAAGGCAGGTCAGCCCGTTGCAGCAGCGCGCGAGTTTCGCGAGATTCTCAAACTGGATCCAAACAGCGCCGAAGCGTACGCAAACCTCGGCGAAATCGATCTTCAACACGGCAATGTTACCGAAGCAGTACACTCCTTCGAAGTAGCTTTGAAATTGCAGCCTTCTCTGTGGAATGCGCAAGCCTTTCTGGGTCTGGCGAAGAATCGCCTTGGGGAAACTGGTGCGGCGCTTCCTCTTCTTGAGAACTCGTTTCAACACGTGGAAGATCCGACGCTCCGGACTGAAGCAGGAATGTGCCTAGTATCGATCTATCAGGATTCAGATGCGCTTGAAAAGGCTGCGGGTGTGCTTCAGACTCTCAGGCAGTCGAATGCCGACGATCCAATGGTTCTCTATGCTGCTTATCGCACCTATTCGGACCTTGCTGCCCAGGCTGTAGCGGAACTTCTCAAGAATTCTCCAGACTCCTCGGCCATGCACCTTGTCAAGGCGCAGGCATATTTAGCGGATAACGACTTCTTAGGCGCGATTGCAGAGGATCGCAAGGCATTGGAATCTGACCCGAATCTTCCAAGGATTCACTACGAAATGGGTCGCGCATTGTTGGCGAGTTCGAAGGATGAGACAGCTCGACAGGAGGCGCAGCCAGAATTTGAATACGAATTAAAGCTCAATCCGAATGACGCGTACTCTGAGTACGAACTCGGCGAGATTTTTTGGGAGCGTTCTGAGTACCAGTTTGCAATTGATCACTTTTCCCGTGCGTGTAGATTGCGGCCCAATCTCGTTGATGCGTTTATCGGGCTTGGAAAGGCCTTGACAGCCTCTGATAAAGCGCAAGAGGCACTCAAGCCGTTATTGGAGGCTGTGAGACTCGACGGTGACAACGAAGTTGCGCATTTTCGTTTGGCTCAGGCCTACCATAAGTTGGGACGGAACCGGGACTCTGTTTTGGAAGAGAAGCAATTCGAAAAACTGCGAGAGGCACGGAAGGCAAGCTCTCTGGGGCAAGAGCAATTTGGCTTCAAAACACCTACAAGCCAGACAATCGAAAAGGACACAGCGCAGTAATGCGAAATACTGACCATTTTCCTCGATGGTTCCTTGACGCTCGACTGGATCCCTAATCACTCAGACGAGCCTTGTGATTCGTCCACGGAGACAAGGGAGTAAGTATGAGGATGGTCCGAACAAACAAATCGATGAAAAGTTAGCTATCCGATTGGGTTCCTGGGCACGCGAAGTGAATGCTTGGAGTCTTTGAATGATACGAGAAAGTAGGTTCGAGTGATGGCCCGGTGTTGCCCCTATGGGTCCGCGTCGGGCCTCGGTTCCCCGATCCCATTTCCTTGCACGAAAGAAGACATCATTGAACATGAAGATCCTCGTCAAATCGGCACTAGAGCTCATCAAGCCTTTTACCTTGTTTTGTTTGGCGGTATCTGCGGTCCCTCTCGCTTGGCCTCAGATGTCGGAGTCTTCGCCAGAACTCCAAGACAAGCCCATCGTAATTCGAGTTAGCCATCCCGACACGCGGCAAGAGATAGCACCTACTCTTTTTGGGAGTTTTCTAGAGCCGATTGGTCACTCTACTTACGGAGGACTTTGGGCCAACGTTGTGGAGAATCCCTCTTTTGAAGAGGGACTCTGGTCTGGGGAGAATCTCGAGACGCTGTGGAATTCCCACGCTGAACTTCGTGCAGCGTCATCGCTCGGTTTGCCAACCCCGTGGGAGCCACTCTATCTAGCCCAGGGCAGCCGTTATGTTCCAGTGCGTGGAGACGCGGCGAATTCAGCACAATCCATGCTCCTGATGTCGCTTCCGGGCAAGGAGGTGGGCATACTGGAACAGGTCTACCTCCCTGTTCATCGAGAGCTCAAGTACAGCGGCAGCCTCTGGCTGAAGCATGTCGATGGGAACTATACGGTAAAGCTCTCCCTGCGCCGCCACGCGCACCCGGCGGAAGTGCTGGCGGCGAGTGTTGTGCAGGCGCCATCAGACGCTTGGGTGAAGTACACATTTCACCTTGAGTTGAATCCCGGCCAAGTGGCTCCGCTTGAACCTGCGGATCTGGTGATCTCTCTCGAAGGCGATGCTCGTGTGCTGGTGGACAACGTCGTCTTGAACCCTGACGACGCAGTGGATGGCATGGACCCAGAAGTCCTGACGTTGGCACGGGAACTCCATTCGCCGGTGGTTCGTTTCGGGGGTAACTTCACCTCAGCGTATGACTGGCACGACGGCGTGGGGCCGCTGGACACTCGCGTTAGTAAATTGAACTTGGCCTGGGGTATACCCGAGTACAACACATTCGGCACAGCCGAGTTCCTCCGCTTCTGTGAGCTCATCCAGGCGAAGCCGCAGATTGCACTGAACCTGGGTACCGGAACACCGCGCGAAGCTGCCGAGTGGGTCAGCTTCGTCAACGCGCACTGGGCTGATCATCACGGGGGCCTTACCTGGGAACTGGGGAATGAGCTTTGGGGAGACTACCAGGTGGGCTATCCTGCGGCGACACTTGCCGCGGCCGTGACTCTAGCGAATAGTAACGCCGTGCGAAAGGTTGACCCAAGTGCCCACCTGATTGCGACCGGAGGCGACGCAGGCCTGTTTCAGGACTGGAACGCGCAGCAGCTTACCAACCCCGCTGACACCTTCGATTATCTTTCCAGTCACTTCATCTTTAACGAAGACGTGCTTCTTCCCGGGGCCACAAACGAATTTCGAACGATGGCGATGCTCGCTCTCCCTTGGGGCCTGTCGGAACGGATCCGTGCAATGAAGCAGCAGGCTGTGGAAGCTCACAGGCCCAAGGTGCAGTTTGCCTTTACCGAGTGGTTGATGGGCGCCAACTCGCGTACAGTACCGAATTACAACAATATGGGAGGCGCCGTGCTTGCCGGTGGATTCCTGAATGCGATGATGCGTAACTCGGATGCAGTGTCGATCGCCAATATGACGGGGATTGTCGAGTTTGGCGGGATATGGAAGAAGCGGGAACAGGTGTATGTCTCGCCCGCCTACTGGGTGCTGCGGACTTACGCAAATGCGAGACCCCACACTTTGCTCAGGGTGGAGTCCACTTCACCAACCTTCAACATCTCGAAGGGCGTCACTCAACTACCAGAGATCACGTCTGCGCCGTATCTCGATGTCGTCGCAGCCCAATCGGAAGACGGAAGCAAGTTGGTGCTGCTGTGCGTCAATCGCCATGTTACACGTCCCGAATCCGCAGTTATCGATCTTAGTTCCTTTGCAGTAGACAGTGGGCCCGCTCAGGTGACGACCATCGCTGGCGACGGTGTGCTTGCTGAGAACGACGAATACAACCCGTACCGCGTGACCGCTGTGACACACACCGAGAGATTCACTGCCAAACATACCTACACCTTTCCGAACGCCAGCGTAACAGTGATACAGATTGCACTCAAGAAGTAACACTGAGCCGCGAAGGTGAAGTGTGCACGGGCGAAGAGAGAAGAAAGAGATGAATATCTCAGGTTTCGCATGCGGTGTGTTGATCTGTCTGCTGGGCTCTATGCTCGTGCATGCTGCGACGACGGCAGTCGCGGAGCCTTGGAACGCGGAACGCTGGATGGTCCGAACAAACAACCGATGGAAAGTTGGCTATCCGATTCGGTTCCCGCGCACGCGAAATGAATGCTTGGAATCTTTGAATGATAGGAGAAGGTAGGTTCGAGTGATAAGCCTGAGCCGTTCAGGTTGAGACGTAGTAACAATGGTTCTCCTGGAGAGAGCATAGTGTCTTGCACTTTGAGAGACGTCGCCCAAATGGCAGGAGTTTCGACAGCGACGGTGTCGCGTGTCATAAACGGGGCGGCGATCGTGTCTGATCACACGAGATCCAAGGTCTTGTCTGTTATTTCAAGGATGAAGTGGAGTCCTGACGTGCACGCGGTTGAATTGCGTCGGGGGAAGGGAGGTATTCCGAGAAAGCGTGAGAGCAATGTTCCTTCGTCGACTCGAACCGGGACGGAGCTGCATTCCGATCCACGAGCGAAGGCTCTAAATGCACCGCGAAGTGTCATGAGCCTGCGTTTGCTGCAGGAAGAAAATGCACGACTAAAAAGATTGGTTGTCAACCTGTGTATGGATGTGGAGATGTGGAAAAGAATCGCTCAATAGGCCACAGTTTCCAACTTCTTGATGACACACTCTAAATCCCATTCGAGATGGGATCGCCGTCTTTCAATTACCCACAAGTTTTCACTGAATCCGCGTGAGTATTGATGCCCAGTATTCTGCCTCAAGTCAGGTACTTACATTGAGAGATGAGTCATGGCGCAGTGGAGGCCATGAGCAAGAAGCCGGTGTTGGATAGTGTCGAGCGTAGGAGAGCATCTGATGAGGCAGGAACGGATGCATGGATAGACAATGAGGTTGTGGGATGCGAGTTCGAGGATGTCCGCCACGGCAAGCGACTGCGACAGCTGTTAGAACAATTGTCGAGCAAAGTGGGTGCGGCTACGCCGTGGGCTTGCCAGGACTGGGCCAACACCAAGGCCGCCTATCGGTTCTTTGGCAATGGGCGGATCAGCGAAGCGAATATTCTGGCTGGTCACTTTTCTTCCACGCGAGATCGTTTTGCTGCGGCGAAGGGTTTTCCTATCCTGATCCTTCACGACACGACGGAGTTCTCCTTTCGCCACGAAGACACCGCGTCGATCGGGATAGTGAACAGAATTCCTACTTCCATCGGTAAACCTGGTCCACCGCGATTTCACACCCAGTGCGGAATCCTCATGCATTCCAGCCTGGTGACCACGCGTGAGGGCCTGCCTCTCGGGCTAGCGGCGATCAAGTTCTGGAACAGAGACAAGTTTCACGGCGCGAACGCTCTGAAGCGCAGGATCAATCCCACGCGTGTACCGATCGAAAAGAAGGAGAGCATCCGCTGGCTGGAGAACCTACGCCAGTCGACGGAGTTGCTCGGTGATCCGAAGCGTTGCGTTCATATCGGGGATCGCGAGAGCGACATATATGAGTTGTTCTGCCTGGCGCAGCAACTGGGCACGCATTTCCTGGTGCGCACCTGCGTTGACCGGTTGGCTGGAGAGGGCACGACCACAGTGGCCGCTGAAATGAAAGACTCAAAGTTGCGTGGCCTGCATTCGCTTCAGGTGCGCAACAGACAAGGCGAGGTGAGTACCGCGGTGCTAGAAATGCGCTTTCGCCGCATGGTGGTTCGTCCACCGAGAGGCAAGCAAAAGGATTATCCGGAGCTGTTCCTCACGGCCATTCATGCCACGGAGAGGACGAGCCCAAAAGACCGAGAAAAGATCAACTGGAAGCTGCTCACCGACCTGCCGGTGCTCTCCTGCCTCGACGCTATCGAGAAGCTGGAATGGTACGCCCAGAGATGGAAGATCGAGACCTTTCATAAAATCCTCAAATCCGGATGCAGAGCCGAAGAAGCGAAGCTGAGAACCGCCGAACGGCTTGTGAATCTCATTGCTATCCTGACTATCCTCAGCTGGAGAATCTTCTGGATCACGATGTTGAATCGTACCCGTCCCGATGCGGCCCCAACAGAGGCTTTCACGGATCTTGACCAGTATCTGCTCGACGAACTGGTCCCCAATAAGCGATCGGTTCCACCACGCCTGTCACTCGGCCACTACATCGTCAAGCTCGCGCGTCTGGGAGGTTATCTTGCTCGCGCACACGACCCGCCACCGGGAAATACCGTCATCTGGAGAGGCCTGTCCCGATTAACAGACATCGAACTCGGCATCATGATCGGAGTTCAACTTGTGGGTAATTGAAAGGATCGCCGTACGCTTACCCTCTTTTGAACACTGCCACAGAGCAAAGCTATTTGAGCGTTTCTAGAAGATGAAACGCAATGAGAGTTTCAACGAGGAGAAGGTCGATCAATAAAATGCGAACGAACCCATGTGGAGTCCCAATCGCTTCCGCGGCCGTTATCTTTTTAACGGCCTTCAATGTATCGGCGCAGCAGCGCCCCCCTGCAGTTCCGCTGGTGACGCACAATCCCTATTTCAGCATCTGGTCCATGGCAGATAGGCTGACCGACGAGCCAACTCGGCATTGGACAGGCGCGCCCCAACCCATGGAGGGGATCGCGCGGATCGATGGCAAAGCCTTCCGGTTCATGGGTGAGCATCCCGATAGCGTTCAGGCGATGACCCAGACTTCGATAGTGGTGACGCCCACCCATACTCAATATGTCTTTCGGGAAGCTGGCGTGCAGCTTGAATTCGAATTCTTCACACCGGCGATGATGAACGACCTGGATGTGCTATCCCGCCCTGTTACCTACCTGACCTGGAATGTGAAGGCGACAGACTCGGGCTCTCATCAGGTTTCAGTGTTACTGGATGTTGATCCTGTGATTGCGGTTAACGATCGCAGCGAACCGGTCGTGACCTCTCGTCACCAGACGAGATTGCTTCATGTATTGTCGGTTGGATCCCACGATCAGAATGTACTGAATCGCTCAGGAGACGATCTACGAATCAACTGGGGCTATTTTCATTTGGCGGTGCCGAAGAATGAACCCGCAGAAATAGCTCTCTTCAGAAATCTCATGGAAAGGTTCATCGACTCGGGCCATCTCATTGAGGACGATTCTATTGGCATGCCTGAACCCGCCAGCCAATCTAGCGCACATCTGGACGCCGTTCTGGATTTTGGGTCTGTGAGTTCCACAAAGGTTGTTCGACATGTTCTCGTTTCCTATACAGAGGGGTATGCCATTCAGTACCTTCAGAGGAACCTGCAGCCTTATTGGCAGCGTAAGAATATGCCGGTCGAGGAGATGCTCGATACCGCGGAAAAGCAATATGCTGATTTGCAGAATCGCGGCAACCAATTCGATTCTGATTTGACGAGAGATTTGATCAAGCTTGGTGGGCAGCACTACGCAGCGATTGCAATTATGTCCTATCGGCAAACTCTCGCTGCTCATGAACTGGTTGCCGATATCAACGGCGAACCGATGCTTTTCGCCAAAGAGAACTTTTCAAATGGTTGCATAGCGACTGTGGACGTACTTTATCCATCTGCTCCTTTCTTCTTGTTCTTCCAGCCGAAGCTGCTTGAGGCGCAGTTGCTTCCAGTGCTCGAGTACTCCGCACTTCCTCGCTGGCGATTCCCCTTCGCGCCCCATGATTTGGGGCAATATCCACTGGCGAATGGTCAGGTTTACGGCGGCGGCGAAGCGAGTGAGGAAGATCAGATGCCAGTTGAAGAAAGTGGCAACATGCTCATTCTGATTGATGCGCTGGCGCGAGCGGAAGGCAACGCTCATCTGGCGGAGGTCTATTGGAGTCAACTCACGAGTTGGGCCGAGTACCTGAAACAGAAGGGGCTTGATCCGGAGAATCAGCTCACGACCGATGACTTCGCAGGCCACGTCGCCCACAACGCGAATCTATCAATTAAGGCAATCGATGCACTCGCGGCATATGCGGATCTTGCTCATTTGTTGCATCACGATGAAGTTGCCTTCGAGTTCGGCACCGTGGCGAGGAGCATGGCAGTGAAATGGGTCGCGATGTCGAAGGAAGGAGATCACTATAAGCTGGCCTTCAATAGTCCAGGAACTTGGAGTCAGAAATACAACCTGGTCTGGG
>PLKY01000352.1:5291-14574 GCA_003140785.1 Acidobacteriaceae bacterium | reverse complement strand
AGCTTCATGCTGATCACGCCCATGCCGTCGCTCTTTACCTGCTTCACGTGCGCTACCACCTCGGGGACACGGTCGGGATTGTTGTTGTCGTCGTAGGTGGGGCCGTCCATGCGTGTGCCCTTGTGGTTCATGCGGATCATGGCCACTTCGAGCCACTTGTTGCCGGGCATCTGGCGCAACGCGGGCAAGCCATGCACCGAGGCTCCGCGCGAGCGGATCGTCTTCTTCTGCTGCGCTTCGAGAATGCCGTCCTGCCAGCGGGCGGTTTCGGCCACCCAGCTGTCAGTGTGCTGCCAGTGGAGCAGCATGATGTCGAAGTATTCGGTCTGCGAGATGCGGCGCATCTCGTCGAAACGCACGTGAGGATCGACGTCCTCATCGGTGGTGACCTTGTTCATCAGCACGTAACTCTCGCGCGGATAGGGCTTGAGAGCTTCGCCGAGCATGGCGGGAGTCGTGTACGACTCGGCGGTCTCAAAGAAACGAATGCCTCGCTCATACGCATAGGCGACCAGCTTGCTGAATTGCTGTTGGCCCAAAGCGGACTGCACATGGCCGTTGCTGCTGCCGGTGCCAAAGGCGAGCCGCGTGACTTGCACACCCGACTTGCCCAGGGTGACGACATCGGTCGCAGTGGGCTTGGCGGCGTGTAAGGGCAGGGTTCCGACGCTCGCAATAGTTCCAGCGGCAATTCCGGTTTTGAGGAATTCTCGTCTTGAGTAAGGGCTCATGGGGACCTCCGTCAGGCTGCGGGAAGGACGACCTGATGCGGGAATGTTACCACGGCGCCAAATCCGCTGGCATCAAGCCAAATCGATTTTTTCGATTAATCCCAATGAGTTCGAGACGCTCGAAGTGTGGCCAAGGAGGAACAGCGGATTTCACCAGCTATGCAGCCACTCCTCGTCATGGCCGATGCGCACTGGTGTGTTGAAGAGATCGCTGAGACGTGGGGCGGTGAGCAGTTCGGCACGCGGGCCATCCCCTACGATCCGGCCTCCACGCATAAGGATCACCCGATCAATCTCGGGGAGAATGTCGCCCAGGTGATGGGTGACCAGCACCAGGCCTGTGCCTTCGGCTGCGAGGCGACGCAGGGTATCGCGAAGCTCTCGCTGCGCGGCCAGGTCAAGAGCATTTGACGGCTCATCGAGAAGCAACTGGCGCGGCCGGTGGACAAGTGCGCGGGCAATGAGGATGCGGCGTTTCTCGCCTGCTGACATCTCTCCGACAAGCTGGGTGGACAGGTGCGAGGCTTCAATGCGCGCCAGGGCTTCCACGGCGCGGTCCCGCATTTCATCCGTGACATGCAGGTTGGGCCAGAGAGTCGATGCGGAGAAGAAGCCGGCGATCACGGCGTCGAGGCCGGTGGTGACGGCCGTGCGTTCGCCGGGGAGATCCGTGCCGACAACCCCGAAGTGCTTTCGCAACTGGGTCAGGTCCCAGCGATCGCGGCCAAAGATGCGCACCCGCATCCCTGGCTGCACAATGGGATAAATCTGGCAGGTGATGGTCAAAATCAAGGTGGACTTGCCGCATCCGTTGGGCCCGAGAATGGCAACATGCTCACCGGCACGAATAGTCAGGTTGACGTCGTGGAGCACGATGCGATCGCCGCGGGCGACGTTGACGTTTTCGAGATCGAGAAACTTGTTTTGATCGAAAGGGGCCGCGCTATCGCGTATGTTCTCTTGAAAGCTATCCACATTTGTTAGATTAAATGGGTCCACTTCATGAGCAACCCTTCTCGATATCTCATTCCTCAGGGCTTCAAGTTTGGCGCGACCAAGGCGGGGCTGAAAAAGAGCGGCCGCACCGATTTTGCTTTGATCGTCGCCGATGCCCCTGCCAGCGCGGCCGCCGCGTTCACGTCGAATCGCGTCATC
Source organism: Acidobacteriaceae bacterium (assembly GCA_003140785.1). Lineage (GTDB taxonomy): Bacteria > Acidobacteriota > Terriglobia > Terriglobales > Acidobacteriaceae > Telmatobacter. The sequence continues at coordinate 12,688 of PLKY01000352.1, read as the reverse complement.
GCTGCGCCGCTCAAAATCGACATGGAGCATTTGCGTGCAACCGGGGGACTGGTGCGCGTGGTCGCCATCAACGCGGGCAACGCGAACTGCGCGGCGGGACAGGCAGGCCTGGATGCTGCACGCGCCACCTGCATGGGCGCGGCAAAAACGTTCGGATGCGAACCGGAAGAAGTCTTCCCTTCCTCAACAGGCATCATTGGAGTGCCGTTGCCCGCAGAGAAGCTGATTGCGGCTTTGCCGGACCTCGCGGCGCGCCTGGGATCGGATAGCGATCACTTTCAGGAGGTGGCGCAGGCGATCCTGACCACCGACAAGGTGGAGAAGACGGCGTTCATCGATTTCACTTTCGTGGATGAGAGCGGTGCACAAACTTCGGTGCGCATCGCCGGATTGTGCAAAGGCTCCGGGATGATCCACCCCCAGCTAGTACCCCACGCCACGATGCTGGTGTATATCCTGACCGACGCAGCGATCGAGCCAGCCATGCTGAGCAACTATCTGAGCGATGCGATTGATGTGAGTTTCAACCGCATCTCTGTGGACGGCGATACCTCGACGAACGATACTGTGCTGATGTTGGCTTCGGGCGCCAGCGGCGTCGATCTCGGCAAACAGCACTGCGAGCCTTTCGCTGAGGGAGTGAAGTATATCTGCAAATCTCTCGCCCGCCAGGTGGTCGCGGACGGAGAAGGTGTGACGCACGTCGTTGAACTCCAGATTAGCGGGGCCGCCAACGATGCAGACGCGCTCCGCGTTGCCACGTCCATCGCCCAATCGCCTCTGGTAAAGACTGCGTGGGCCGGATCGGATCCCAACTGGGGCAGGCTCGTCGCGGCCATCGGATACTCCGGCGCGGAGATTGACCCCGAGAAAATCGACATCTGGTTCGGCGACCAGCCGGTGTGTCGCGACGGCGGTCGTGCGCCAGAGTTCGATGAGGCGGCAGCGCATGATTATCTGAAGCAGCCGGAGTTTTCCATTCGCATCCAACTCAATCAAGGCGCGGGCACGTGCGAATTTCTGACCACGGACTTAACGCAGGAATACGTCCACATCAACGCTGACTACTCAACGTAGGCGAGGCAAGGAATTTGATTTCTCGCGAAAAGCTAGTGCAACTTTATTCCGCGATGGTGAAGTCACGCCTGATTGCGGAGCGGACCACCGAACTGGCGCAGCGGGGGAAACTTCCGCAAGATTGGGAGATCGGCGCCGGCAGTGAAGCAACGCTGGCTGGAGTCACGGCAGATTTGCGCCCAGAGGATACGCTGAGCGCGCCGGGCAATCGGTTGCTTTGGTCCTTGGTCGATGGGATTTCGCTCGAAAGCATTTTTGGGTCGATCGCCGCGCCGCTCAATGGCAACGGGCGCTCTGCTGCTGGACACAATGGAAACGTGTCGGCTGGGCGAAATGGAAGTACATCGCATGTGCCGCGCTGGAATGGTATTGACTTCAGTGAGGCCGTCCAAGCAGCCAAGGCGCACAAAGCTGCAAAGGACGACAGGATTGCCCTCGTCTTTTGTAAGGACCAATCCACATCGGACGTTTCAGTCAAGCAACTTGAATTCGTCAGCCGTCACAACTTGCCGTTGGTTCTGCTTCACTATTTCTCCTCGCCGGATCGTCGAGAGAGCTTTCCTTCACCGCGAGAAAACAGGAATAGTTCGGTCGAAGCGCTAGCGTTTGGAGTTCCACGCATCGCCGTCGATGCACGCGACGTGCTGGCTGTGTATCGCGTGGCCAGCGAATCGATCTCTCGCGCCCGGCAGAGGCGCGGTCCTACTCTCATCGAGTGCGTCGATCACGGCTCGACTGCGGTTTCCGGGGCCGCAGATCGCAACCAATCTGCAGCCGCAGATCCGGTCCGCGCGATTGCGTCTTACCTCGGCAAAAAGAGGATCCTGACTGCGGCCCTAAAGCAACAGATCGAAAGCCAATTCTGCCGCGAGATCGATGCGGCCACGAAACATCTGATCAATTAGGCGGCAGGTAGACGATTGCCGATCTTGCCTATTGCTCGCGAATGAAGACTTACTTCGCTCTCGGATGCGTGTCGTCGTAAACCCGCTGGAGCTGCGCATTGGTTAACTGCGTGTACCGCTGGGTCGTTGAGAGGCGCTCGTGGCCAAGCAATTCCTGGATTGCCCGCAGATCGGCTCCCTCTTCAAGCAGGTGTGTGCCGAAAGCGTGACGCAACGTGTGTGGATGCACGTCCGATGAAAGTCCGTGAAGAATGGCAATGCGCTTGACGATGCGTCCCACACTGCGCGTCGTCAGCCGCGCATCGCCGCCGGGCTTGTCGAGGCCACGCATGTGCAGGTTCAAAAGCAGCGCGGGACTCGATGCAACTTTGCCATTGTCGATTGCGGCGAGCCGATAGGAGCGTTCGGCAATGTAGGCGCGCAGAGCCACAGCAGCTGCGTCGCCCAAGGGAACGTAGCGCTGCTTCTGGCCTTTGCCGCGAACAAGGATCGCCTCATTCGCCCAATGAATGTCGTCGAGGTTGAGCCCCGTAAGCTCGGCGTTGCGGATGCCGCAGCCATANNCCGGCAGATGCTTGGGCAGGCGCGGCGTGGACACAAGCGAGGCCACGTTTTTCTCGAGATAGCCTGCGCGGGCGAGCCACTTGAACCAGCTGCGAATGGCCGCTAGCGCTCGCGCCGCCGAAGCCTTCGAGAGGCCGCGTTCGTAGAGCGTGCCCAGGTATGCGCGGATGTGCGTGTGTTCGATGCGATCGATAGCTTTTGCGCCGCCATGGCTTTTTGTCATGCAGGCTGCAAAGCCATGCAGCTCGCGCTGGTAGGCACGCAATGTGTGCTCCGAGGCGCCACGCTCATTGGCCAATACGGCCAGATATTCGTTCACGAGCGAATCGAGCGAAGAGTGAACGGCCCGATGCGGCGAAGCGATCATGAAGGATCCTTGCGCGGCTTCGAATAAACGAGCATCAGCTTGGCTCGACCATTTTTCTTTTCGTCTACGACTCCAGGAACTTCTTCCGGAGGAGACTCAGACACAGGCGCTCTTGCAACACCGCGCGGATGGTGCTTGCGGTGCACGGCTTTGAGGTGCCCCAGGGCCACGTGCGTGTAGACCTCGGTCGTCGAGATATCGGCGTGCCCAAGCAAGACCTGCACGCTGCGCAGATCGGCGCCATGCTCCACCATGTGCGTGGCACAGCTATGCCGCAGCCGGTGCGGGCTCGCCGTCTTATCGAGCGCTTTCACCAGATGCCAGACCCACTGGCGGGTGAGCGGCATCCCGCGAAGCGATAGAAACAGGCGCGCCGCATCTTGAGTGCCGCGGGATTTGCGCGCTGTGCTGATCCGCGCCAGATGTGGGCGCCCTTCCCGCAAATATTCCTCAAGAGCTTCGAGCGCGGATCGACCAAGCGGCACAATGCGCTCCTTGTCTCCTTTTCCGCGGACCTGCACACGGCCCGCATCCATCACCAGGTCGCCAGTGGAGAGGGCAGTCACTTCGGAGACGCGCAGCCCGCCCGCGTAGAGCAATTCAACAATGGCCCGATCGCGCAGTGCCGTTGCGCGCGCTTGCGGGTGCGATGCGGCCATCGCTGCGCGTTCCAGCATCTCGGCTACTTCGGGCTCGGCCAGCGACTTGGGGAGAACCTTCCAGGCTTTGGGAGACTCGATGTTCACCGTTGGATCGTGATGGATGCGCTTGTCGAGAAGCAGCCACTTGTAAAAGCCGCGCAGGCAGCTGAGTTTGCGCGCCGCAGAACGGGAATCGACAGCGTGCGTGCGCAGGTGCTCAAGAAAGCCCCCCAAATCCTCTTGCGCCGCACAAAGGAGCGTTCGATCGCGGCTTTCAAGGAATTCGGCAAAGGTGGTCAGATCGCTCTCGTAGGCCTCGCAGGTGAGCGGTCGAAGGCCCTTCTCTATGCGCAAATACAGCTGATATTCCTTCAGCAATGCAAGATTGTTCGTGGCGCTCACATTTCGATTATCGGCGTCACGCGGGATAGATCGACCTATACCCGGAACGACCGAACCACGTTTATCACGGTATCAAAGTCGCCAACCGATCAAGGGTGCATAAATCCATTGGCTACATGCGCTCGGCGACGAAAGGCGAAGTTCTTCGCGAAACGTTCACGTGCAAAGACAGGTCAGTTAGAAGACAATAAAGTTGGATATCATTTGGCATTATCGAGGAAAGCTTGACACCGACAGGGATTCAAATACCCAAATGGAGTGCACGGGAGTTCGAACGGCTCGTTCTGGACAGCAAGCCGCGGGTGGCAGTTTTCGATTGCGATGGAACGATCTGGGGCGGCGATTCCGGCTACGGATTCATGGTCTGGACCATCGACCAGGGGTTGGTTTCGCGTTCCACGAGCGACTGGATCGACACACGCCACCGCGCTTACCTGGCGGGCCACGTTTCCGAGCTGCAGATTTGCGGTGAGATGGTGCAGATGTACGCCGGACTGCACGAGCCGGAGTTGCGGGAGGCAGCCGCCCGCTACGTGACCGAATTCGTCCGGCCTCGCGTGTTCGCCGAGATCGAGTCGTTGCTCGGTACGCTGCAAAGTGAGGGCGTGGAGTTGTGGGCTGTGAGCTCAACCAACAAGTGGGTGGTCAGCGAGGGCGTGCGTGGATTCGGCGTTCCAGAAAACCGCGTGCTTGCCGCCGAAGTTTCGGTCAGGCTGGGGATTATCGGCAGCGACCTGGTCGACGTTCCCACCGACGAAGGCAAAGCAACGGCGCTCAAGCGGGTGGGGCTGGCTCGGCCAGATGCCGTTTTTGGCAACTCCATTCACGACCTTGCCATGCTTGAAATCGCCAAGAATGCCTTCCCTGTAAACCCCTCGCCGGCTCTGCTGGAGGCGGCGGCGAAAAACGGTTGGGGCTACTTCCGTCCCGGAACAGCCGAAGGCGCGGAAGCGGCCGTGGCCGGAGAGTAAGTGGCGGATTAACTTTTGCACGGATGCGCCTGAAACATCTGGATATTGGCCGTAGGAGTCCTAGTCTTCCACCGGTACCCCGCATCCCATTCGGGGCGATTACACTGGATGAGTGGAAGACGGTCAGTCTAACTCCAGCTTGCGGTCCGCCGGACCTGCGCTTCGGTTTGTTGCGGCCGCGTTGATTGTCAGGGCCGGCGAAGTTTTAATTTGCCAGCGCCGCCCCGATCAGCCGATGGCACTGCAATGGGAGTTCCCAGGGGGCAAGATTGAGCAAGGCGAAACCCCCGAACAGGCCCTGGCGCGCGAACTGAACGAGGAGCTTGGAATCACCGCTACTATCGGCGGTCACGTCACTCACATTCGGCACAATTATCGTCACGGCGGGGCGGTGGATCTGCAATTCTTCGCGGTCCACGAGTTCTCGGGCGAGTTGGAGAATCGGATTTTTCAGCAGCTCAAGTGGGTGCGTCTGGAGGATCTGCCGGGCTACGATTTTCTGGCTGCCGACCGCGATTTGATCAAGGACTTGGCGGCTGGGAAGCTGCTGTAGCGCCGAAACCGACAGTCAGGTTGAATCAAGATTAGCGCAGCAACCGCACGTCAACCCCGACCTTCAGCTTTTTCCAAACACGGTCAGCCGTGTAAACCGGGACGCCCCGGAGAATTCCCAGCGCAAGACATGCCCGATCCCCAAGAGACAGACCCAGAAGCCGTGTCTGGTTGACAAGGCTCCCTACAAGTTTTGCTTGCTCCCTGCTGAACGCGATAACCTCCCTGACCGGGCTACACGCATCAATCCAAGCGTCGTCGGGCGGAATGCCCCGGTTCACCAGAACAGTCTGCACTTCAGCCAAATTTACCGCACTGATCACTGCGTGGCTAAGGATCTCCAGGCTCAATTTTTCAGCGCCTGGCTCCCGATCCAATATCGCCAGAATCGCTGACGAATCGAGTATGAACTCATTCATCCCTGGCGGCCTTTCGCCTCATCGCAATCAATTCGTCCACCAATGAAGCGCCTGACTTTGCATACTTCCCAACATGATTTTGCGCTCGCTCGATGCGCCGTCTCAGCGTCGTGATGCGAATCTCGTCCTGCTCGACATGCATGACCAACTCATCGCCTGCCTGTATGCCGAGAGCCGTTCGCACAGAAGCCGGGATAACCACTCTGCCGTTTTCATTGATTTTCATCCGCGCTTCGGTCATGACAATCCTTCCAGTTCATGACAAATTATAGCAGAATGACAATCTCATCGAGGCAACACTTTCAATGACCTGGCATTAATCCCCAGAGCATCACCAGCGTCATTCCGATCACGATGATGCTTGTGCTCCAGGCAATCACGTTCCAGAGCCGGGTGTTCTTGTGCTCGCCCATCAGGTCGCGCCGATTGATGAGCAAAAGCATAAGAATGATGATGACCGGCAGTAATACGCCATTGAGCACCTGGGAGTAGATTGCAAATTTAACCAGTTGCGCATCCGGCAAAATGAGCACTGTTGCCGCGCCGCCCACAATCAGAAGCGTGTAGAGCCAGTAGAAGAAAGGCGCTTCTTTGAAGCTCTTGTCCACCCCGGATTCGAAGCCCAACCCTTCGCAAACCGTGTACGCGGTCGAAAGCGGCAGAATTGAAGCAGCAAAGAGAGACGCATTGAAGAGGCCGAACGCGAACAGGAGGAAGGCGTAGTCGCCGGCCAGCGGGCGCATGGCTTCTGCCGCGTCGCTAGCTATCTGAATGGCTCCCATGCCGTGCACAAAGAGCGTGGCCGCACACGCCACGATAATGAACCATGCGACCAAATCGGTGAAAAAGCTGCCGACAATTACGTCCAGGCGCGAAGCCGCGTAATCCTTCACGCGAATTCCTTTCTCCACGACGGACGATTGCAGATAAAACTGCATCCACGGCGCAATGGTTGTACCCACGACGCCGATGGCCATGTAGATGTAGGCCTTGTCGCGCCAGACCTTGTCATTGGGCAGCTGCACGGTAGCCAGAATCGCTTCGTGCCAGCTTGGCTGTGAAAGCACACCGGCAAAGATGTAGGCGATGTAAACGAGCGAGGCCACCAGGAATATCTTTTCCGTGCTCTTGTAGTCTCCGCGAAAGACAAGAAACCACACCAGCGCCGCGCAAACGGGCACCGAGATGAATTCGGATACATGAAAGAGGTGCAGAGATCCGGCAATGCCGATGAACTCAGTGACGACATTGGTGAAGTTGACGACGACCAGCGCCACCATGACCAGAAACGTCGTGCGCAGGCCAAACTCCTCGCGGATGAGATCGCTTAGTCCCTTGCCCGTGACGACGCCCATGCGGGCGCACATCTCCTGCACCACGATCAAGGAAATGGTGATGGGAATTATGGTCCACAGCAGAGAATAACCGTACTGTGCGCCTGCCTGAGAGTAGGTGAAGATGCCGCCGGAATCGTTGTCGACGTTGGCGGTAATGAATCC
>PLKY01000352.1:0-5277 GCA_003140785.1 Acidobacteriaceae bacterium | reverse complement strand
TTGGTACGCATGTCAGTCGAGAAGCAAGACCGGCCATTGATTGAAGTGGAGCGCGTGCAGACCGGGGTCCGCCTTGAAAAGCGCATGTTGAAGGTCCTCAAAGCCATTGCCGAGCTGAAGGACATGACGCTTGGCGATTTGTTCGAGGGAATCGTTCTCCATGCGTTTGAGGGCAAGGCTCCCTTCGGCCCGCAGACTCTGAAGGAAATCGATCAGCTCAAAACCCTCTATGGCATGACGCTGAAAGCGGCCGATAGCCACAACCTGAAGGAGCGCAAACGATGAAGTCCCTGCTCCTTTTGATTGCCATTGCCACGCGGGCGGCCGCAGGCTTTTCCCAGGCTCCAACCACTTCGTCGGAGGCGCTGATGCACACCGAAACAGCCTTCAGCCTTGTCGTGCACCTTCCCTATGCCGAAACAGATCCCCTGTTTGGTCCGGAGGGCGAGCGCGCATGGGCGGGGAAACATTGGGACCCGCAGTTCATTTACCCGAAGCCCGCACATGATGTCGAGGGCGCTGTCTTCACCATCAAGCACGGAGCATTCAGCGCGGTTTGGGGCAGAACGGTTTTCGATATTGAAGCACGACATTTCCAGTACGTCTACTTCATTCCCGATCTGATGGTCACCACCATTGACGTACGATTTAAACCGCTCAATGAAACGAGCACGCAGGTCAATGTGGTCTATGCGCGTACCGCGATTACACCTGATGGCAATGAACATGTCGTCGCCATGACCGAAGGCGACAAATCCGCAGGCAAAGACTGGCAACAGGCCATCGACACTTATCTCGCCACCCACAAGGCATCAACAATCGGGCAATAATGGGTTCACGCGCGGAGAGCATCCTATGCGCATTTCCGCCGGCCGATGGGCGACGCATCTTTTCTCTGCTCGGCTATTGCTGATCATGGCCGACCGTGCCTCCGCTTGACAGCCCCCGTCGTGCGCGNNGTGCGCGGCTACAACTCGCTTTCATTCTTTCATTGAGAGCGAGGAACCCGTAATGTCTTCAATCGATCCGCAGCATCCGCTGCATCCGTCTGCTTCTCGTCGCCGGCTCCTCGGCGCCATGGCTTCCGTCGCAGGAGCGTCCACGCTTCTTGGCGCAGCAGCGTATTCCGCAGAGGCGCCCGCAATGCCTGAATCGCCAGCGCCGGAGGAGTTATTTGCCTTGGCACGCTTTCGCGACTACAAAGCGCGCCGCTCTTCAAGCTGGGACCGGACAGGAGGCAACGGCGACGCGGTTCCGGTGGATCCCGGCAAGCAAGCGACGCTGCTCGACGCAAGCGGCGCCGGGGTGGTCACGCATCTCTGGTTCACCATCAATTCACCCGACCCGATGCACCTGAAGAACCTTGTGCTGCGCGCATGGTGGGATGGTGAAAGCTCGCCCTCGATCGAAACGCCGATTGGCGATTTCTTTGGACTCGGGCTGGGCGAGTACTACACGTATCAATCGGCACTTTTGGCCGTGGCGCCCATGAAGGCGATGAACGCCTACTTCAAGATGCCCTTCGCAACTTCGGCGCGGCTCACGGTGACAAACGAGGGAACGATCCGGACGGACGACCTGTATTTCGCCGTGGATTATGTCACGCTCGCGACGCTCCCGGACAACCTCGGCCGCTTCCACGCACAATACCGGCAGGCTGCCCCGTGCAAGGGCTGGACCGATAACTGGACCAACGAATATGCACCCGACATCAATAACAAAAAGAACCTGAACGGCGAGGGCAATTATGTTTTTATGGAGGCGACCGGGAAAGGCCATTTCGTCGGTGTTACGCACGCCGTGCTGCAGAATCAGGACCAGTGGTTCGGCGAGGGCGACGACATGATNNGTGGGATTTCGGCGGAAAGGAATTCGCCAACCTGCATCAGGGCGCGCCATATATCGTTGACCCGGAGCGGATCGGCGGGCGCTATTGCCTCTACCGCTGGCACACGGAAAGCCCGATCACCTTTGAGAAATCGATTCGTGTAACCATCGAGCACGGCCACGCCAACCATCGCTCCGACAATTTCTACTCGACGGCGTTCTGGTATCAAACCGAACCGCACGCGGAGTTCCCTGCCTTGCCCAAGCCGCAAAATCGTGTGCCGAAGGTGTTCCGAGTGGGTGGAGCGGGTGCCGCGCCGGTGGCTGGCAGCTGACCGACTCGCCATTCGGACATGCCCGACCGAGAGCGCTCCTCGATCTCTCCTGAAAATACTGAAGTCGCCACTTGACAATCTGGAGATGCCGCTGGATACTGAAGTTTATACTTCAGTATTGAATTGGCGGAATGGAGAAACGTCATGGCAGAACCGAGCACAGTCCACAGCACATTCGTGATTGAGCGCAACTACCCCCAACCACCTGAGCGAGTGTTTGCCGCCTTTGCAGAGCCTGCCCGCAAGCGCCGCTGGTATGCCGAGGGCGACCATGAAATCCAGGAATTCGAAATGGAGTTTCGCGTGGGAGGCAGCGAACGGTTCCGGTACCGTTTCAAGGAGGGCCACCCCATCGCCGGCTCCGAGATTGTGAACGAAAGCGCCTATCAGGACATCGTGCCCGAAAAGCACATTGTGATGGCGTCGAAGATGTCTTTGAACGGAAAGCCCATCGTTGTGATGCTGGCGACACTCGAATTTCTGTCCGCAGAGACCGGGACGGATTTGATCCTGACTCATCAGGGAGCGTTTCTTGACTGGCCAGGCGGGCCCCAGATGATCGAAACGGGCTGGCGTGGCCTCCTCGATCGCGTGGTGAAGGAGCTGGCGAGTTAGCAGGCTAAAGGGAACTCCGATGAAAAACTCCCCCATCGACACGGATCGCTTGTTCCACGCACTGGGAGATCCCACGCGCCGCGCAATCCTCGACAGGCTCACCGAGAGGCCCATGTCCGTCTCGCGACTGGCAGAGCCCCTCGAGATCACCCTCACTGCCGTTGCGCAGCACTTGCAAATCCTTGAAGAGGTCGGTTTGGTGCACACCGAAAAGCTGGGCCGGGTACGGACCTGCCGCATAGAGACTGCGGGATTTCGCGCTCTCGAACAATGGATACGCGATCACCGCACGGTCTGGGAACGAAAGCTCGATCAACTGGGCCAGGTCCTCGCCGAGGAGGATGAGAGCCCGTAGCCGACAACTGGAAGACATTGCAATGAACGAAACGATGCCACCTTCCGACCGCACAGCTTAGTCGGCAGCGACAGCGGGCTGCATTGACGCGACGCCGCTGAGCAGCGAATGGACCACATCGACGGCGGAGTAGGAGAGTTGGCCGGGTGCCAGGAATTGGACGACCGAGTTGAGATCGTCGCCAACGGTCACTAACGCCGGTTCGGCGGCTCCGTCTTTGCGGGTTTGCGCATGGCCGATGTTGGCCAGCAGTGCGTTGCAAAGGCACTTGCGGCCAACGGTGTCCTCGACTTTGCCACCTTTGGAGAGATAGTTAGCCACCGGCTCCGAGGCGCAGCGATAGCCGATTTTGCCATCTTCGGTTGCATACGGTTCGCGCAGGTAGCCCAGGTCGCAGACGCGCTTGCGCGCCTGGTAGACGCCTGCGTCCGAAGAAGTCCCATTCAACTGCGCAACCTTGAAAGGAAATCCAGTTGGCGACGCCAGCGGATCGGTGAAAACTTCGCCCTTTCCGGCGACGGCCTGCGCAACAAGGGTCCGCTTCAGATCCTGGCGCAGTCCGGACTCTTCACTGAATGCGAATGCTGTGCCCACCTGGATGCCCGCGGCTCCTTCGTCGAGCGCCTCGCGCAGCTTGCTGGGACTGCCATAGCCACCCGCCAGCCAGAACGGAACGCCGAGGGCACGCAATTCGGCAAGGTTCACGCGATCACGCTCCCCGTAGACAGGCTCGCCGGTTGAACTCAATTGCAGCTTGCCGCGCGGAGGCGCATTGTGGCCGCCCGCCGTCGGGCTCTCGATCACGAAGCCGTTCACCTTACCGGTCGCCCTGCGCAGCATGGTCGTGGCCAACGTATTGGACGAGACAATCGCCAGAAACTTCGGCCGCGAAAGCAAGGGTAGCGGCCCCTCAGAATACTCGGCTGGATCGAACCGCATCATGCTGTCCAGATCCGGCATGGCCCCTGCCACGGACAGCTTGTACTCCGCAGTTCGATCGGACGCGTACGCGTCCAGCACACCGGGAATGTGCAGTGGGATACCGGCACCCATCAGCACATAGCCGACGCCCGCCAGCATCGCTCCGTAAATCGACGCAAGGTGTGGCATTTGCACTTTCTCAAGAAAATTAATGCCGACGGAATTAGAGTGGCCTTCGCGGGCCAAAAAGACCTCGACGAAGTTGGCAACCATGCATAGCTCGATCACTTTGCGCGGCTCCACTCGCTGATGCATCGGCGCCGTGGGATAAGGGGTGCCGCTCGGTTTGCCGCCCGCGACGAAATACTCCTGCCAGATGCGGCGAGCCATCTCAGGAAATGGAAATGCGTCCAGTCCCTTGCGCATGTTGCCGTCTTTATCGCCATCGGCAAGACGGCGCGCAAATAGCGAATCCAGAGCCGTGCCGGAAACGACGCCGAGTTGGCCGAGGCGTGAGACGGCATTGGCAAGGCGCCAATTCGATACACCCACGCCCATCCCGCCCTGGATGATCTTTGGAAGCTGGAGCATAGAAGAATTGTTTCACAAAAGCAGGTCCGGACCATTTATTTATTCGCTTTGGGTCACTTGCCCGCTGGCTATTGCGAGAGCCCAAAGATCAGTCCCAGGGAGTTTCTTTGAAAGCTTCGGCCACTCCGGGAGAAAGAGCCAGATAGAGAACAATTGCCAGATTCAGAATCAAACTGACGACCAGAGCCTGGGTCTGTGCCGCAGTGAACTGGGTGTCGACTCCCGAGGCCCGGTCGGCGATGAGGTTGATCCCGGTCTTTAGCAAAGTCGCCCCGGCAAGGAACATCGTGCCCCACCGTGCCAGCCAGAAGCGGGTCAGCCACTTCCACGCGACGATGGAGTAAACGATGCCGGCCAGGAGAAACCCGATCATCAGGAAGTCCTGCGCCGACTGCTGGATCTGCTCGACCGACTCGAAATGACGAGGACGCTTGAAGAAGAGATCGGAATTTGCCACCAGATAGGTGCCGACGGCCGAGTCGGGGAAGCTCCACAGGATGAAGGCGAGCAAGAGGAAAGCCAACGCCCGCACGATGAGGATGTACGTGATCAGCCGCAGCAGCAGGGGATCTTTCTTTTGCGGCGGCCGTTGGCGCTCGCGCAGGTGAGCCGGCATCTCCAGCGGCGGGGGCA
>PLKY01000313.1 GCA_003140785.1 Acidobacteriaceae bacterium | reverse complement strand
GATCGGAGGTCGGGAGGGAATCGCGCACGTGAGCGACGGTGGCAGCGAGTTCCGGCCAGCCAATCTGCATGTTGAGCTGATGGGATGTCGCGTCCTGCACGCGCCACCAAGGCGAACTGACTGGAACAAAGGGGAGCATGAGGACGGCGATGACTAGGCCGCCGATCCCGAGCGCCGTCCATGCCGTGCGCAGGAGCCGGGTCTGCCTTTGCGCCGGGAGCGACCGGAGCCGGGTTTCGGCCCACGCTGCGCCAGCGGCGAGCAGCATCGGGTATGCGGGGGCAAGGTAATAGTCGCGCCCACGAACGGCCATGAAGCAAACCAGCGTAAGGACGTACATCCAGCCGAGCATCCGCCACGGCTTGCTTTCCGGCCGGGCAAAGAGAAACCATAGCCCGGCGAGCCAGAGCGGCACCGCGCATGGGTTGGTGGTCTGCCACAACTGGTTCAGGAGAAAGTTGTCTGTGCGGCCCAGGCGAATGTCGCGGGCGTGGATGCTGCGCATCCAGGCAAGGCTGACGAAGTGGTGCTGGTACTGCCACCACAGGTTGGGCGCGACGATGAGCAGCGCAAGCACCACGCCGCACCAGAACCAGGGGCTGCGAAAATAGCGGCGGTTCGGGGTCAACAGCGTGGCGCCGAGGAGGGCGACGGCAAAGAACGCCATAGTGTACTTGGTCATCAGTCCGAGGCCGATGGCCGCCCCGACGCCGAGCCACCAGCGGGCGTCGCCACTCTCAAGCAGCCGCACCACGCACCAGGCCGCTGCAACCCACCACAATAGGTCGAACGACATGTAAGACATGAAGGAGCCGGTGAAGAAGACGGACCCTCCAATGCTCGCCGCAAATGCCGACAAGAGCATGGCCTGACGGCTACCGCCCATGGCCCGTGCCATGAACCCACTGAGCACCGTCATGAGCCCGCAGGCAATGGCGGCGAAGAAACGAAAGCCGATGAGCGACGTCCCGAAGAGCACGAGTTCGATGCGGGCCAGGAAAGCGGTCACTGGCGGGTAAACGACATATCCCCACTCGAGGTCACGCGCATTGGAGTAGGTGAGTAACTCGTCGCGGTGGAATCCGTAGCGCGTGCCTGCGATGAGATGAATCACGGTGAAGGCGAGGCCGAGAAGCCATAGAGCGGCGGTGTCGCTCGAGAGAATCCGACGCGAGTGAAGCGAATCGTGCATAAGGGCCTCGGTTGCAAGTATGGATTCGCGGCCATGATAGCGCGAAGGGCGGCCGCGGGCTGTGATGGCTGGTAAGCGTTCCACCCCACTTACTGAATGATGTCAGCAAGCGCATAATCCGAGGCACTCAGAGAGCTGCTCGGCGGTTACTGCTCGGTCAGTGCCGGAGAGGCCACACGGCCGAGACCAACTCAAGGGAAGCCGGGAGAACATTGGGATTGCCAAGTCATCCTCTGAAAGAGTGAAATCCACCGATACATTCCGGAGTGACCGTCAGCCGTACACCCAAGTCGAAACACGTACAGTCGAATGTGCTCCATTTTGGCGACTCATACGTAGTGGCAAATGTCTTTTTCGGCAAAGGGCGCCTTGGTTCAGGAACGCGGCGGAACGACATAGAAAAGAATGGCAAAGTAGTGGGCTACGCTGCCGGCCAGGACGAAGACATGCCAGGTGGCGTGGAAGTAGCGCAAGCGGTCCAAAGCAAAGAAAACGACGCCTAACGTGTAAGCCAATCCCCCCGCGACCAGCCACATCATCCCGTGCCAACCGATGGCTTGGAGCAGCGGATGGGCCGCGAAGACCACGAACCAGCCTTGGAACAGGTAGACCAACACCGACGCCACGGCAAACCGTCCGACAGCCACGCTCTTGAAGATCACTCCGGCGACGGCCAGTGCCCAGACAACACCAAAAAGCGCCCAGCCCACAGGTCCACGCAGCGAAACCAGCGTGAAAGGCGTGTAGGTCCCAGCAATCAGTAGGTAAATTGCCGAATGGTCGAGAACCTGAAAGACATGCCGTGCCCGCGTTCGCACCAGCGAGTGGTAGAGCGTGGAGCACAGGTAAACGAGAACCAACGTTGTGGCGAAGACGGTGCAACTGACGATGTGCCACGCCGTTCCCCGCGTTGATGCGGCGATAAGGTACACTGCGCCCGCCACAGCGAGAACGGCTCCGATCCCGTGCGTGATTGCGTTGGCAAGAATGTCGCCCAGCTTGGTTTGGGTTTGCACAGGTCGATGATAGTCAGCAGTAGAGTTAGTTAGACATCAACTACCGGCGTGTTCCGGAAAGAGAGATTGCAAATAATTCAAACGCGGAATTGAATTCTGACAGTCGCTCAGGTTCGCTTTGCACGACAAAGGCGAGATAGGATCGGCAAACAGGCGTCGCGTCGGGATTCGGCATTCCGGAAGAATGACCGATTCGGACAGAACCAGAAATTCGGGTTTATGTGGGTTTGTCCACCATCCAGACCTTTCGATGGCTTCATCAGTTCAACGGCGACTCACAGATGATCGACTATATCCAGCGAGCGCGTATGCCGCGTCCACAGGGTCAGTCGCAACGATTTTATTGCGGACCCGGTTTTGTTTCGGCTTTCGATGCTTCCGCGTCGTCTGGGGGTTTGGAGAGATGGAGCTTGCTCATCTCTTTGGCTCCGACCGATGGATCCACAGGCGTGACTTTGATGCCCGTTGCCATAGCTCCCGAGGTCCATTTGAAGTAATAAGTTTTGCCGGCCTCCGCCTCAAACCGAGCCCGCTCGTTCTCTTTCTTCCTAGCCTCGGCCAAAGCCGCCCCGGTGGACTGGATGATGCCACCGTAGTACATCTTGGGCAATCCGGCGATGACCACGGTCCCAGAGGGTACTTCCATGAATTCGTATTCGCCGTTCAGTAGTTTGCCAAGATGGGTGTCGTTCACATAGATCTCGTCGTGCGCGGCGGAGCCGGTAAATCTGGATACGCGGTAGATACAGACGATGGCTTTGCCGTTGGACGGCGCGGGCAGCACGGCGGGGATTTTGGAATCCTGTGCTGGAGAGATATGCCCCGTGAAGAGAAATGCCATCGCTGTCGATGCGAGCAGAAGGCTTGCGAATGAGTTGCAAGCTCCCGCGAGGCAAGCAGTATTACGCATGGGAGCGTTCCTTCCCTTGGTCCGAAATCTGGAACAACAAGGTAGCAGGTCGTGGCTGCCAGTGCCGTGATGGTTGTCACTGTCTGATGAGGACAAACGAGGCCATAAGGAAGGGCTCAGACGAGGAGATCCACCCCACTCATCAAAATACGACGACCAATTTCGAGATATGTCTAAGGAGTCGGTCATTCGCTTGCCGCGACTCAGTCGTGAGGCTTCCAATGCCGATTTGAGCATGACGGAGAACTGTTACTCAGGTGGTTCTTGGGACAGTAAGCTGTCGATTCTGCTTCCAGGAGTTGATTTGGGGCTCATTCCAGCGCACGAAAGTGACGAGGGTCACTTTCGCGATTCCCAATAATGAGCATGATCAATGCCGTCGTTCTTCGGTTTTCCAAGCGAAGTGTCGTTCTCTTCTTTTTTTGCGTAAAGCTCTTCGCCCACGCGCTTGAGTCGACCGGATCTACAGTTTTCGCCTGTCCGCGAAGCTATTTCACCGGTTCCGCAGAACAGAGTCGCCATGTCCTATGTTGGCATCAACATCGGCGCACTGACGGTCAAGGTGGTCGCGGTCCAATCCCACCTCAAAAATGCCAAGGTGATGGCCCATCAGGGACGCCCGCTGGAGGTCCTAAAGGAGTTGCTTTCTCTGCCGGAGCTTGCCGGCGCCGAATACTTCGGAGTGTCTGGACATCTTGGCCACATCTCGGAGTTTGCCGCAATCCAACGTGGTTTGCGCGAAGTGGGGCACGAGGGGGGCAGCGAGTTTGATGCGGTAGTTTCGCTGGGCGGCGAATCGTTCCTCGTCTATGCGCTCAGGGATGGAAGAGTCACCAATGTCCTCTCGCACAACAAGTGTGCGGCGGGCAGCGGCGAGTTCTTCGTCCAACTGATCGGCCGCATGGGACTCGACATCGACGAGGCCATTCAGCTCTCGGCTTCCGGAAATGTTGTGCCGCTGGCGTCGCGCTGCACTGTGCACTGCAAATCCGACGTGACGCATAAGCTCAATCGCCATGAGGCCACGCCCGCTGACATTCTGCAAACGCTGCACGATAGCATGGCCAGTAAAGTCGTGTCGCTCCTCGAGAAAGGCCAGAACTCGCTGCGGCGCGTGCTCCTGATTGGAGGCGTTACGCGCAATGATGCCTTCGTCGGTGCGCTCCGTGAAAAGCTGCCCGATACTGAGCTGATCGTGCTGCCGGAGAGTCCGTGGTTCGAAGCGTGGGGGAGTGCACTGCTCACGCGCGACAATCCGATCCACAAATTGCCGCGCATCTCACATCCGCCCGTCTTCGATACCCTGCCGCCGCTGCATCAATACAAGGACCAGGTGCAAGTGATGATCGCTCCTGCACTGCAAGCGCCGCCGGACGGTCCATTGGTCTTGGGCATCGATGCAGGCTCGACGACCACCAAGGCAGTTTTGCTCGATCCTGCAACGCGAGCGATTGTGGCCTGTCATTACGCGCGAACGCACGATGATCCCGTGGCCGCGGTGCGTGAATGCCTCAGAGTCCTCATGGGTCAAGTCGGTAATCGCTTCGTGGGCTTGGTCAGCACGACGGGTTCGGCCCGCGAACTTATCGGTGCATGGTTGGGCACCGAACAGGTGTACAACGAGATTTCGGCTCATGCCGCCGGAGCAACGTACTTTGTCGCGGACGTGGACACAATTTTTGAAATCGGCGGCCAGGACGCCAAGTATATTTACCTGCGCAACGGGGTGCCCATCGGTTATGCGATGAACAACGCATGCTCCGCGGGCACCGGCTCTTTCCTCGAAGAGAGCGCCCAGAGCGATCTTGGGATCAAAGTCTCGGAGATCGCGGACATCGCGTTGGCCGCGCCGGCGCCGGTGAAATTCAAGACAACATGCGCGGCATTCATCAACTCCGACATCCGCATTGCTCAACAACAAGGCCAAAAGCGCGACAACATTCTCGCCGGCCTGGTATACGCCATCGTCGAAAACTATCTCACGAAAGTCAAAGGTCAGCGCCCAGTGGGGAAGAAGGTGCTCCTACAGGGAGGGGTTGCTCTGAACCGGGCGGTTGGGTATGCATTCGCACATCGCGTTGGGCGTCCGATCGTGATCCCCGCCAACCCGGAATTGCTCGGAGCATTGGGTGTGGCATTGCTCGCTCTCGACCGGTCAGGCAACGCACTGAGCGCGGCAACCGATCTCGAGACTCTCGCGTCCGCGGAAATGAAGCTCGTTGGCCGATTCACTTGCCGGGCGTGCAAAATGTACTGCAGCATCGAGCGTTTCGAAGTGGCTGGGCGGCGCTTTCCGTTTGGCGGCCGTTGCAGCCTGTACGAGAACGTGTGGAAGCGAAAGGCCCGCATCGCGCCTGCACCCGACTTGGTGGAACAGCGGGCCGCGATTATCTATGGAGGCCCCAGACATATACATGCCGCGCCAAGGATTGCTCCGAAGACGCGTCCTTACTGGGATGTTGGACCTGCGCTTGAAGCCGCCAAATCGTTCATCGAGGAATCCTTCGGTCAATCCAATGGAACCGCGATAGTCGCCGACAAGCGCGTTGGCATTCCTCGCGCGTTGACCACGCACTCTTTGTTCCCCCTCTACTCGACTTTCTTCTCGGCTCTCGGAATGGAGGTGGTGTTATCCGGCGTGGACCCGCGCGGCGATCTTAGGTCGCATTCCGGTTTCTGCCTGCCGGCGCAGATCGCACACGGCGCAGTTTTGGATCTATCCAAGCATGACGTGCATCTGGTCTTTCTGCCCCAGGTGGCGCGAATGCCTCAGCACGACTCCGCCAAGGATTCTTACCTCTGCCCGATCACGCAAGCCGGCCCGTACTTTTTGGCCAAGGCATTTCCAGATACGCACTTCCTTTCGCCGGTTCTGGACTTCACCAACGGCTACGCGGCCAATGCGGCAATGGCGGACATGGTCGCGCGCGAGTTGGGAGTCTCACGCGAGTTGGCCAACGATGCCTGGGCCGCGGCCATCGGCGAGCAGACCAGAACCGACTGCGCTCTGATCGAGATCGGCAGGCAAGCACTCGCGAAAGCACTCGCGGCGGACAAGCCGGCAATCTTGTTGGCCGGGCACAGCTATAACGCGTACACGCCCGAGGCTTCGCAATCCGTCGGCAAAAAGCTTTCCAGCATGGGCGTGCAGGTGATTCCCGCGGATTGCCTGATGCCGGCTGGACCAGGGCCCACAGTTTGGCATTTTGCAAATCAGATATTGAATGCGGCCTCGCTCGCCAAGCAGCATCCCAACCTTTTTCTCCTCACGATCAGCAATTTCAGTTGCACCATCGATGCATTCACTCACTCGCTGCTCGCCTTCGAGTTGGATTCCAAGCCATACCTCACCCTCGAAATCGATGCGCACACCGCGGACGGCGGCGTGCAGACGCGTCTCGAGGCTTTTCTCGATATCGTGCAAAACTACCGCGCGGCTCAACCCAGCCGCGCCAGGCCGTTGACTCCTTGCCGGCTGGTCAAGGGCGGAACCCTGATCTCCTCGAATGGCGAGAGAGTGCCGCTCACCGACCCGCGGGTCAAACTGCATCTCCTGAATTTCTCGCAGTACCACGCCGAGTCCGCGGCCATGGCCCTCGGCTGGCTTGGTTTGCACGCGGGCCCAGTTGTCCCCATGGATCGAAGCCAACTCGACCTCGGTCTGCAGTCCACCTCCGGACGCGAATGTCTCCCGCTGCCTCTTTCGATCGGACAGTTGCTCCAGATCCACCGCGATCGTCAGCCCGGCGAAATCGTCGGCTTTCACATGCTCCGCGGCGGCGCCCCCTGCGTCAGTGAAGCCTACATGGAATACTGCGAGCGCTTCATCGTCGAACATCAGTTAGCCGACATATTCATGGTGAGTCCCGGCAAAGAAAACGACTATCTGGGATTCGACCCCTCTGTGCTGCTGAGCCATTTGTCGCCGGCTGTTCTCCTGGCCGACATCCTCGTCGAAATCGATTATGTTCTGCGCGTCGTGGGGACTCCCGGCAGTTCCGGCAGTCCAGGTAGTATTGACCAGTTCCAACAGGAGTGGAATCGATTCAGGACCAGTGCAAGAACAGTCGACGATTTCTCTTCGGGGCTGCCCAAATTCGTTGAGAATCTAGCCGCGCTGCCGCGCATGCGGAATCCCATGGATTGCCCTCGCGTGGTGGTTACCGGCGACTTTTACGCCCGCTTCAGTCCCTTCTTCATGGATGGAGTTCGCGACCTTTATGCGGCCCGGGGAATCATCCTCAAGCCCGTCGACTTGAGTGAGCTATACCTCTATGCCACCTATGACAGTATGCGGGGAACGGCGAACAATTGGGGCATGAAGCCGGGCGGTTTCGCGCTGGCCAAGGCTTGCACACGGGTGCTAGAGCCGGATGGACAACAGTATCTGCAGCAATGGTGGGGATATCAGTCGGGAAGAAAGACCGAGCAACATTACCGAGAAGTCTTCTCAGGGACCGGACTTCTA
>PLKY01000191.1 GCA_003140785.1 Acidobacteriaceae bacterium | reverse complement strand
TTGGGTTTGCCGGTGGTGCCGGAGGTGTAAAGGATGTAGAGCGGGTCTTCCGAATCGAGTGGTTCCGCGGCACATTCGGCGGCCGCGTTGGCGACCAGATCGTGCCACCAGTGGTCGCGGCCTTCAACCATAGTGATGGGGGAACCGGTGCGCTTGTAGACGACGACGTGCTGGATGGTGGGGCAGCCCGGCAGGGCTTCGTCGACTGTACGTTTAAGTTGAATTTCGCTGCCACGCCGGTAGCTCGAGTCCTGCGTGAGGATCGCGACGCAGCCAGAGTCGTTGACGCGGTCGGCGATGGCGGTCGCGGCAAATCCGCCGAAGATGACAGAGTGCACAGCCCCAATGCGGGCGCAGGCCAGCAGGGCGATGGCGAGCTCGGGCGTCATGCCCATGTAGATGGCGACCCGGTCGCCTTTCTTGATGCCGAGAGACTTTAAGGCGTTGGCGAACTTTTGCACTTCGGCGTGCAACTCGGAGTAAGTCAGGCGGCGGACTTCGCCCGGCTCGCCTTCCCAGATGAGGGCGGTTTTGCTGGCGCGCAGGCCGAGGGCGTGACGGTCGACGCAGTTGTAGCTGAGGTTGATCTTGCCCCCCACAAACCACTTCGCCCAGGGAAGATTCCAGTCCAAAACTTTGTCCCAGGGTTTGAACCAATGGAGCTCCTTGGCGACTCCGGCCCAGAATTTTTCGGGGTTTTGGATTGACTCTCGATAGAGCAACTCATATTCTTCGAGGCTCTTGATGTGGGCCTTCCGGCTGAACTCTTCCGGTGGCGGAAAGACGCGATTTTCGCGCAGGGTGGAATCGAGATCCTGACTGGCAAGGGACGAGATGGGTATGGAAGGCATGACGATCCTTTATAGGGAAAAAGTGGCCGCAGACGGGTGCGTACAACGGGGCGTAGAAGAGGGACGCTCCATCGAAATTCCGCGTGGGTCACACTTTACCGACCCAGAGGCACGGGGAGCAAGTGACGAGGGTGCAGGCGCAAAAGTCGTTTGGGACGGGATTCAACGCAAATGTAGAATCTGGTCTTCAAGGATGGATGTAAAGCTAGAGAAACCGGCCGGAATTCCAGACAGATATGAAGCAAAGACTTCGACTCGCCTCGGTCAAAAGGCGTGCCGCGGGTTTTCTTGAGGAGCATTCATCGGGTCGAGGGTGCGGGGGGCAGGTCGCCAACAGCAGGTAGCGGCAGGGTAAGCCCCCACGCCATCAGTTCCAGCCACACCAGGCTGATGACTGTGACGGCGAACTCGCCCAGCCAGAATTCGGCCCCACGATGATTTGGCGAATGGTCCGTACCGATGAGGGGGCGGATAGCTGCTCCCACGAGAGCGATTGCGGGAATTGCGATTCGCGCGATCCGCACCTGCGCCGGCGAGACCGTGCTTCCTGCAGGCTCGCTTTGAATGGGTGCGGTTCGGGCCCAGTGCCGGAACCAGAAGAAGACAGCCACGCAGCCGAAGACTGAACTGGCGTATTGAAGCAGCTTGTGGACAGGCACCACTCCCAGCAGGGGAAGCGTAACAGCTTGCATGAGGAACGACCAGTGATACGCGGGCCAGCGGCCGGCGTGTGTGAGGGAGTCCCACAAGTCATGCGTCATGGCTCCGACCAGGATGGACAACAGCACGAGCGCCAGCTGCAAAGGCTGCCACAGCGGAAGGGGATACGGGTCGGCGGGAACTCTCTGCCGAACGGCGCGGGGCATCAGTGCGGCCAATGGCTCTTTGACAACTGCGTGAAAGAGCCAGAAAACAACAAACCCCACGGGCAAGCAAAAAAGGAAGAGGCCACGCGGGGAGTGCCCGAAGGGGCCTTTGGGCGCGAACCGGAGGAAAAATTCCAAATCCGGAGTAAACGTACCAATGATCAGCGCCGACAGAACTAGGCGGGTTCGCCGGAGGGGATATGCGGCAGCAGCATGAGCCAGCGTGAAAGGCATTCTGTTCCATTATTGCCCATGACGTGGCTCCAATTGCGCCCGGCTTGATTACCAATGGTGCCTTGCGTTTGGGCAATTCCCTGCCCGCAGTCGGTGCTGCAGCGCGATTCATCCCACATCTGCGTTCCGGGGATCAGCGTGACGGGCGATTCGTTGAGCCGATCGCGCCCGGAAAACAGACCCGCACAAATTTCTGTTGACAAGAATTCCTATACCTGTTTACTCTATGCCTGAAGTGAACAAGCCTATGACAGAGACAACTTCTCGCGATTTGTTTCCCGGTGCACTCGAGATGATGATTCTCGAGTCGCTGCGCCGCCAGCCCTCCCACGGCTACGCACTGGTGCAGCACATTCAGCAGCGATCGAAGAACCTGCTGCAGGTGGAAGAGGGTTCGCTGTATCCGGCGCTGCAGAGGCTTCTGAAATCGAAGCTGGTGAAGGCCGAGTGGGGAGTCTCTTCCACCAATCGCCGCATCAGGACCTACCAGATCACAGCGGCAGGTCTTCGCCACCTGGAGCAGCAGGTTTCCAGTTTTGAACGCATGTTTGAAGGCATTGCGCTGGTCCTCAATCCAGGCAAAGCCACAACGAACTGACGAGCCGGCTGAGAGGAGTCTCCGATGAACTGGATAGCGAACATTTTCCGTCGCGGCAAGCTCTACAACGATCTCTCCGAGGAAATTCGCCTG
Source organism: Acidobacteriaceae bacterium (assembly GCA_003140785.1). GTDB lineage: Bacteria > Acidobacteriota > Terriglobia > Terriglobales > Acidobacteriaceae > Telmatobacter. The sequence continues at coordinate 2,712 of PLKY01000191.1, read as the reverse complement.
CACATTGAAGAGCGCGCGGAGCACTTGATGGGCGAAGGCATGAGTCGGGAGCAAGCGGAACGCGAGGCGCGCCGGGCGTTTGGGAATCGCACTGTGCTGGAGGAGCGCAGCCGCGAGGTGTGGCAGTGGCCAACGCTGGAATCGATCGTGGCCGATGTGCGCTTGGCTTTGCGGCAGCTGCGCCGTTCTCCTGGATTCACGATGGCCGCCATTTTGACGCTGGCGTTGGCCATCGGCGCGAACGCCGTGGTGTTCAGCGTGATGAACGCGTTTCTTCTGCGGCCGTTGAATGTGCCGGATGCGCAGAGTCTTTACGCGCTCCACCATGGATACGACCTCGTCGCAAACCAGTCCTATCCCAACTATCTCGACCTGCGCGATCGCAATCGCAGCTTCGATGGACTGGTGGCTTACGGCGTCGCCGATGCGGTACTTGACACAGGGAATAACCCATCCAGTGTTTGGGCCGAAGAAGCCAGCGGGAACTACTTCGACGCCCTGGATCTTCAACCCTATCTCGGACATTTCTTCCACGCTGCCGATGTGCGCGGACCGAACAGCGCCCCCTACATTGTGCTGACCTACGCATATTGGCATACGCATTTCCAGGACGATCGCGGCGTGGTGGGCCGTGTNNCTGGTGGAAGACCCCTTCCTGGGGGGAGGCGACCTGAACGCGCGCGGAAGCGGCTTGATCTTTGAGACGCTGGGCCATCTCAAGCGGGGCGTCACACCGGCGCAGGCAGAGGCGGATTTAAATTTGATCGGGGCCTATCTCCAAAAGACCTATCCCAAGGACGTGGGCAAAATGACGTTCGCCTTGAAGCGCCCGAGCCTCTATGGCGATTATCTAGGGCGGCCGGTGCGGGCATTCATGGCGGGGTTGATGCTGCTGACGGGGCTGATCCTACTGGCCGCATGCGCCAACCTGGGCAGCCTGTTTGCCGCGCGGGCTGCGGACCGGTCGCGGGAGGTGGCGTTGCGGCTGGCGCTGGGGTCGAGCCGCAAGCGCATTCTGCGGGGACTGTTTACGGAAGCGATCATGATTTCGTTGGCCGGCGGCGGGATCGGATTGCTGGGCAGTGTGGCGCTGCTGCGCGCACTTAGCGCATGGCAGCCGATTCCCGGATTTCCGATCCACCTGGCGGTGAACCCGGACGCGAAGGTGTATTTCGTTGCGGTGCTGCTGGCGCTGGCGAGCGGACTGCTTTTTGGTGCGGTGCCGGTGAGGCAGGTGCTGCGGACGAATCCCTACAAAGTGGTGAAGGCGGGAACGGGGAGCGCCGCGGGGAAGCGGATGAGTATGCGCGACGTGCTGCTGGTGGTGCAGATTGCGATCTGCGCAGTGCTGGTGACTTCGTCGCTGGTGGCGGTGCGGGGGCTAGTGCGCTCGCTGCATGCGCATTTCGGCTTCGATGTCGCGCATATCGTGCTCGCCGAGACGGACCTGGGCATGGCCGGCTACAGCGGAGATCGCGTTCCACTAATGCAAAAGCAGATGATCGAGGCCGTGAAGGCCTTGCCCGGTGTGGAGTCGGTGGGATTGGCCGATTCGCTGCCGCTTGCCGTGAACGGCGGGAGCGGCTCGACGATCTTTACAGACGCGACGACGGATTTGCGGCCATCGAACGCAGTGGCCGACGCCGTCACTTACGACATTTCTCCGGAATACTTTCACGCCGCGGGTACGACCCTGCTGTCGGGCAGAAATCTCACAGAGCATGACGACAAAAATTCGCCGCGCGTGGCGGTGGTGAACCTCGAGTTCGCGCGCAAGATCTTCGGCACCGCGGCGAGCGCTCTGGGCGGCTACTACAAGATGAAGGAAGGAACGCGGATTCAAGTGGTGGGCATTGCGGAAGACGGCAAGTACGGGAGCCTGACCGAGGATCCGCAGCCAGCGATGTTTCTTCCCATTCTTCAAGCGCCCAATACGTCTACGATCCTGGTGGTGCGCACCCGGCTCGGTTTGGACAGGCCCGGTTTGGACAACGGCCCCCTCGATATGGGCGCAGCCATTCGAAACGCATTGCGGCGTTTGGATACGGGCTTGCAAGTGACCGTTGAAACGCGGGACAAGCCCATGGAGTCAACGCTGTTTGGGCCGCGCATTGCGACGATCGCGCTGGGCGTGCTGGGAGCGATGGGCGCAATGCTGTCGATCACCGGAATCTTCGGCATGGCGGCGAATACGGTGAGCAAGCGGCTCAAGGAGTTGGGAATTCGCGTAGCCTTGGGCGCGCAACGCAAGGAAGTGCTGCAGGCAGCTTTGGGGCGCGCATTCAAATTGCTGGCGATTGGCTCGGGGGTTGGATTGGTCCTGGGCCTTCTTGCAACGAAGGTGCTGGCGTTCATCGTGTACCAAGCCACGCCGCGCGATCCGCTGGTATTGGCTGGCGTGGTTCTGGCAATGGCTGCGCTTGGACTGCTGGCCACGTGGATTCCAGCGCAGCGCGCGCTCTCTGTGAATCCACTGGTCCTGCTCCGCGAAGAATAAATCCGGCACGATTCCGCAATCACCGCGGCGCGATCTCATCCCAGATGAGCGTACCGCGCGTTTCTTTGAGCAGCAGCGTACCGCAAATAAAACACACGACGGCCACGGCGATGGGGTAATAGAGTCCCGCGTAGATGTTGCCCGTGGACGCGGACAGGCTGAGGCCGATAAGCGGCAGCAGCCCGCCGAAGATGCCATTGCCGATGTGATACGGC
>PLKY01000382.1 GCA_003140785.1 Acidobacteriaceae bacterium | reverse complement strand
CGCATCTGCTATCACGGGGTGACAGACATTTTCCGGGAGCCGAAACCTGCGGCTGGCTTCTATAAGTCGCAATGCGACCCGAGCGAGGAGGTTGTGCTTGAGCCCGCGTTTCATTGGGCGCGTGGCGACGAATCTGTGGGATTCACCAAAGCCGTCTTCTGCTCGAATTGCGATCACCTCAAGGTCTTTGCGCGGGCGGATAGCCTGGAATCCAATCCCTGGGTGCTGCTTGCCGAGATCGAGCCGAACCGAGAGGAGNNAGGAGTTCGATCATCTCAAGTACCCGCCATTCCTGCTCGATTTGAGCAAACTCGATCTGCGAAAGTTCCGCGCTGGCTGGGGAGATTTGCGGGTTGATGGCTTCATCAATGGCAAGCAGGTCATATCGAAATCGCTGTCGGGCCGGGGTGTTGATACCAAGTTCATCCTGTTACCGGACGATCACGAGTTGAAGGCGGACGGAGCCGATTCGACGCGCGTCGTCCTGCGTGTGACCGATGAATTTGGTGCGATCAGGACTTATGCGAATGATCCCATCGTCTTCACTTTGGAAGGTCCCGGCAGACTCATTGGCGACAATCCATTTTCCTTGGTGGGCGGGACCGGTGCAGTGTGGTTACGCGCGGGGGAGAAACCAGGCGCCCTGAGACTGACGGCGAAGCACCCGCGTCTTGGGATGCAGGTTGCGGAGGTTAGCATTACGTCTGTACCCACAGAGGACGTCTAGTTACGCATTGCAGGTTCAGTGAAATAGTGGGTGCGACCAAACGCTGGCCCAAGTTGCGCATCTAAGTATAAGAGGTTTTCTGCGTCTTCTAGCCACTCTTATGCCTATGAATCTTACCTTAAGATCGCACTCTACACGCCTGGCTCCCCTTATTCCCAGATTAAAGCAGGTCGGAGATAGGGTAGCCGACAATTGCTTTCGATAGACGAAAGGTTCAATCAAAGCCTTCATCGTCCCGCTTTCACTTATGGCGATTCGATCCAACCCGGCATCCAAAGCTTCCACTCTGGTCGAGCAGCAGCTTTCCCGCTATCGCTCCATGCGCGACTTTCATCTCACTGCGGAACCCAGTGGGAGCAGGGATGGAAGTAAGTCTCGTGGTGCTCCGGCACTGCCGTTTGTTGTTCAGAAACACGTGGCATCAAGGCTGCATTACGATTTCCGCTTGGGATGGAATGGCGTGCTCAAGAGCTGGGCGGTTGCGAAAGGTCCAAGCGACTTTCCAGGGGATAAACGACTCGCTGTCCAGGTTGAGGATCATCCGATTGAGTACGCCGGATTCGAGGGCACGATCCCGAAGGGCCAATATGGTGGCGGCACCGTGATGGTGTGGGACTTTGGCGACTGGACGCCATTGGGCGATGTCGATCGCGGCTTGCAGGAAGGGCATCTCAAATTCGAATTGCATGGGAAAAAGCTGAAAGGCGCATGGGCTCTTGTTAGGATGCACGGGCGCGCAGCTCAGCCCGGCAAGGAGAATTGGCTTCTGATCAAGGAGAAGGATGCATTCGCGCGATCGGAAACTGACCCTGCGATCACTGATAGAGAGCTCAAGAGCGCAATTACGAAGCGGAGCATGGACCAGATCGCGGAGAGTGAGGACCATGTCTGGAACAGCTCAGCTGAAGAGCGGGATGCAGCGAAGAAAAACGGAACCATTCCAGATCGAACTCCGCTCGCGCCAGCCAGGAAACCGCGCACTTCAATCAAGAAAGCGCGGAGACCAAATATAGATTCCTCGCGCCTTTTGCAATCGGCGCCGCAAGAACGATTTCCCGGGTTCATCGAGCCGCAACTTGCGCAGCAAGCCACAACCGCTCCCGATGAAGCAGACTGGATCCATGAACTGAAGTTGGACGGATACAGAATTCAGATTCACATACGTTCAAGCAAAAGGAATGGCAAGATGACCCGCGAGGCAAGACTACTGACGCGCAAAGGGCTGGACTGGACCAGCCGCATGCCAGATATTGCACGAGCGGCGACCGAACTTGAAGTGACGGATGCCATTCTCGACGGCGAGGCGGTTGTCCTGGACGAAAAGGGCGTGTCGAGTTTTGCGGAATTGCAGGCTGCCTTTCAAGAAGGTAAGAACCGGTACATTACTTACTTTGCCTTCGATCTCATGTATCTCGATGGACACAATCTTCGTACGCTCCCGCTCCTCTCGAGGAAGGATCTGCTGGCCGGAATTCTTGCGGGGGATCGGAACGACACGCCTCTTCGCTTGAGCGAGCACTTCCAGGCGAAGGGAAGTGATGTGTTTGCAAAATCTTGTCATCTTGGCGCGGAGGGCATCGTATCAAAGCTCGGCTCGGGAACCTACGTATCCGGCCGAAGCAGCACATGGCGAAAGGTGAAATGCATCCAGGAACAGGAATTCGTCATTGTGGGATTCACTCCGCCATCCAAAGGCGGCCATGGAATTGGCGCCTTGCTGCTTGGCTACTATGAGTCTGGAAAGCTTCGTTACGCGGGGCGATCCGGCACTGGGTTCACGCAAAAGACAAGCCGTGATTTGCGCACGCGGCTGGACCGCTTGACTCGAAAGAAGTCGAGCCTCGCCGAGATTCCGCGAGACGCCCGTCAGAATGCGCTGTGGGTGAAGCCGGAGTTGGTAGCTCAGATTTCCTTCGCCACCTGGACAAAGGAGAACCTGGTGAGACAGGCTGCTTTCAAAGGTCTGCGAGAAGACAAGCCGGCAATCGAAGTCGAGCGAGAGCGGGCGATTTCTATCGGACGGTCAAATCGAAATGCATCGAACCGAATAGATTCAGCCGGAAGCATCAAGCGTCAGAAGGTGAAACAGCAGAGCGTCGTCCTGCCTCCCATTACTCATCCTGACAAAGTATTGGACCCCGACAGCGGGATGACGAAGCAAGCGCTTGCGGAGTATTACCTGGCCGTCGCTGGACAAATGCTTCCGCATATCTCGGAACGGCCACTTAGTGTCGTTCGTTGTCCGGCGGGTACCGGTAAGCCATGTTTTTTTCAAAAGCATGTCGGATCCGGACTGCCTAACGGCGTGGAAAGCGTTTCCGTGCCGAATCGAAAGACGGGCAAGCGCGAAGAATTTCTCACCTTGGATTCAGCCGACGGATTGTTGGGTCTTGCGCAGATGGGAGTGCTCGAAATCCATCCGTGGGGCTCGCGGAACGATTCGCTCGAGCAACCGGACCGCATCATATTCGACCTGGACCCCGATGAATCCATTGGCTGGCAAACGCTTGCTGCGACCGCGCGGGATTTGCGCGCTCGCCTTAAGAAGCTTGGTCTTATCAGCTTTCTGAAACACACGGGAGGTAAAGGGCTTCACGTCGTGGTTCCAATCGAGCCCGAACATCAATGGCCGACGGCGAAAGAATTCGCGCACGCTGTCGTTTTGGAGATGGAAAAGGAGCAGCCTGAGCTCTATGTGACCAAAATGACCAAAACACTGCGCAAGAATCGAATCTATTTGGATTATTTGCGCAATGACCGCGAAGCCACATCGATCGCGCCCTTCTCGCCGCGGGCCCGTCCCGGTGCACCAGTAGCCATCACTCTAAGTTGGAGCGAATTAGCATTGCAAAGCGCTCCTGCGTTTCATGTGACGGACTTTGCGCAATGGCGATCAAGGCTGAACCGGGATCCGTGGAAAGATATGATTCGAACCAGACAGCACTTAACAGCCGCTGCACTTAAAGCGGCTGGCATTCTGTCGAAGCAATAGCCAATGATCGGGACGTTCAACTTGCGGCTTGGATGACATTAACTGAATTCGCAGTTTTACTTAAGTTCGGCGCACTCCTCCAGGGCGGAATGATCTGTAATCGTTAATTAAACACCAAAAGCCAAGGAAATAGTGAAACCAAAGAGGTTCTCTCCGATTCAACCACTTTTCGGGTATTCCCTCACAGATTTCAGATGGGATAGTACATTGCGAAGAGCTAACTATAGTAGAAGGTAGAGTTTGAAGAAAAAATTTCCTCAAAATTGTGGCTGAAGATGTGGTGGGTTCCGTATACCTTAGCGACAAAAACATTGCTAAAAACTAACCAAGACTGACTATGGTTCTGTATCCAAGAGACCTAGACGGACGATCCACAGCGGAATAGACTTTCGCCCCTTGTTCTCCTATGCTTGGTTCCTCATGGCATTCGAATTTGGCATCACCGCCCGCAAGATTTTCGTTGTGACCTGCAAGAAATGCCGCCGCGATGTGCCGTCCGGTCGGGAGGAGTTTCCGTTTCAATCCATCACCGTCGAGTGCCCCCTCTGTAGCGAGCTTCGTCGGTACCTGCCGTCCGAGGTCTTCCTCGGTCGCCCCGACCAACTCGTGATTCACCGGCAGCGGGCAGGAGTCCCGTGATGTTCGACCCCGAAGCTCACCTGCCAAGAATCAACCGGGGGATGATCTACCTCGGCGCTTGCCTAATCGCCGGGATTCGGTTGGCACGGGAACGGCAGGTGAATGTGCGGGTGGTGCCGACCGGAAGAGCGATTGAGGAATCGGTTGACCTTGCCT
>PLKY01000203.1:17137-30175 GCA_003140785.1 Acidobacteriaceae bacterium | reverse complement strand
AGTTTTTAGACAGGTTCTTAGGCCTGAAGATCATCTTCCCAACACTGGTGCGATATTGGCTGGCTATCGCGAGGGGCCTCATCGATGCGTTCGATCTCCATCGCGTGTGTAAGCTGCGGTGCAAACGCTCTGCGTGCGCTTGGAGCATATCCAGAGCCTCTTGCGTCTCATGGTTCGATCGGCACACGTTTCGGCAATCATTTCCTAAATGTGATCATCGACCAGGATTTCTTCGCCTATTAGAAGAAAAACGGCTTTGCCGGAATCCAGCCGGCCTCTGCAATTACTCGGAACACAAGCGCGTCAATCCCTGGAAGACGATTCGCTCACATCCATCAGCGGTCTGAAGCGATGCACCGGCGGTGGCATCGTTGAGCCGGCGCCTTTGACGCTTTTCCAGAGAATGTCGTTCAGCGCATGCATGGGGGCCCGGTCAACATCGGAGAAGTCCATCTTCATACTCTGCACGGCCCCGTACGAGTCTTTGTTGTTCCTGGTGTTGACATCGATTAGCGGCGCGATGGCGTTGAAGGTCGTTACCACCGGAATGGCGCCGAATGAATCGTACATCGGCATCGCGGCCGCATCGTATTGGCTCATCGGCGGAAGGCCCAGCAGCAGTTCGATGGATCGCACCATGGAACTGGTGGAATAGAGCGTGCTGTCGACGATGCCGCGCTTCACATAGGGGCTGATGACAAGCCCCACCGTGCGCCGCGCATCCACGTGATCAGGACCATCCTGCGCATCGTCTTCAATGATAAAGATTGCAGTATTAGGCCAGTATTTGCTATGACTGACGGCATCGACAAGCTGGCCGATCGCATAGTCGTTGTTGGCCACCATAGCCTGCGGAGTGTAGGCTCCAGGCTCGGTTCCGCGCGTATGGTCCTCCGGCATACTCATCACAATAAAATTCGGCAGGCGCTTCGCCGGGTCGTGACTATCGTAGTTATCCTCATACTCCTTGAATTCGCGAAGGAACACGGCTACATGCTCACTATCCCGATGGGGAAACCCGAGATAATCCCTGGCTACGTGTCCAACAAGTCCCTCGATCCCGGGCGCAGCCTCCATCGTTGGCCCGGTGCTGGCGCGCACGGCATATTCGCCGTAGGACCGGTATGTGAGCCCCTTGTGCTGGGCAAGATCCCACAGATGACCCGCGGCAGGAATATAGGCCCGCGATGGATCAGCGTTGCTTCTGCCTGCATAAGTCGGCGGCCACAGGCGCTCGTTGAAATCGGTTGCATACGCGGAGTCCGACCACGAGTGGCCGTCCACGCTCACTTCTCCATCGCAGTAGAGATTATCGAGCGTTACATATTGCTTGGCCAGCGCGTGCTGATTCGGCGTAATTTTCTCTCCGAAAATTGTCAGTTCAGGATCTCCATTCGCATGGGGCAGATCGCCGAACTCCTGATCGTACGTGCGGTTCTCTTTGATGATGTAGATAACGTGCTGAATTTCCGTGGCCGCGCCGACGGCCTGCGGGATGATCGAGGGTTCATGCGACGGGCGGGCTTCTGAAAGCAGCGAATCATTGTACGGTGTATTCTCGACGACTTGTTTGGTCCAGTGCGGCAGACTCTGCTCGAGAGCGGCGACGGGAAGCACTTCGATACTGCTCTTCTGCAGCGTCTTGACCGTTTCATCGCCATCCCACTTCGATGCCAGCGGACTGCCCGGCCCCTTCCGGTCCGGATGTCCCTCTTCACCCTTGGCGTTGCCGATGTAGAGCGTACTGCCCTGGCCGGCGAGCGCCAGCGCGGAGGGATACCATCCCGTGGGAATAAAGCCGATGATCGTGCTGCGGGCTCTGTTGGCAACGCGGATCACTGCGATGGAGTTATTGTCGGCATTGGCCACATAGAGCAGCTTGCGCGTGTTATCGATGATGAGCGCATCGGGCGTGGACCCTTCGGGAGCAAGCGGAGTGAGTGTTGTGGATAGCCGCTCGATGACTGCCAGAGTGCGCGTATCGATGACATGGACTGTGTTGTCATTCGAGCAGGCGACGAACAACCGCCCATCCTCGGAGAGCTTCATGTCGTTCGGATTCATTCCCACGCGAAGGGTGCGGATGACATTGTTGGTTGCGGTATCGATTACGCTTACCGATTGGCTGGCCCAGTTGGAAACGAAGAGCCTGCGGCCGTCAGGCGTAAGAACGAGCTGGTATGGGTTGACCTCGACAGGGATACGGGTCAGGATGCTGCGCGTATTCATGTCGAACACCACAACGTTGCTTGGGCCGGGGCCTGTGCCACGGTTTGCCGCGTAGAGCCAATGCTTGCCGGGCAGGTATGCCAGACCCGACCACCACACTTGTTTTGGATCGATTGTCTCCACAAGACCACCGACCGGTTTATCGCTGAGACGGCCATCGGCGTAAGAGAACTCGTAGATCGGAGCGGCGCTGCCCGCGATGTTTTTTGCGCCAGTCGCGTTTCCGCCCGAGACGTAGAGAGTCTTCCCATCCGGCGACCAGGCCATACCCAGCCATGTGCTCTTGAGTTCGATGTGCTGCGTAAGCTTCTGGGTCTTTGTATCGAAGACATCAATGCCGTGCGGCAGATAACCGGAGTGGCTCGCAACCACGATTCGTCCATCCGGCGAGACGACAAGATTGAGCACCAGATCCTCGATTGTGGCGATGGCTTTGCCTGCGGGTGTGATGCGCCAGCCGTTTGGCAGATCGAACCCGCCTGGGATGTATTTTGGCAATTGCTTTGTTGGTTGATCGATCGTTCTCTGCGCAGACGCCGCAGATGAAGTTTGCGCGGTCTCTGTGCTTTGTCCATGAATTGGAACGCCGGCAAATGAAAATGCAAACAAGACAGCGGCGAGAAAGGCCGATGCGCGGGAGAGTCTCACGGGATTTTCCATTCTGTCTTTATCCATTGTGGCAGCGGTTAATATCCATTGCTTCTATGGTTCGGACCGATCAAGTGTGTCATAGAGCGGCGTGGCGGGAGTGAGAGCCGAATCCTGTTTGGCTAAGGATACGGCGAGAATACGGATCTTGCTGTTGTCAGGCAAAGTGAGAGTTTGAGCGCCTGCGGGCAGGGCGATGGACAGCGCGAAGAGGTACGAGTACTGATAGGGCTCGTTGAGGCCGTCCTTGGTGTGGTGGTGCGAACAGTACCAAGCCAAATCAGCAGTCTTCACATAGCCTGGCGTCAGGCCGACGTACTCCTCGGGAAACTGTGGAGCCGCAGGCCGCGCTTCCCTGGCTTCGAAGTCAGGCGGAGGCCAGACGGCGTGATTGGCGGAGATGGCCCAATCGCGTTCCGGCGCAGTCTTCCAGATGCGTGAATCCCATTGGCCGATCCAGCCGTTCCAGGATTGAATGGTCAGCTCGGCAGGACGGTCTCCAACGCGGAATTCGGCCTTGTGGTCGCCTTCGGCGGATGCGGCAAGAAGATAGATGCGGTTGTAATCTCCGGCGGGCAGATGCAGGGTTTGACCCTTGGCTACGACTGCATTGGGCGTGCCGGTTTTTGCCGATGCAAGCTCGAAGTGAACTCCATCGAAGTCGAGTCTGGAAGGAAGCATCTCGGCAGGCATTGCATTGCCCTGGCCATCCATGCCGCCGCCTTCGGTTGGAATATCGTCGTTGCTCGCGACGGCAAGATCGTAGTCGAGGTCGACGGGTTGAGACTGCGGTGCGTTGAGGCTCTGAGTGGAAGGAGCCAACTTGAGCGCAAACGTGCGGGGCTGATAGGCGGTGAAAGAAGTCACGAGCGCACCGTGGTCAACTTCGGCTGATCCGACCGGCTGTTCCTGCGCGTTGATCTCCCGCGCAGCCGCGACTGGACCGGCGAAGCTAACTCGGACATTTTGTGCCGTGGCGCCGTTGAGTTCGACCATGCGAAGAACGACCTCATCGCCGTCCTCGGCCTTCTTCAACGCGAGCACGCGAATGTTGGGATTGTTGACGCGCAGCAGAGAGAAGGTTTTGCCCAGTGAGCCGGGATGTTTTTGAGCTGCGAATGCAACCAGAGGATCATTGAGACGATAGGCTTGCCAGGCGGTGTGCGCTTCGCGCCAGTCGCCACAATGGCCTGCCAAGCCCATGACGAATTCGTGATGCCCCCAGTCCTGGTTGGCCTGATCGGTGTATCCGGGACGGCCGTCTTCGCCGGGCAAAACGCCGGGAGAGCGCAAGAGCGTTACGCGGAGGGTGTTGTCGTTGGGTTTATCCGAGCCATTCTTGCAATCGGTGAGAATGGTTGTGCCGAAGTCGCCGCTTTTGTCGGTGAGATCGATCCACCGGTGAGAGGCGACTTCAAATTGGCGAGGCTGCTCATTGGGGCGCTGGACAGTGCCAATGTCCCAGCTATAGGTTGCATTTTCATTCGATGCAGCGAGTGGGAAGGTCTCCTTCAGATTTGCGCGAAGAGTCTTCCAATCGATTGCGTAGGCGAACTCCACGCGATTGCCCGCGTCCCCAGCGGAGAGACGAACGGTCCGCGTGAATTGTGAGTCTTCGGTTTGGCGGATGACTTCGATCGCGACACGCACAGGACCGTTTTCGGTGATGCGTATCTGCGCCGGACCACTCACGTAGGCGCGGGGATCGGCGCGTACCTGCTCCCAGTCCATGTTCCACGCGGGATATTGCTTGGGCACATCGGTGGTGAGAGCCATGCGCATGGGCGCCGAAAGGAGTTCTTTCTTCAGTTCCTTGTCGTAGATGCTCGAGATATCGCCGTCTGCGTTGAGCTCTACGCGGTAGCGGGCATTTTCCGCGGAGCGCTCGGATACGTGGAGCTCACGGCTTCCCGTTTGGCTGGATGCGGGCCGAACGTCGTAGACTGCGTAACCGATGGAGGGCGCTTTGGCTACGAAGAGCACCTTGCCGCCTTCCAGTTGTGCGTAGACTTCTTTGCCGTCCGGGCCGTAGACGCGCACGGCCTGTGGCGTGCCGTTCGGGAAGTCGACGTTTGCTTCGACTAGATCTTCTCTTGCGATGTTGAGGGCGTTGTAGACGACGACGGGGATCCCTTGAGCCTGCGTGTCGAGACCGGAGGCGATCGCCGAGCTTGCACTGGTGAGCACCGTAGCGAACTGGTTGGCTGCGATCAAGTCGTCGTTCCACGCCAATTGATAGGCGTGTGGCGTGGCTGTTCCGGCACCAGTGTCATGAAAATGACCGCCCAGTTCGAGCATCCAGGCATCGTTGAGGCGCTGTCGGGGGTAGGCCCGCGCACCGAACCACTCGGCGGCCACAGAAGCTTCTTCCGCGGCGTTGGCGAGGTTCTCGTTCTTGATGATCCAGCGCTTGTGATAGGCCTGCGAGGTGAGCGAGCCGGCGGAGTGATTAATCAGCTCCAGATCCCCCTGGTATTGGGGCATGCGCGACGCCATTTCCGGGGTAATGGTGTTGAACATCTGGTCGGCTGCCGATTCGATGACGTGCACCGGACCATCGCCCACTCTTACCTCGGAACCAGCGGGCGAGGCTGCGGTCGATGCGTGCAGGAAGTTAGGTTGCGGCGGGGACGGCAATACGGTTTCGCTTTGCGTGACGATGGCCTCCAGCAGCTTTACCGTGTATTCCTGCGTAGCTCCGCCGATGTCGCCGGTGCCGACGTAATGGTAGTCGGCGAAGACGCCGGTTGCTTTCCCATCGATGTCGATGCGCTTCACCCAGTCCTGCTCCCACGGCCTGGGGCGCTGCAAGATGGCGGCCTGCGATGGCGTGAGCTGGGCCTTTTGCTCGCTGGTCAACTCCGGCCACGGCGGAGGCGGTCCAGGATCCTTGCTTAAGTCGGTGTACACGTTGTCGCCATAATGGCCCGGATTCAGCGCCGCAACGACACTCTTGCCATCGGGACCGGTCCACACACCAACATTGAAAGGAATGCCTTCCGGCGTTTGCTCGGGCGAATTGGGTCCTCCCACCTGCGGCGCTGGTTGCCAGTTGGCGCTCAACTTCTGGGTCGAGAATCCTTTGACCCCGGCATGGGCCAGAATGCTCGGCAGCGAAGCGGGAAAGCCGAAGCAATCGGGCAGCATGTACTCGTTGCTGGCCTTGCCGAAATCGTGGCGGAAATATTCATTGCCATAGAGAATCTGTCGGAAAATCCCTTCCGCGCTGGGCAGATTCACATCGCCTTCTTCCACCGAAGAACCGGCCGGAAACCAGTGGCCAGCCGCCACATACTCCTTCATTTTGGAGTAATCCTGGGGGAAATACTCCTTCATGAGCCGGTAGCGATTCGCGCCCGTCCAGTTAAAGACATAGTGAGGATATTTCTGGATGTAATCGAAGTTGACCCGCATGGTTTTCAGCAGATACTCGCTGATCGTCTGCGGAAACTCCCATCGCCATTGCGTGTCGAGGTGCGCGTAGGGCACGACATAGAGCGTGGGAATCTTGGTGATATCGGGCGACTGCATGGTTTGTGCATGAACTGCAACGGTCAACGTTAGTGCGGATGCCAAGGCTGCGACGAACTTCAATTTCGTGCGAAGAACAATTCGGGAGGATGTCATTGTCGGGTATCCGGCTCATGAGAAGGCGCTTTGCGCGCTCGTTCAGGTTGGGTGAATTCTATGCAACGGGAGATTCAAACTCCCGGACGGTTGAACGCTGTGCGGGAGTTCGATGAAGAGGGACGAATTTAGAAGTGGAAGCGAGCTCCGACCTGGAGAGTTCGCGGATTGGTGGGGGTCTTACCGGTAATCTGGCCAAATTGCGAGCTGGTGGGAGTCATGTTGAGCGATCCCGATTGCCCGAACGGCGACAGATTGGGATGGTTGATGAAGTTGTACGCTTCGGCACGGAATTCAAAGCCTGTTCCCTCGGTCAATGGAAAGGCCTTGATCATGGCGAGATTCCAGTTCTGCTCGATAGGCCCGTAGATGTTGTCGCGTACGCCTCGTTGAGTGACAAACGTGCCGGCGGCAGGCGCCGTGAAGATAGGGTTGTTGTTAATGGTGGTGGTGAACCACTGTCCACCAGTTCCGGCTCCCGCGAACTTATGCGGAAAACTCGGAGAGCCGTTCATGGTCCAGAACTGGCCTTCGCTGCCGCAGCCGAAGCTGCCGACCTCTTGTACGCCGGCGTAGTCGGTGTTGACGCCGACGCCGCACGGCATACCGGACTGTGCCTGAACATTGCCGCTCAACTGCCAGCCGCCGAGCGCTTCACCGGCCAGGTTGTGCTGGTTTGCGAAGAACGGAAGGACGTAGAGGAAGTTTGCAACGAAGGCATTGCGGACGTCGTACTCGGATGGCCCCCATAGATTGGCGAAATAGGCGCTATCCGGCACGATATCGCGGTAATTCGAGCCGCCGTCCATGCTCTTCGAATAGGTGTACGAGACACCGACCGAAGAACCGGTCCGGAAGTGGCTCGTCCACGACGCCTGTAGTGCGTTGTAGGTGGAATTCACCCCGCTCTGTTCCTGCTGGATGGAAGTGAAGCCCCTGTACGGGCGCAGATACGAGATACTTTTGACGCCAGGGTTCGCCTGGAGGGCGCCGACCTGTGCCTGATTGATGTCGACGACATTCCAATTGTGATATCCGTGCGCTCCCACGTAGCCAATCTGGAAGACCGATTGCGTCCGCGGGATCTCTTGTTCGATCGTGAAGTTCCAGTTCCAGCGCGTCGGCGGAACCAGATGGCGGTTGAGGCTGGTGATGGTGAGGGCCGGTTCGATGCCCGTGGTGATGGATACTCCGGGATTGTCGACCAGGTCGGTGCTGCCGCTGCTGTAAACCGTCTCGGTGGGCTGGAAGGGCGAGTTGCCGCCCGGAAACACGTTATCGAGGAGCCCTTTGGCGCTCACGAAGCTGCCCGCTCCAGCGCGCACCACGAGTGTTGGATAGACCTGATACGCAATGCCGACGCGCGGCTGAGTCTGCGTGGTCGAGGCAATGTATTGTTTGGGCAAATTCGGTGCGAAGAGGTCCGTGCAGGGCGCGCCGGCGCAGGCGTTGTTTGAAGCAGTGGCCGCCGCAACGCCGTGTTGGACCGCTGAGCTCGGGAAGGCACTGATACCCGGAATCACCATACCGTCATAGGGATTCCCCGTGCCCAGCGTTATGTTGCCGGTGGTGGGAGAGACCACGGGCGCATTCGCCAGCGAATACGAGGCTGGATCGAAGTAATCGGCGTTGCCCCACTCCGCGTGCTCAGGAATCGTTGACGTGAAGCGAACCCCATAACTCAAATTGAGCTTGGGCGTCACCTGCCAGCTATCCTGCCCGAAATATTCGAAGACCCAGCCGCGCCACTCGGTGAAGGCCTTGGTGCCGATCTCGGTGTAGCTGTCCGCGAGGCCGAGGGCAAGATTGGCAATGGAGACGCCGGAACCGCCGCTCAAACCGCTGTGGTTGTCGGAAAAACCAAATGTGCCGTTCTGGTTGCTGGCGCCGCCCGGAACCGTGCTCACATTGATCTGGTCGTTGTCGTTCTCGCCCCAGTAGGTAAGGAAGAATCCGCCTTTGAGGGTGTGGTTCTTCCAGACCTTCGTCAAGCTGTCGGAGTCCTGGTAGATGATCCCGGAGGAGTGGGAGGGATAAGGCCCACCCGCGATGTTGGAGAAGGCGTCGTTCAGGCTGGCAGTGGGAATCTTATTCTCCGAAGCCTTGGAGCCGGGAATGATGTACGGGAAGTTTATCCCGAAGTTGCTCCTGTTGTAGCCGATGCCGGCCGGATCAACGCCAATATAAACGTCATCTATGCTCACGCTGGTGCGCGCCTCGTTAATCAGCGTCGGCGAGATGGTCCACACCCAGCCCAAGGAGTTGTCCTGGTTCGGCCTGCTCCAGCTGAGCGGCACATCGGGGTTGCTCTGATTGTAGGGAGCCGTTTCGGTATAGGAGTCGTCTGAGCGCCTGAACTCGAGGTGGTGACTCGTGCCGATGAGCAGGTCTCCGTTGATCTGGCCTTTGCGTTGGTTCTGCGGTTGAGATGCGTAGCCTGACCAGTTGTCCGTGCCCTCGTAAGTGGTGAGGTTCGGCGTAGGATACGAGTTCATAATGCCGATGCCGTTTGCGCTCAGCTCGCCGGGCGGGAGGACGTTGGGCTGGCCGAGGTAGTTGGCTTGCTTGCCGGTCGCGGGGTCGATCACCACGGTTCCGGCTTTGTACCACGGGTTGACCGAGGTACTGGAACTGAGAAGTTCGCTGAAGTTGCCCTGGCGCATGAGAGCACTCGGCACGGCCATAAGTTGCTGGAGGGACTGGTGGAAGATGATCCAGTCCTCGTTGACGAAGAAGAAGAATTTGTCCCGAAGCTTGCCAAGACCCGGCACCTTCGGGGCCCATACCGGTCCGCCCGCGGCGAAGCCGAAGTTGTTGTAGGTGAATTGTTGCCGGGGCTGATTGGCGTGATTGAGCGACCAGGTGTTGGCGTTCATGTCGGCATTGCGTACGTACTCGTACAGAGCGCCGTGGAAGTCCCTGGTGCCGCTCTTGGTTACGATGCGTATTTGAGCTCCCGAGGCGCTTCCGTACTCGGCCGAGTAGTCGCCCGTGAGCACCTGCATTTCCTGGACGGAATCCACGTTCGCGCCGGCAATAATCTGACTGTCGCCGCGGGTGCGAGAGGCCATGGCGCCGTCGATAGTGTACTTGGTGTCATTTTGCCGCGCGCCGTTGACCTCGAACGCGTCGCCGCTGTTGAAGCCGAAGTTAAAGTCACCCATCGTCGCGTTACTGATAACCCCGGGCAGCATTTGCGCCATATAGATTGGATTACGCCCGTTCAGCTCCTCTTTCTGAATCTGCGTTCCCGTCACTTCGCTTTGAATAGCAGCAGACTGCGTCTCCAGGACGTCCGCGGTATCGGTCACCTGAATGGTCTCCGACTGATGCCCGACCGTGAGTTTGGCGTTGATTTCAATCGTGCTGTTGGAAGCCAACCGATTGTGAAGGCTGACCTCCTTGCTAAAGCCCGCCACCTCGGCAGTCATGGTGTAGACCGCCGGGGACAGATTGGGCACCGAATAATGCCCTTGCGCGTCTGAAGTCACGGTGCGAGCTTCGCCCGTGCCTTCGTTGGTGATCGTAACTTTAGCGCCCGGAATAACAGCCCCGGATTGATCCGTGACAAATCCCACAACCGATCCCACATCGTTCTGTGCCGACACGCGAGTCGAACAGAAGGGGATGAGCAACAAGATGCAAATGCAAACTGCGCGCGCAACCGTTTGATGTGACGCCTCGTAAAACCAATACTTGCGCTGAATCATAACGCTCCTTTGTGAGAGAGTCTCTGGTTCCGGTTGGTGGATTTATCATCGCTGCGCTGCATGGGCAGAGTGAGGTCAACTGTTCCGCTTCGTGTCCCCCGACGCTGTCGCTGTTTCGGATGATCTTTGCCCCCTGATGTGATGGGTGACAGTCGCTACCTGCCCTGGAATTCGTCACGGTTTTCACATTGGTGCTGTTGTAAAGAGGGATTGCCTGTGTGTTTCCACTTTCGCCTCCAAGGGGTTGTTTGCACACAAAGATTGTTTTGTCGTTTTGCGAGTAANNGTAACACGCTCGGCCAGCATCACGGTAGGGCACTTCTCGCATTCGCGGGAGTGTTTACCCGAAGTGGATTGCGGGGTATACACCTGTGAATTTGCTCTCTAGCACATTGACTGACATGATGTTGCTCTCTCAATGAAATATCGATGAACAGACTCACTTTGGACCTCTCAAAGCTCGAATTCATCGCCCGTTTACAGCGATTCCGTAGCCTCAAAGAACAGCGCCTTTGGCGCTGTTGGAAGCCTTTTCGAGATATCCAACATGCAGCGATCCGCAGCGATCCATCGTGACCGAGAGGTACTGTCTTCCTTGGAGCCATTGCCACACGGTTTGCAAGGAGACCCTCGATGGAGCCTTGCCCAGAGAGTAGTTGGCGGAGCTCAATTTGCGCGTTCCCTTTTGCTGTCCAAGTTCCTTCTGTACGTAGTTTCAGAAACCATCCGGGGTCGGGACAGCGAGATCACTGAGCATCAGATCGGCGTGCGGGTGTTTGACCGGCCTCCCGGCTATCGCACAATCGAGGACAACATTGTCCGCAGCTATGCACGACAACTGCGGAAGCGCCTCGCCGAACACTTTGCTGGCGAGGGCAGCGAAGAAACGATTCGTATCGAGATTCCTGTAGGCGGATATGTTCCCGTCTTCATTCAGGTCGCAGACCGAAATCCTGTTGTGAATTTGCGGCGGGAGCCGCTCGCGGCCGCTCTCGAGATGCAACCGGCGCCTGCAGTGGCGCCGGAGCCTGAAGCCATTGCCGCGAGATGGAATTGGCGGCGCTGGATGATTGCCGCGTTCCTCCTATTGGCGTATAGCGTTGCGATCGTCTGGCTTACTTGGATCGCGGAGGCTGGCATTCGCGCTTCGCATCGGAATACTGGATCGACTCACCCGCTCTGGGCTGCGCTCTTCGGTGGTCCGGCAACCACCTACATTGTGCCCGCCGACGCTGGATTCAACCTGCTTGAAGACCTGTCGCGACGTCCACTTTCTCTTACGGACTATATTAAGGGAGGATATCTGGACCTGCCGCTGTCGGGAGTGGATGCGCACAGTGCCGAGGATTTGCGCTCGCAGCAGTTCACCAGCTTCGTTGACTTCCAGATTGTTGCCGCATTATCCAGGCTTCAGGAATACAATCCGCAACGCGTTTTCCTTCGATTTCCGCGCGACCTACGGCTTGACGACTTGAAGAATTCCAATGCTGTTCTCATCGGCTCAGTGGGGAGCAATCCCTGGGCAGCCATTGGGGACAGCAGCGCCAATTTCCGCATTGTTTATCGTCAGGGGATGCAAGGCGCGACAATCATCAACATGCGTCCGCAGTCCGGAGAGGCATCGTCCTACCTCAGCCACTGGAATGAACCGGCGCACGAGACCTTCGGACTCATTGCGTTTCTTCCCAACCTCGGAGGCACTGGTCATTTGCTGCTTCTGCAAGGGCTGGATGTAGCCGGGACTCAGGCTGCCGCAGAGTACATCCTGCGTCCAGCCGCAATCGATCCAATTTTAAAGCGCGCGACGCGCTCCGACGGCTCGCTCCGTTTCTTTGAAATCCTGCTGCGCTCGACAAGCATCGAGTCAAATTCAGCCGGCACTCAAGTGATTGCAAGCAGGGTTTACTGAGACAAAGGTTTCGTGGGTAGGGCGCGACTTGCCGCCAGCAAAGACCACTCCTGGAATTCCCGAAGACTCAGCAACGTTCCGGTGGTTCGTTTAAGAGCGGTACATTCCGATGCGGCGAGGGGCAAGTTGGACCAAGTTTTGAAGGGAGGGTAATGTAAGGTGTTGATTTATTGGCTCCTCAGGTAGGACNNCATTGAGCTACTGAGGAGTGTTTTAGTGCGGCTTTGTCCTTTAATAAGTTAGCAGACCCGCAACCCCGCGTCAAAAGACCTCCGGTATTATGATTCATCCTCAGGCGGTACCATAAAAGCAACCCAATAACGGAGGCCCAATGTCCCGCATATCCCGCCTCGATCACAGCGAAGTGACCCCCGATCTGGCAGCACTCTTCGACAAGGCTTTTGCCCAGCGCGGCAACGTTCCCAACATGTTTCGCGTCATGGCGCACCGGCCCGAGATCTTTTCGACCATGCAGGCGCATTTCGGTGCCGTCCTCAACTCGGGCACTGTTTCCACCAAGCTGAAGGAGCTCATCATCGTCCGCACCAGCCAGGTCAACGACACGCCCTACTGCCTCGCCAGCCACACCATCCTGGCCCGCGGTCTCGGCTGGACCGACGATCAGCTCTCACATCTCGCCGAATGGCCCGATCGCGCCGATTTCACTCCCGCCGAAAAAGCCGCCCTTCACCTCACCGAGACCGTCACCCGCAATGCGCACGACGTCACGGACGAGCAGTTTGCCGAACTTCTCCGTTTCTATTCTGAGGGCGAAATCGTCGAGCTTCTTTGCGCTATCGGTCTCTTCAACTACTTCAACCGGTTCAACAACGCACTGCAAATGGAGCCCACCAAGGCCGGCGAGGGCGGATGCGTGACCGCGCAAACCGAAACCACCGCATCCCGGTGAAATCG
>PLKY01000203.1:0-17099 GCA_003140785.1 Acidobacteriaceae bacterium | reverse complement strand
TCGCCGACTCCATGCCCCTCCATTTCATCGCATGGAAAAAAGCCCTTGCCGAATGGAACTGCGACTACGATGAGAAACTTTTCTACTCGTGGGGCGGCAAGCCGGTCCGCAAAATCATCGCCGACCTGAATGAGATGCACGGCCTCCAAATGCCTGTCGAAGCGCTCGCCGCCCACAAAGAAGCCTTCTATCTCGAACTGCTTCCCCAACTCAAAGCAATCCCTGCAGTCCTCGAGCACGTTCTCGCGCAGTACGGTCGCATCCCCCTCGCAGTTGTCTCCGGCAGCCGCCGTGATTCCGTGATCGGTTCGCTCACGGCGCTCGGCATCCTCGACAAATTCGACACCCTCGTTTGCGCCGAAGACTACGTGCACGGCAAGCCAGCGCCCGACTGCTTCCTCCTCGCCGCCGAACGCCTCAGCTTAGAACCCGCAACCTGCCTTGTCTTCGAGGACACCGCACTCGGCATAGAGGCCGCGACAGCCGCTGGAATGAACTCCGTCCTCGTACTGCAAATCAATTGGGGAACCGAGTCCCTTCAACAAACGTAGGATCATTGCGGCTAAAGCATTTCCGATCCTGCTCTTTATCGAAACCTGGAAGCCAGTGGCTTTTTCCTCAAGAAAAAGCCGCCTTGAATGCAGCTGAGACTACAACTTGTGGATCGAAAATGCTCGGGAATCACATGTTCTCAACCCAACCAAATCACTCCATCGCTGACAACGCAACAACGGCCCGCGCCGATGTTCTACCGGTGCTCGCCGTCGCCCTCATCGCCGCCCTCGGCCACTTCCTCACCAATGGCCAATACGGCTTCCATCGCGACGAATTGCAATTCCTCTCCGACGCGCGCCATCTCGACTGGGGCTTCGTCGCCTATCCCCCGCTCACGCCGTTCATCGAGCACATCAGCCTCGCCCTCTTCGGCCTCTCGCTCACCGGTCTCCGCCTCTTCTCCGTCCTCGCGCAAGCAATAGTCATCGTCGTCAGCGGCCTCATGGCGCGCGACCTCGGCGGCCGCCGTCTCGCTCAGTTCACAACGGCACTCGCAGTAGCGCTCTCGCCGCTGCCCATCTTTGAGGCCACGGAGTTTCAGTACACATCTTTCGAAATCCTGTGGTGGGTGCTCATCGCTTGGTTCACCATCCGCCTTCTCAAATCCGAAAATCCTCGCTGGTGGCTCGCCATCGGTGCGGTCGTCGGCATGGGCCTTCTCACCAAATACTCCATCGTTTTCTACATCGCCGGAATCCTCACCGGGGTTGTCCTCACTCCCGCGCGGCGCTCTCTCAAATCAGGCTGGTTCTGGGGCGGCATCGCTCTCGCCCTCGTCATCTTCCTCCCCAACTTCCTTTGGCTCGTCCACCACGACTTCATCTCTTACCACTTCCTTCAGCACATCCACACGCGCGACGTGGGTGAAGGCCGCGCCGAGGGATTTCTGAAAGGCCAGTTCCTCGCGTGTGCCAATCTCTTCGCCGCGCCTTTGTGGATTGCGGGTCTCATCGCTTTCCTGCGCATCCCACGCTACCGCATGATTGCCTGGATGTACCTCGTACCCTTCGCAATTCTCTGGTTCGCCAAAGGCCGCTTCTACTACCTCTGCGCCGCATATCCCATGCTCATCGCGATGGGAGCGGTAGTCGGCGAGCGCTGGGTGCACGGCCTGCCGCGTTGGGCGCGCGTCACGCTGGAATCGATTTTCTTTGCAGGCCTACTCGCCGCGGGAGCCTTCTTCATTGCCGGTTGGGTGCCCATCGCATCCAGCGGCCCTCTACGCGATTTCGCACTTAACCATAGCAGTGACCTCCGCGAAGAAATCGGTTGGAATGAGCTGGTCCGCACCGTCGCCGCTATTCGCGATTCCCTGCCCCAGAACCAGCAGGCTCATCTCGGCATCACCGTCGGCAACTACGGCGAGCAGGGCGCAATTGAAATGCTCGGACCGGCCTATCACCTGCCGTCGCCCATCAGCACAACCAACTCCGCGTGGCTACGGGGCTATCCCGTTCCGCCGCCCACCACGATCATTGCGCTCGGAATCTCGCGCGAGCAAGCCGAGAACATCTTCACCAACTGCCGATGGGCCGGACACAATGGCAACAGCCTGGAAATACGCAACGAAGAAAGCCAAGATCATCCCGACATCTTCGTGTGCGGGCCGCCACGCCTCCCCTGGCCAGAGCTTTGGCAAGAGCACCGCGACTTCGGCTGATCGCAGCCTAAATCCAGCGCCTCAATTAGCAAGAAAATGGGTGCCTCAGGTCTGGATTTTCAGACCTGGGAAGGCACAAAACCAAATCGACCGCTTTCACCCTACGATCTCGACTCGTCCCTCAAAAGATGCTCAATACAACAGCACCGCAACCCGATAAGCCGTGAACGAGCCTTCCACGCCCTGCGCCGGACAACTCCCCACCACCGCTCGATGATACTCGTGCGACGCCATCTTCTCCGTCAGCTGCGCAGGCAGTTGATCCATTCCCGAATCCTGCCAGCGCATGATGAACCCCGGCCGCAGCGAACCCTGCACCACCGGTAGCCCATGGTCGGTCGCACAAGCCTCGCGCGCCTGCGCATTGTCTGTCAAAATCGTCAATCCGCTCGCGTGTATCAAACTCGCGATGCGCGACTCCACCTGCGTCTGCGTCAGCTCCCTCACACCGCGCGCATAATCCGCCGTCGCGTACAACACGCCGCGCGCTGCCACAACCGCGATCCCCACGCGATCCACTTCGGGATTGAGCAGGTTCGTGCGATGCCCAGGTGAATGCATCCACTCCTCGTGAATCTCCGCCGGCGTCGGACCAATCGCGACATTCTCTTCAATGAAATCGAAGCGCGCTCCCGCATTCCCCGCACGCGTCGAAAGATCGTCCTCGCCTCCATAACGGTGCGAAATCGGCCCTTCCGCCGCCATGCGCAAACAATGATCCCGCGCAGCCGCCGCCAGCCCTTCATCCCACTGCAACGCCCCCGCCCCCGACTGCGCGCGCTCCTGATTCGCCAGCGCCATCAACTTCCGCCCCGCATCCGGAATCACTTCACCCGCACCCTGCTGCCCAAAAGCCATCGACGGTCCGCACCCGAAGCCAGCGGATGCCAGACCCGCACACCCAATCGCCAATGCCCAAAGAAAATTCCTGCGTCGCATAAGCTCCATGCCCCATTCAACACCAATCCGCTGCACCCGTCGCGATATCCTTGCTATGTCCATGTCCATCGGTACCGCATCCTCGTCAGCCGCTCTGCGCAATCTCCTCCGCCGGCAACCCCTCGCGGTCATCGGAGCCGTGCTGTTGGCGACCTTTTTCATCGGCGGAATTGCGGCGCCCTGGCTCGCACCGCATAACCCTGCCACCATCGACCTAATGCACCGCCTCGAGAGCCCTTCCGCCGCTCATTTCGCCGGAACCGACGAGCTTGGTCGCGACACATTGTCCCGCCTTCTGTGGGGTGCGCGTCTCTCCCTGGCCGTCTCCGTCACCGTCGTTGTTGTCTCGCTTTTTCTGGGATTAGTCATCGGCGGCCTCGCAGGCTACCTCGGCGGATGGGTCGACACCGCTCTCACCACCTTCGCCATGAATACATTTCTCGCCTTGCCCGGCATCTTATTGGCCATCGCATTCGCCGCATTCTTGGGTCCCGGATTTACTAATTTGGTACTAGCCCTCGCCATCGGTGGCTGGGCCGGTTATGCCCGGCTCGTCCGTGCGCAAGTGATGGCCGTGCGCGATCGGGAGTATGTCGACGCCGCCCGCGCGCTCGGTGCAGGAGGAGTCCGCATCTTCCTTCGCCACATTCTTCCCAACATCGTGCAACCCATTCTTGTGCAAGCAGCTATTGGAATGGCCGGCGTCATTCTTGCGGAAGCGACGTTGTCGTTTCTCGGCCTCGGCATTCCTGCTCCGGCGCCGAGTTGGGGTGCCATGCTCAACGATGCCCGCCTGCATCTGTTCGACTCGCCTCACCTCGTGCTCTTCCCTGCAGCCGCCGTGGCCGGCGCCGTTCTCGGCTTCAACTTCCTCGGCGACGCACTGCGAGACCACCTTGACCCTCGTACCCGCCTCGAAATAGGGCTATGATGTTTCCATGTTTGCGTTGCATAAGGGCGACTGTGAACACTGTTTCCGAACCTTTCGCTACACTCTTCTGCATGCGGGGTTCGGTGACTTTTCCTACGCCTATTGCGATTCCTGCGGCATGCTCGCCACTTTCAATTACTCCAACAGTTTTCTAGTCAAAATGCCGCGGGCCTCCGCAACCCATCAGGTCATCGATCCCGAATGGGAGCAGTTCATCGATCCATGTGAGTGCAGCGGCCATTTTCGCGCCGGTGCCTCGCCACGCTGCGTTTTCTGCAACTCGACGCTTTCCGCCGAACACGCGGCAACCCACATCGAGCGCAATACCATCAATGCCCGCGGATGGCACTGGCAAGGAAATTGGACCGACCTCTACTGCATCGCGATGGAAGACCCCAAAGATCCAGGAAACCTGCGCCAGGTCGACGACCCATTCCTCGCCCGCAGAGCACGCACAGAAAGGCCCCACAAGGGGATCTGGTCGCAAGTCCTCAGCTTCGGCAGATGAAGATCGGCGTCGTGAGTGACACCCACGGCCTTCTGCGACCTGAAGTGCTTCCCGCCCTGGCTGGCGTCGATCAAATCCTGCATCTGGGCGACGTCGGCGACCCCGCAATTCTCAAGGCGCTCGAAAAGACCGCACCCGTTCACGCAATACGCGGCAACATTGATCGCGACGGCCCATGCAGTCATTTGCCCGAAACCGACGTTCTCCTCTTTGAAGGCCACTACCTCTATCTGCTCCACGATCTCGGCACGCTTCGTCTCGATCCCGTCGCGGCGAAGTTCTCCGCCGTTCTCTACGGCCACTCCCACCGGCCCAGCATCGATCGACGAAAAGGTGTGTTGTACTTCAATCCCGGCTCCTGCGGCCCACGCCGCTTCGACCTGTCGCCGACAATCGGCACACTCACCTTCGAATCCAATGAGCAGCCCCAAGCCGAGATTGTGCACCTTGATGTCGGCTGAATGAGCTTCATTTGGCCGATTTCGCTCTCCCGCGAGGAGAGCGCCTTTTAGGTTCGTGGATTTCGAGCTTCGGCATTTGCCGCTTCATAAACTCATCGAACAGAGGCACCGTGAAAGCCGTTTCGCCGTGGCGCTGGCTCCAGACCATGCCCTTGTTGATCAATTGCTGCCGAACTGTGGCAACCGATGTCGCCTCAACTCCGAGTGTCGCAGCGATTTCGCCGGTTTGGTAGGGACCCGCTCCTAGTTCCGCCATCGCCCGAAGGTATTTTTGCTGCAGCGGCGTCAGACGATCAAAGCGAACGCGGAAAAAATTCGCGTCCAGATGGGCGATGACGCCTGGAGTAGTTTGTTCAACATCCATTCGCCGGATCGGGCTCGCCGGTGCCGAGTTCCAAACGTGAAAGCCCCATTCTTGGATGAAGTACGGATATCGATCGGTCACGCGCAGTATCTCCTCGACAGCGTCATCCTCGAAATCGACGGACTCGTTCCTGGCCGGATTAACGAGTGCAGCACGAGCGGCAACAGTTTCTAGTGGACCCACAACAGGATAGGTGAACAGCCGCTTCGCGTAGGATTTGGCATTCCCGGCAAGAGCCGCAATCTGCGGGAGGCCCGCACCAACGAAAAACATGGGAAGGTTGCGCTGCGCCACTTCGTGGCACGCAACGATGAGCGAAGCTAGTTCCTCAGAAGAAAGGTACTGCACTTCATCCAGAAAAATGCCCAACGCCACGTGGCGTTCCTTCGCAGCTTCGCAGACAGCGACCATCAGATCTGGCAGGTCCTGTTCGAGATTCCCTGTATCGGCTATTCCATTGGCCCGCTCAATCCCAAGCTCGATTTCGCCGATCTTGACCATGAAGGCAGATACAAAATTCCGCAGCACAGAGGATGCGCGGCGAACCAATTGTCCGGTGCCTGTCTTGATATCGAGTTGGTAGAGAACTTGACGCAGCTCGGGGGCCAGCAGTTGAGGCAGCATTCCGCCCTCCGGGGCTTCCACCTTTGCCGTTCGGAACCCCTTGTCTTCCGCCATGCCGTGAAGCCTGTTGATCAGAACTGTTTTCCCGACACCTCGCAGGCCCAGCAACATCATTCCTTTAGTCGGTCGCGAGCCCAGTACGCGGTCCATATCGATGGTCGCCTCGTCGAGCAACCTGTCGCGACCAGCCAATTCCGGCGGCTGCAGCCCTGCGCCAGGCGCATATGGGTTGTTTCTGCGATCCATAGTGCGGGGTTTATCATATTTAATTGATTTAACGGATTATCGATTAAATTAATTAATTTATCTATTATCTGGCACTTACACTCTCGAACCCTCCAGCCATCCACCGCCATCTCACTCTCCGAAACCCCGGTCGTCCCCTTCACACTTCGTTCATGCACGCGCTGCTTGAATTGGACATGGCGTCGCGCATTTCCATCTCGCGACCGTCGAAGTGAAAATTGCAAAACCGAGGCGAAAGAATGCTCGCGAAACGGCTTATTTGGATGACTCTGCTGGTGTCTGCTCCCGTCCCCTCTTCCTTCGCAGAGGTTTCTGCGCAAACAGTTGCTTCGAATG
The DNA here is from genome assembly GCA_003140785.1 of Acidobacteriaceae bacterium. GTDB lineage: Bacteria > Acidobacteriota > Terriglobia > Terriglobales > Acidobacteriaceae > Telmatobacter. The sequence continues at coordinate 10,475 of PLKY01000203.1, read as the reverse complement.
CGCAGGCGGCCCAGGCAGATTCCGGCACCTCAACAGATTTCTTTGTCATGCCGGGTTCCGATTTCGATCGCCCCGGCCTCGTTCCCAGGGCCAACCTGAACATCGGCATCGGCCACACCTTCGGCTTCCTCAAGAAGGACCCGATAGGCGACGAATTGACCGTCGGCTACACCTACGAGAACGCCGGCAACCACGGCTTCTTCCACACCGATTTCGGATCGCACACGGAGGCCCTCGGTGTAATGAAAAACTTCGGCCTGCCCAAAATCAAGGCCGTCTCCGGATACACCTGGATCCAGGCTGGCTTGTGCAGTTTCACTGGAAACGCGCATGTCGAGAATCGCCTCTATGATGGTGAATCGCTCGGCGGCGTCATCCACTTCAACAATCACAACTCAATCTGGGTGCAGGAAACCTACAACAAGATGCCGACCGTTCCGTGGTACACCACAACCGGAATCGGCTACACGTGGAGTTGGTAATTCGAGGACGTCGCGATTCGTGTCTTATCCCCGCATGCGCGGATTCACCCACCGGTACACCACATCCGTCAGCAGGTTCACCAGCACGTAGGTCATCCCAATCGACAGCAGGCAGCCCTGCACCAGCGCATAGTCGCGATTTGAAATCGCATCCACCATTAGCCGGCCCAGACCCGGCCAGCTGAAGATCTTCTCCGTCACAATCGCTCCCGCCAGCAGAGCGCCAAACTGCAATCCGACGACAGTGATGATCGGTACCAGCGCATTGGGCAGCGCATGACGGCACACCACCGCCGTTTCGCTCAGCCCCTTCGCGCGCGCCGTGCGGATGTAATCCTGCCCGAGTTCTTCCAGCATCGCCGTTCGCACCATCCGCGTCAGAATTGCCGCCAGCGAAGCACCCATTGCGATCGACGGCAGCACAAGATAGTGCCAATCGATCGTGCCGTGCGCACCGCCGCTGCTGGCGCCGGAAACCGGCAACCAACCCAGCGACACGGAAAAAATCAAAATCAGGATTGGTCCCAGCGCGATCCCCGGCACGGAAAGCCCGAACAGGCTCACAACCGCGAGCGATTGATCGACCCACTGGCCGCGATGCACCGCCGCCAGGATGCCCGCAGGCAGCGCCAGCAAAAGCGAAAGCACCAGCGCCGTAACCGTCAGCGCCAGTGTGTACGGATACCGCGCCGCGATCAGATTCTCCACCGATTCATGCAACCGAATCGAACTTCCCAGATCGCCGTGAAGCACGCCTTTCCAATAGAGCGCGTATTGCACGCCGAGCGGCTCATCCAGACCGTATTGATGGCGCAACGCGGAAACATCCGCCGCAGTCGCCCCATCCCCGAGCATCTGCAGAATAGGATCACCCGGAACCAAGTGAATCAGGAGAAAAACGAGGGACACGACAAGCCAGACAACCGGAAGTGTGAGTGCGAGACGGATCAGGATCTGCTTCATCGCTCGCTCTCAACCATAAATCACGCAGACGAAATGCCCGCTCCTACGTTAAAATCCGGCGTCCCCTCATCGTGGCCGAGAGAGGATACGCCGGACAAGAACAATTCGAAAAATCCGCCTAGCTTCCCCGGGTGACGCCCGTATTGAAGAGCCGGCTGTACTCGCTCACATCCTTCGCGGAGTTCCCTTGTCCCACCGCGGTTTCAATGCGCCGCGAGAACGGGTCGCTCGCCGGCTGCTGCATCGGATAAGGAATCGGGCTTGGCGTTGTCGCTTGACCGGCATCGGAGAGAGCATGACCCGGCCCGTCGCTTGCAGCAGGTTGCCGCTCGACCGGACCCGCAGCGCGTTCTGCCGAAGGAGCCGCCGATTCAATCGCGACCAGAGGTTTGAGTGCCTCTACAACCTTTTCGATCCGATCTTTGCGAGAGCGCAGTTGCTCAAACTTCGCCAGAATCTCGCTCAGCTCCGCGCTCGCTTCATCGAAGGCAACGCGGTAAACTTCCTGTCTCATGCTCGCTCCAGGCGCGTAGTCTAACACGCAGTCAAACTGTGGGAATCGAAGATCCAGTGCAACTTTCCTTCTACAACTCTGCAGCCCCACTGCCCCCATTTTCATCCCCCGGAGCGCACAAAACATTGACTAAATGGTCACACGCATCGCGTAACAAATGCGGGCAGGAGTAACCAAAACGCTCGCAATTCCTCGCGATTTCCACAGAATGTAGAGATTTCCTCAATGTTGGGCGATCTCAGCCAGCTTGTGACGATCGCTCTTTTACGGTTGCTTTGGAGCAGGCTGGCTCGGGTATGCCTTCTCCACCGCGATCCGCAGTTGTCGCAGCAGCGGCACATCAGGGCCATCCAGGCCCTCTCTCATCTCACGATTCCACACCGGCCCAATCAGCTTGCCGTCGGGATTCGTCGTATAAACCTGGAGCATGTCATCGCTCGGTCCAACCTCAGCTCCCACACCCACGCCGTCTTCGTCTTGCGGCTGCCCCGGCTGGCCGCTCTGCGTGGGCGGACCTTGCGATCCTTGCGGTCTAGGCCCACCCGGAATTCCCACGCCCACTCGTCCTGCTGCCGCGCGCCCCTTGCGTACAACGAAGACCAGGTCCGCCTGATTCCGGTTGGTGGTCAATGTGTACCTCTTCCAATCCTGCACTCCGTCTTGCACATCGAAGATGGCCTGGCGATCTTCGGGAAACAAACCCGGTCGCATCACGTCGCCCGCTTGCGCTTCCACATAGAAATACTTCGCATTCATGAAAACAGCGGAAACGTCCGAAGGCTTTTTCTTGTTCTGTGCGGAACCAAAAACCGCAGTGGCCAGCAAAAGCAGCGCAATCGCCTGGGAACGATTCATGGGCTCACCTCCGTGCGGAAACCGTTGCGAAAGCGCATCGCAAAACGGCAGCTACAACCCTACACCTTCCGCTCCCGCGTTGGATTTTTTTCGTAGGACTTCTGGCAGGCCTTCGGACGACAGGTTCCCGGGCTCCAGCATGGGCGCAAAAAATTCTCGACGCGGCGCTCGATCAAAATCCAAAATGGACGTTCAGTAGGCGCGATTTCCCACACAAGTCAGCGTCGTACGAGAGTCAGACGCTGATCCGCGGACAATTCTTCATCGAGGAATTTTGTTGTGTGTCGGATTTGGCTTACCGGGCTTCAATGCGGTTGGCAACGAATCAACGCCCACATCCAAAGCGGCTGCGAGAGCCGCAGCCTGCCGGGACAAACAGAACATGAAGCGTTATAGCCGTTCTCCAATTGCTGCAGAGCGAAGGCACGCCCGCTAAGTGGCTTTTTCATCAAGAAAAAGCCACCTTGCTCGACATTCAAAACGCTACATACTTATTGGAGAACGNNCTAGTAGATCAATCTAGTAAGAATACGATGGCGACTGCGAATCTTTCTTCTCCCCGGTCGCGGGTTGCGCGTCGACTCCGGCCAGAGGCTTCAGAGCTTCAACGACCTTCTCAACCCGCTCTTTCCTCAAGCGGAGCTGCTCAAATTCCCCAACAATCTGGGAGAGTTCGGCGTTCGCCTCATCGAAGGCGAAACGATATACCTCTTTATTCATCTTCCCTCCAAGCCGGTTGTTTATTCGAATGCCGGAGCCGATCGATCTTCGGTTCGTTCAATACCTTGTGCGAACTTCCCGCCCGTCGTCCCTTAACGATTCCCTGTGCTCCGACTGATCCAGCGCTGCGATTTGTCCGGTGCGTCGATGGCTTCTTCATCGGATCCGACAGACCGACCCTCGACCGCGGCAAAACGGATCGCGAATCCCAAAAACTCACTGCGCCTCTTAAAGCCGCCAGACTCTCCATCGGGGCAACATCACAAACCGATCCAGGCCCGCGTATCTCCAACCGCAGGCCCGAATTTCGTCGCGTTGCTCTACGCCCGGGACAGCAAGCCGCTCAGTGCGCGGGGCAGAATCCGCGATTCCCTTGACCCAAGGCCGTGCCGCAATGCGTTGTCAATCCTCCGCTGAAACGGATCGGAAGACTGTTCGCCGGCGTAAGCCGGCTCCGCAATAAGGATCGGCTCCACATGAATCGCGGGCTCAGGAAAAGACTCCGGCGCCGTCTCGGTCATCGCCTGTTGAGCGGCCTCCGAAACTTGGTGCACTAGAAACGGAGCTGATTCGGTCGCCGGCTCTGCAACGGTCTCCACCAACGGGCCTTCAACAAGCAGCGCGTTCAGAGCGTCCACCACCTGCTCGATCTGTTCCTTGCGGGCCTGCAGTTGGTCAAACTGCCCGAGAATCTCCCGGAGTTCCGCATTCGCTTCTTCATAAGCAAAACGGTAAGTCTCTTGTGTCATGGTTACTCCAGGGGCGTAGACTAGCATGAAAGATAAAAAGTTCTAGACGGAAAGTAATGAAACTAAAAGTACAAAGGTAATGGCCGACCGGAAAAGGAACAACCCCGCCCGACGCTTTCCCTGCAAGGAAAGCTCTTAATCGATACAGGAATCGGCCACTGCTTCATCGCAGCCTTCACTTACACCGCTGGCTGTAGTCCTTGATGCCCGTGGCCATTATTGCTGCTGGATTTCAGGGCGTTACTCACCCGCCGCTGAAATGGATCGCTTATAGATTCTTCCAGCTCCGGCGAAGGCGCAGAAACCTGGTTGAATGTATAATTTGCTGGCTCTAAAGAGGCAGACTGTACAGTTGAATTCGCCTCGGCAGGTCGCGCCGCCGCAGGACCAGGGGCCTCGATGCCGAGAATCGGCCCCAGTACCGTGACCACCCCTTCGAGGGATTCTTTTCGCCGCCTCAACTCCTCAAATTTCTTCGTGATGGCGAGGAGTTCTGCATTCGCCTCATCGTAGGCGACGCGAAACACATCCTGTCTCATGCTTCTCGTTCTCCGATTTTTCTCTAGGCGCGTAGCTTAGCATGGAAGGAGTCCGTCACATTCCAAAGTAATCACCAAATCTTGGCACGAAGGTAATCCAAGAGTATCCATCATTGCATCGATTCGCGACACTGCTGGTCGCGCGGCACGCTCCCATACCCTCACAACTTTCATCGCGCCGGTTCCGCCGCTCGCGGCCCGCCTTCCAGCGGTTCCACACGCACCTTGCTGATCCGGCGACCCTCCATCTCCACCACCGTCAATCTGCGATCCCCGAACTCTACGCTCTCGCCGCCCTTCGGAATCCGTCCAAGCCTCATCAGAATGAAGCCGGCCAGCGTTTCCACCCCCCCCTCGCGCGGCAAGCTCCACTGCATCTGCGTCTCCAGATCGCGCAGGTTGGCGCCGCCATCCAATAGCAACGCCCCACTCGCGGTCGTCAACACGGGTCGCGCGGCGTCGTCGAATTCATCCTCCAATTCCCCCGTCAACTGTTCAATGGCATCCTCGGCCGTCACCAGGCCAACCGTCGAGCCGTATTCGTCCACCACGATCGCCATCTGCCGCCGACGCTTCTGAAAATCGCGAATCAGGTCCAGCACCGTCTTTGTCTCCGGCACAACCAGCACGTCCCGCATCACCTGGCTCAATCGCAATTCCACAATCGCCGGCCCAGAAGCCGGCGCGGGACGATCCGCCTGTCCCTGCAAAATCGGAGCCCGTTGTGCCAATGGCCGAAAATAAATCAGCCGCGCAATGTCCTTCGAATACACTACCCCCACAATGTGCTGCGGCCCCCGCGCCTCGTCGTAGACCGGGACCCGCGAATGCAGGTTGTCGATCACCCGGGCACTCGCCTCTTCGATGGGCATATCCGAAGGCAAGGAAAAAATCTTCTGCCGCGGTGTCATGATCTCCCGGATCGGCACATCGTCCAGCTCCAGCGCACGGTGCACAATCGTCTCTTGAAACTTCGGCAGCACACCCATGCGCCGCGCCGCGGTCGCCAGCAATTTGAGTTCCTCCGGTGAATGAACCGCGGAACGGTCCGTCAGCGGCACGTCGAATCCACGCAACACCAACGCCGCCGAATTCCGCAAAAAGCGAACCGCCGGCCGCGCCACGGTCATAAACAAAATCATGGACGGCGCCACTGCCACCGCCATCGCTTCCGCCCGCCGCAGGGCAAGCGACTTGGGCACCAACTCCCCCACCAGCACCTGCAGATACGTGATGCAGGCAAAGCTCACCGCAACCGCGCCCATGTGTGCATACACCAGCGCGTGCGGCGGTATCGTTGGAAGCAGTTGCAGCCAGTCGAGAAAGATGTTCGCGGCGAGCGGTTCACCGATCCAGCCCAGGGCCAGCGAGCAAAGCGTCACGCCCAACTGCACAGCCGGCAAAAACTCATCCAGATTGTGCTGCAGTTTGCGCACCGCACGCGCGCCCGGAACCCCCGCGTCCACCATCTGCTCGATCCGCGTATCGCGCACACTCACCAGGGCAAATTCCGCGGCCACAAAAAAGGCGTTGACCAGAATCAGCATGGCCACAACGACGAATTGCAGTAGCGGCAGACCGTGCATCTCGCCTGTGAGAATAGCATCGTAAGGTCGACCCGCCGCCCTGCCGGCCCCGCTGGAACCAACCCGCCAGACCATGCGTATCATCAGCACAGGGTCGCGGAGTCCACGTCATTCCGCCCATGCGGTCGGGGTGACAGCCGGGCGTCGCAACCGTCTGACTTATGGATTCTCTTCAATCCCATAAGCCGGCTTCATCCTTCATTTATCCATGCGGGAGCTCAAAGGGCTCTCTCAACAGTCCTCGGAGGCTCAAGTGGCTGCGTCAAAGAAGGGCAAAAAGTTCTGGATCTGGATCGGCTCTGCCGCACTTCTGGTTGTCCTGGTGCTCGGCGTCATGGCAGCCCGCCTGGTCAAAGGCACGCAAATCGACCCCAATCGCCTCGCCAAGGTCCAGCGCGGAGACGTCGCCCGCTCCGTCGTGGCCACCGGCAAAATTCAGCCCATCACCAAAGTCGAGGTCAAGTCCAAGGCCTCCGGCATTGTGGAAAAGCTCTACGTCGACATCAATAATCAGGTCCATAAGGGGCAGCAACTGGCCCAGCTCGACCAGCAGGAAATTGCAGCGCAGGTCGACGCCCAGCGCGCACAGCTCGCCGCCGCTGAGGCCAACGTTGGCACCTATGAAGCCAATATCGACCAGGATCGGGTCAACGCCGCCGCCCCCGACCTCCCCATGTATAAGACCACTCTCGACCGAAACCTCGAAATGCAGAAGGAAGGCGTCGTCAGCCGCCAGGCCCTCGATAACGCCAACCGCGATTACCTCGCCGCACTCAACAAGCGCGATGGCGCAAAAGCCCAAATCGGCGTCGACAGTGCCAAGCTGAAACAGGCGCGCGCCCAGGTCCTGCAGAGCCAAGCCAGCCTCAAGCAGCTCGAGGAGCAACTCAGCTACACCACCATCGTTGCCCCCATGGACGGCGTCATTCTATCCCGCGACGTCGAAATGGGAGACGCCGTCAGCTCCATTCTCGTCCTCGGTTCCACTGCCACTCTGGTCATGACCGAAGGCGACATCAACCAGGTTTACGTACAGGGCAAGGTCGATGAGGCCGACATCGCCCACGTCTACATGAACCAGCCAGCCCGCATTAAAGTCGAGAGCTTTCGCGACCGCGTCTTCAACGGCAAGGTCACCAAGATCGCTCCCCTCGGCGTGGAAAAGGATAATGTCACCACCTTCGAGGTTCGGGTCAGCATCGACAACCCCGGCGGAGAGCTCAAAGCCAACATGACCGCCAACGCCGAAATCCTTCTTGACGAACACAAGAAGGTTCTCACCGTGCCCGAAAACGCGGTCAGCTACGACAACCAGAAAAACGCCTTCGTCGAAATTCCCGACAAGAGCCAAAAGGAAGGCTTCCGCAAAATCCAGGTCAAAGTAGGCCTGTCCAATGGCTCAGTAACCGAAATCGCCAGCGGCCTCAAAGAAGGCGACCAGGTAGTGCTCCAGCAGTAGTCAGGGATCAGGTTTCAGGGGTGAGTGCTCAGGCATGCTGTTCAATTGAGCACAGAAATGTTCGGAACCGAACACTCATGGAGGAGTTCTTCCGCATGGCTCTGACGGCAAGAACAACATTCAGCGTGGTTTCCGTTGCCTTAAGTTTGGAGATCGGAATGCAAGCAATAATGGCGTGCTGCCCGGTCAACAAAGCAACGAACAGAGTGGGCATCCGGAATCGGCTTCGAGCGCCTAAATGATCCAGTCGGTGGGGCCGATTTTCTGATCCCTGAAACCTGACCCCTGTTTTTCGAATCGAGGAACAAATGAAACATCTCTTCGCAACAGCAACAGCGGTCCTCATGGCGGCGGCTCTCCCGGCCTTCGCCTCTGAAGCCACCTTTGAACGCAACCTCTCCGTCAGCGGGCACGTGGAACTCGCCATCTCCACCGGCTCCGGCAACATTCATCTCACGCACGGAAGCGGCAACCAGATCCACATCTCCGGCAAAGTCCACTCCAGCAACTGGAATGGCGACAATGAAGAGCGCGTGCGCGAGATCGCAGCCAATCCTCCCATCGAGCAGACCGGCAACATCATCCGCATCGGGAAACGTCACGAGGAGAACTGGCACAACATCAGCATCGATTACGAAATTCAGGCTCCCTCCGACAGCTTTCTCACCGCCGATTCTGGCTCGGGCGACGTCACCGTCGAAGGAGTCGGCGACAACGCCAAGCTTTCCACCGGCTCCGGCAACATCCACGCCACCGGGCTTCATGGCAGTTTCTCCGTGAGTACCGGCTCTGGCGACATCGTCGCTGAACAAACCGGCGAGGGCAACGTGAAGGCTGAAACCGGCTCCGGCAACATTGAACTCGAAGATATCCATGGCGGATTGCGCGCCCACACCGGCTCCGGCGACATCAAGTTCCACGGTGTGCCCTCGATGGATTCGAAGCTTGGCACCGGCTCCGGCAACGTTGAGCTTTGGCCTGGCAACGCAGGCTTCACGCTCGACGCTTCCACCGGTTCCGGTAGCGTTCACTCCGACGGCGAGATGGTTGTGCAGGGCTCGTTCGATCGCCACCACATCACCGGCAAAATACACGGCGGCGGCCCCATCGTCCGGATCGAAACCGGCTCCGGCGACATCCACATCCATTAAAGGGCCAAGAGAAAGTTCGCTTCACGAATGCTGTCATCCTGAGCGACCGGAGCGCAGCGAAGGAAGTCGAAGGACCCGCAGTGGCTTTTTGCGATCCATCGATCAACACGTAGCTGGGTGCCCCATCCTAGCTTCGCTAGGGTGGGAAAGCACGAACCTGAACCGACAGCGGCATCCACGCCGCTCAACAAGTTGTTCCTCAGGCGAGGTCTTTAGGTCTTCTGGGAGGGCCTCGCCTGCCTTTTTCCCTCCCCCACCCCTAGTCCCTCAGTTCCTCAGTCCCTGCCCACAATCCCCACCCGAAAATAAGGCCTGTCCTTCTCCTCCGGATCTGCCACAAACTCATGCTCCGTCTTCGAAGCATCGTAATCCCGCCACAGCCAGACCATTTCCTCCGGAAACTCCGCCGAGCCCTGCCCCGGATTGTGCGTCCCCTTCCCAAAGCTGAAATGGAAATCGTACCCCTTCGTCTTCAGCGAATTCGCCATGCGTATATTCGCTAAAGGCCAGCTTCCGTACTTCGCATTCTCCATATCGTTCGCCCCATCCTGCAGCCACACACGGATGTTGCGCTTCGGTTCTCGCAAAATCTTTTCGGGATAATCCTGCCCGCCATCGGGATTCGCCGGATCCTCCTTCCACTGAATGGAAGTGAAGCTCCCGATCCACGAAATCACGCGGCTGAACTCATCCGGCATCTGCCACGCCGCATTAAAACTGCAAATTCCTCCCGATGACAGCCCCGTAATCGCGTGGCTGTACGCATCCCTGCGCAAGTTGTACTTCGCCCCAACATCGGCCAAAATCTCATCGCGCAAAAGCCGCGCATAGCGGTCGCTCACCGTGTCATAAAGCGTCGAGCGCATCGAGTCCTTCAGCGTTCGCTGCCACTTCTCTCCATAGGCCTTCACAAAGTTGTAAGTCGGCGTCCCCGGCGCGTCCGCAATATCTCCCGGATTGATAAACACGCAGATCATCACCGGAATCTTCTTCTGCGCGATCAGATTGTCGATCACGTTCAATGTCGGATCGATGTCATCCCGGTGGATATACCCGCCGCCATCTTGAAACACCATCAGCGCAGCAGGCGTCTTCGCGTCATACTCCGCAGGCACATAAATCCAGTACTCACTCTTCATCCCGTCATAAATCTTGCTCGTATGGATAATCTTTTCCGAAAGCTTTCCCGATGGCACACCCTCCTCGAGATACGACAACGGCCCGAACGCCGGCACATCCGGGCTCCCGCCGAACTTCTCGCCGTTCACCAAATAATGAAACTGGTGCAGCCGTCCCACCGGCTCCACATCCGCAGTCGCAAACCACAAATGCGTGCCCGGAAGCTGCTCCAATGGCTTCGCCGCAAAGTCGTCAATCACCAGCTCGGGCGCCGCATCCGAATCCACAGCAAAGAAAAACTGCGATCCGTGCCCAGCCCACGCCATCCCGGCCTCCAA
>PLKY01000242.1 GCA_003140785.1 Acidobacteriaceae bacterium | reverse complement strand
TGCTTGACTGCCCGAGCGAACTCCCCGCGCGAAAACAGTTGCAAAAGCTGCGAGTACACACTGCATACTTGAGTCATGGCTGATCCTCTCTTCTCTTAATGTGGTCCTGTCTGGGAACCCACTTCAGAGTAACCGGGGATCAGCCCCCTCAAACATCTCTCGGATCAAACAGATATCCGCTATTNNATCCGTCAGTAACGAAGTAGTAATTTCCGCATCGGCGGTGATTTGGAGCAATCCGTTCTCGGTGCCTTTGAAGAATCTAGCTTCTCGCTGAGTTGCTGTAATCATAGAGGTTGCGAGAATGCTTCAGAATGGTGAAGTTGCGAACAATGGATCGTCGTCCTTTTTTCCCCGGAGTAGAAATCGCTCCAACTGAACTTTCAGAGGAGCTGCCGCGAAGAGTGCCCGATGTATAGTCTTTGCGCCGCCACGATCCTCCATCGAGCTCAATTGAGGGTCGTATGACGATTTTGCATGGAGGCGTGCGCGAGATCATGCACGCAGCCGCTGCGGTTGCTCTTGCGTCTCTCTCTGCCGCGCCGCTCCCCCTACCGGCGCGATCCGAGGACAATTCTCTCGTCCTCCGATCGAATGCTGGTTCGCCCCTTCGGTATGTCTCCGCGCAAGGAGAACGCGCGTTTGTCGGTGGCTATGGCGCCGACGGCCTTGAGCTCTGGGCTTATCCGGTACAGCTTTTCCGTGACTATGGCGTCGCGTTTCGCCGCAGCGGATCGACCGCCATTCTCGATGGCCGTGAGTTGCTTAGCGCCATCGAGACCGGGCCCGACCATTCGACTCGAATCTACGTAGGTCCGGGATTCGTCGTGCGCGAAACGCTGTTCGTACCCGTCGATCGGCCGGCGGCAATTCTCACGTATCAAGTGGAAGGAGCCACCCCGGTGGAGATCGAAGTCCGAGCCAAGCCGGTTCTGGATTTGATGTGGCCGGCGGGGATGGGCGGCCAGTCCGTGGCCTGGAGCGATGCGCTGCGCGGATACGTTCTCTCTGAGCCGGCTATGGGATTTGAAGGCGCCATCGCTTCGCCGCAAATCGCCGCACACGACAACACAGACAACGCCCGGCTGAACTCATCCGGCGGAGACATTGCCTTCACACTGATTCCCGATCAAAGCCACTGCGTCCAGGTCTTTGTCGCGCTCAACGAATCACGTGGCAGCAGCGTTGAGCCGATGCTCGCTGCACTCAGGCGCGGCGCCGGACAACTCCAGGCGTCGGCCGCTGCACACTGGGAGCAGGCGCGTGCGAATGGAATGAATCTCATCACGCCCGACGAACAGGTCAATCTCGCCTTCGCGTGGGCCGAGATGGCCATCGAGCAAGCCTGGGTCTGCAATCCTGACCTAGGCTGCGGCTTTGTAGGAGGCTACGGGCCTTCACACCCTGTGCGCCGGCCGCAATACGACTGGTTCTTCGCCGGGGATGGACTGATCGCGGCCGATGCTGCGGCAGACGACGGTGACTTGCAACTTGCGCGCCGCGAACTGGAGTTCGTTCTGCGCTACCGCGATGAAAAAACCGGCATGATCTGGCATGAACTATCGCAGAGCGCAGGACTGATCGACTGGAAAGGCAAATATCCCTACATGTTCGTCCACGTCGATATCACCTTCCAGTTCCTCTCCACAGTGGCGCGCTATGTTCAGGTCTCCGGCGATATGGATTTCGTGAATACTCACTGGGATGCCTTGCTTGCCGCATATCGCTATTGTGCGTCGCTGATCGACCCGGCGACCGCACTTCCACGCATCCCTGCGGACAAAGAAGCAGCCAATGAGCAGGACCGCATGGCCGACGATCTGGGACTTTCGACAGCCTGGGTTGAGGCTGCCGCAGGCTTCGCGCGGCTCGCCGAATTAAAGGGAAGAGAGGACCTGACCCATCAGGCGCAGGTCGCCGAGCAGGCTGCTCGGGCTGCGATCCCCAACCGCTACTGGAGTGCGGATCGGCAATTCTGGATCAACGGGCACACCGTCGCAGGAACTAGGATCGAACAGCTGCGCAGCGGGCCAGCGGATGCGCTCGACCTGAATCTGTTCGGAAGCGCGGGAACGAATGCGCTCCTTGACAAGTTGGCTTCTTCGGACTTTCAGACAGATTGGGGTGTCCGAAGCTTATCGGCCGGTTCGCAAGAATACGATCCTGAATCGTACGCGAAGGGCAGCGTGTGGCCCATTGCCGGCGCGTCGCTCGCCGCGTCCTTCTGGCGGCAGCATCGTCCGATAACGGCATTCGAAATCTGGCGCAACCTGTTGGCGGTTGCAGAACTCGATGCACCTGGCCATTTGCATGAGGTTCTTTCCGGCGAAGTGTTTGCGCCGCAGGGAGAATCCGTTCCCGAACAAACCTGGTCGTCTGCGGGTTTGGTAAGCGCAACAGTTCATGGACTTCTCGGTCTCGCTGTTGATTCCATCGGCCGCCGCATCTCCTTCGCGCCCCGCTTTCCCGGCGGATGGACCAATGTCCGCGTGGACCGACTGCGAGTGGGGAATGCTCAGCTTTCCCTCGCATGGGAGCGAACCGAAGCCCGGATCTCTCTGCAAGTAACCAATGATGGCGAACCGATTCGCATCGAGTACCTGCCGCAGATGCCTCTTGGCGCAACCCTCCATGCCGCTGGTCTGAATGGGACTTCCCTTGCCGCACGGCAGGAAGACTATCCCCAGGAGACGCGCGCCAAGATCGAATTCATAGCGCCGCACGGCAAATCCGACGTCATCGTGAACTTCTCCGGAGGCGTCTCTATTTCGATTCCGCGCCGTCCGCTGATCGCAGGTGATTCGAGTTCGGGATTGCGCATCATCGACTCGCGCCTCGATGCGACAAGCCTGAAGATCGACGCGGAGGCGCCATGTGGCCACAGCTCGCGAATCGTGTTGCAGAGCCCGTGGAAGCTCATGCCCGCGGCTGGCGCTCAAATTCGAGTCGTTGCCCCTGCTTCGTTCGAGGCGGTTCTCCCCGCGGAATCTTGTCCATCCGGCACCTACAGGCCTGCGCACATTGAATTCGGGATTCAGCGATGAAGAAATGTTGTCCTGTCAAGTTTCGCGTTGCACAGCAACATCCGGGAGTGCGTTGCGCCGTCTGATGAAACACGACAAAGCCGCGTTCTTTGCGAGTAGTGGCCCAACCGTACTTTACCAACAGGTAATGTACATATCGGCGGTAAGAACGAAGCCGCAG
>PLKY01000117.1 GCA_003140785.1 Acidobacteriaceae bacterium | reverse complement strand
CCATCACCCGCAAGCGCGTCAAACAATCGCTGGAGCGCACTCTCAGCGTTCCCTGTCCAATTTGTCAGGCAACAGGCATGGTCAAGAGCCCGGCGACAGTGTGCAACGAAATCTTCACGGAACTGCGCAAAATGCGAAAGCACCTCGAGAGTGGAGACATTTTGCTGCGTGTGAACCCGGAAACCGTCAAGGTTCTCAAGGCAAACAACGCCCGCTGGCTTACCGATTTCGAAGAGCTGACNNGGCAAGAACATCTTGGTCAAAAGCGATGCCACGCTGCACCCGGAGCAATTCGACATCCAGGGATAGGGTTTGAATCCAAACAAGAAGGCCGGTCGCTCGCACGATCGGCCTTCTTGTTTCTGATCCTCGCTTCGGAGAATCTCACCGAATCACATGGATCGGCACGCCCACCTTCAGGTTTCTCCACGCTTGCTCCGTCGTATACACCGGCGCCTTAAGAGAAATCGCCAGCGCCAGGCAGGAGCGATCTCCCAGCGACAGGCCATACTTCTCCCTTCTTGTAATCAAATCGCCGGCAATCTTCGCTTGTTCCCTGGTGTAGGGTTCAGCCGCCGTGACAAGTGACAATGCGTCTCCCCAGGCTTCTTCCGAATCGTACCCATTCTTGACGAGCTTCGATTGCACTTCGGCGAGGTTGACCGTGCTGACAACAGCGTCTTTCAGTACCTCAACCGTCAACCTTTCGGCACCTCGTTCGTGTTGAATTAAAGCGAGAATGGCAGACGCATCCAGCACGACCTCATTCACGCTGTGCCGCCTCGCGCCGTTCTGCGCTCAACTCCTCAGAGAGGCTGACTCCCGGCTTGATAATCCGCCGTGCCCGCTCCTGGACGCGCTGAATCCGGCTTCGCAGTGTCGACATCCGGAGTTCGTTATCCTCGTAACGCAGCTCCACCGTGGTTCCCACGCCGATCCCAAGCGCCTTGCGCATCGCCGCGGGAATCACCAGGCGGCCTTTCTCTCCGACTTGAACTCGAGCCTGCAGTTCCATGTCCCACCATCCTCTCCAGTGTCACTATCCTACAGAAGTGACACTTTTGAAATCAAGTGGGACTGGGAGGCGGTGATTTTCCCTAGCACCTGTCCCGCGTGCAACTTCAGCGCCGCAAATGTGTCTAACTTCGTACGGGGAGCAGCGCACGCCTCCCCGGTTAACAACAATTATTTCAAATTCGAGGTACGGACATGTCAACTCTGCGTTCGATGCCGCTGTTGCGGCATGCTTCCCTGCTTTCGGCGGTCGTTGTGCTTGCAGTTGGCGCCGCTTCTGCCCACGCAGCATTAGCCCAGATTGCACCATCCCATGATCCATCCAGTTCGACGGCCGTTTCCGAGTCGAGTTCCAGCGGCGCGATAGCAGACGACTCCAGCAGTGACGGCGGTGCCCTACCTTCCGCGCCGGCAGCCTCCGGCGGCGCACAAGAGGAGGGCAATGGCAATGGGGGGTATCACAGCCACAGTCTATGGAGCCACCTTACTTATGAAGGAGGTGGCGGCTTCAACGCTCCCGGGGGTGATTCGCCGAAGGACATCACATGGGGGGGCGACTTCACACTCGGTGCCGGCTATCGCTTCAACCAGAGGCTCAGTGCATTGATGGAGTATCAGTTCATCGATGATAAGTTGCCCGGAGCACTGATCGCGCAAGCCGGAGCAACCGGCGGCAATGCACATATCTGGTCTCTCACGATCGATCCCGTTTTCGACCTGATGCCCAAAAAAGACAACAGCGTCTATGTGACCGGCGGCGGCGGTTTCTATCGCGAGGTAACCAACTTCACCGACCCTGAACCGACGCAGTATTGCAGTTACTTCTATTGCGGCTACGGTTATGCCAACCAGGTGGTTGGCCACTACTCCAGCAATCAGGGAGGATTCAACATTGGCGGCGGATTCCAACACCGTTTTGGCGGGATCTATGGCGACAGCAAGGTAAAGGCCTTTGCCGAGGTCCGCTATCTCGACGTTCTGAGTCCCTCTGTGACCACTTCGGCAAACGGACTGGGAATCACGACGGTCAGTTCCGGCACGAAGGTTATCCCGATTTCAGTGGGCGTACGG
Organism: Acidobacteriaceae bacterium; assembly: GCA_003140785.1. Lineage (GTDB taxonomy): Bacteria > Acidobacteriota > Terriglobia > Terriglobales > Acidobacteriaceae > Telmatobacter. The sequence goes on along the minus strand of PLKY01000117.1, from coordinate 12,826 downwards.
TTCTGATGCGGTTTCATTGCGAAATTCTGAGTGCCCATCCTTGCGGCAATCTCGAGAGCTGCAAGGATGGGATTTCACCAAATGCGCAAGGTTATAACTAGAGAATGCCCATCACCTGCAAACGGACCAATCCGCCGGCGATTACGCCCAGCGGCGACACTGCAACCAGCGCAAGCTGATACGCGATGGGCTGCTTTCCGCGCGACTGCAGCGCACTCAACGCCGCAAGCACCAAGACAATTATCGAAAGCGTCAGAACATAGACCAGCGGATTGGCAACCGCTGCCCAAGCGCTCACGTACCCGCCTGCAGCTGCTGCCAAAAACGAATATCCAAGGTTCACGAAGATATATCCGGCGCGCGGCTTGCGCGGTTCCCCGGCCCAACCCGGTGCAAATCGTGTGAGCAGCGCGGTCACGACCAGGACGAGCAACACCATTGTGGCCAGGCCCGCGAGCAGCGCCAGAAATGCGCGCAGCATCACCACGGCTTTTTCTCGATCTCAGTTGGGGTTCCTACTCCGCCACTTTCGATGCGCGCAAGAAATGCGCGCGCAAGCCGCGGCTCGCCAGGATTGCTCTCGCCGTGAATCGTGCATAGATCGAGAAACTCGTCGCACAGTGCGTTGCGTTCTTCCGCCTGGCTCAGAATCGCCTGCAAGGCAAAAGCGAGTTCGCGCAAGCGCGCCGCCTCCGGCCACGCGCGACTCTCCTCCTCATCGCCTGTCAGTTCCAGGTCTGAAAACAGACCACGCCTGCCGCGAGCGCATTCTTCCAGACACGCCCTGAGCTGGTCGGCAAAGGCGCGGCCCAGCAGCTCGAATTGTCCCGTGTCCTCTGCGTCGTTCGGAGTCATTTGATCACTTCGCCGTGCATCGCGGCTTCCACTTCATCCGCAGTGTGCGGCAATGCAGCATCGAGATCAATAAGCTTTCCGTCCTGTCCCACAAGAAAGTCGCATTCGATGCGCACGCCCAGTTTCTCTTCCGGAATGTAGACCCCCGGCTCGATCGTGAACACCATCCCCGGTTTTAGCACAGCAGGATAATCCGCCGGATCATGTACATCGATGCCGACCATGTGACCCAAACCATGCAGCCAATACTTTCCCAGCGGCTCTCCGTGCAGATCTTTGCCATGCGTATTGATGTAGTTATACGCAGCTGTATCCAGCGAGTTCGGATCTCTGCGATCGCGATCGTTAATCGTCGACTTGCCCGCGACAAACGCCTCGATAGCGGCCTGCTGCGCGCCGAGCACGATGTTGTAAATCTCCCTCTGGCGCGGACTGAAGTGTCCGCTCACCGGAACAGTGCGCGTAATGTCTGAGGCATACATCGAAAATTCGCACGCCGCATCGACAACCACGATCTCGCCATCCTGCATAGTCCGCGAATTCGCGGCATAATGCAGCGTCGTCGAATTGATGCCTGAACCAACGATGGGTGCATACGAAGGCCGTTCGCAACCCTGCTGAAACCACACTTCTGTCATTTTCCCGGCAAGGGTCCGTTCCGTCACCCCTGCGGTCGTGGCGCGCATCATGGCACGCTGCGCGGCGATCGACGCATCACTGGCTTTTTTCAATAACGCAATTTCGCCGTCGTCTTTCACCTCGCGCAAGAGCATTGTCAAAGTCGTCACATCGCGCGCACCCGGTGCCGCATCCATGCCCAGCGTGACCGCATTCAAAGTAACAACGGCCTTGGCCGCCTGCGAATCGGGCTGCGTCCAAAGACTCGAAGCCAATCGACGATCTCGTGCGACCACCTTATTCAACTCCGTCGGCATCGCCGTCATCGGCTCAACGGCATCCACTCCCGTAGCCTGCACCACTCCCGGCGTTGCGGCATCCATCTTCGCTCCGGTGTAAAGTTCGGTGTGCAGGTTCCGCGTAGGAAGAAACAGGATCTCCTTGTAGGCTTGTGTGGAACCATTTCCACCAACAACCATCAGCGCAGCGCCCGGCTCATTCCACCCGGTCAAATAATAGAAGTCCGAATCCTGGCGGTACGGCATGAAATCGAGAATCGGTTCCGGAGCGGCGAATAGCAGCGCCACACCACCCTGAAGCTTCGCGGCCAGAGCCTCACGTCGCGCGTGATATGCGCTCGCTGGCTGTTTTTCAAGGGAGTGCGCAAGAGGAACAAGAGAACCGCAAGCTAGCAGAATGAAACTCAGAGATCGCATCGATTTCATTCCGCTATTGTCGTCCGTCGCGCTCGGCAACGCAAAATGAATTGCTTGCGGATAACTTGGATGAAAAAGGAGGGATAGCTCAATCTAACTTGAATTGCATGAGATTCGCTCAGGCAGCCGATACAGACGAAGCGACCATTCCCATGCCTTCGATCGATTCCTCATACTCACCAATCCTTGCCTTCCCCTCAAGCAAGCGGAGAAACGCGTCCGGTGGAACGGGGCGTCCGAAGAGCCATCCCTGCGCATAGATCGACTGCTCGGATTGCGCAAAGTAACGCGCCTGCTGCGGAGTTTCAATTCCCTCGACGATCACCCGCAGCCCCAGCGTATCGGCCATGGTGAGAATTTGCGGAAGAATCGTAACCGTCACCGCATCGGTTCCGATTGCTTTGGTGAACGCCTTATCGATCTTGATCGCGTCTACAGACAGGTCGTGGAGATACGCGAGGCTGGAGTAGCCGGTGCCAAAATCGTCGATGTGTACGTAATGTCCTTTTTCGCGCAGCCGAAGAATGGTTTCTTTCGCCACCTGTTGCCGCGCCGTATAGCTTTCCGTAATTTCAATGCCCAGGCTGCTTGCCGCAACTCCAGCTTGCGCAAGCGCGCTCTCCAACATGGGAAGAAATTCCGGATCGGCAAGGTCGGCTGCCGCAATGTTCACATTGACCCGAAAGCCGGGACGTTCGCGCAACGTCTTCGCAAAATCATGCAGGACGTGGCGCACCACCAGCTTCGTGATCTGCCCAACAAAGCCACGCTCCTCCGCAACTTTGATGAAGTCATCCGGACTGACGGGCACGTTGTCCTCGTTGGTCCAGCGTGCCAAGGCTTCCACCTCGACGATCTCTTCGTTTTCAAGATCGACAATGGGCTGGTAGACGATTCTGAGCGTATCCTTACGAATCGCACGCAGCAGCTGGCTCTCAAAGCCCTTCGTGCGTCGATAAATGACCGCGCAGACAAATCCGACCAGTATCCCCGTCAGTCCACCCAAAGCAACGAAACCACCCACCGTAAGGCGATTGTTGAGCATCGCCTGCGAAATGGGGACGTGTGCCGCCACGCACACGACGCCATCCGGAGAGCAGTGGGTTCCATAGAGATAGTCCCCATCGCGGAACTGGCCGTTCGTTACTAGATAAGTCTCTTCAGACTTTGGAGCAGTGCCGTATATGTGCCCCGCCGCCCGGTTGGGGGCGTCGACGTCTGTGACCGTGAACTGCATGGAGCTGTTGAGCACGGGCTTCATATTGTACGGACTGTAAACAATATAGGAATCGGCCAACTGTATCGCAATGACCGTCTCGTTGCCCACACGGAACGGCGCAAGGTTACGATACAGTCTCGTGCCATCCCTCTGGAAGATATCCGGCTTGTATTGGACCTGGGTCTGTGTCGCACGGCCGAGGGAAGTGGAGCACTCGATCTTCCCGTCGTGCATCCGCCCGCCTGCTTTAAGGTATTGGGATTCGAAGATCAGCTTGCTGAAATAATTGATCTCTGCGTCCGAGCATCTCGGAAACGGCGAAGCGTTCATCGCCGCAAGGACTTTCCGTGATTCCGCAGTCGATTTCTGTCCCTCACCGATAAGGCGTGTTGCGTACTGCTCAAGTCTTGCTTCAGTTCGATTGAGCGTGAGGACGCGACCGAGCAGATAGCCGGCGAATCCTCCAGCGGCTAATCCACAAGAAGTCGCCAGGATGGCGACCCAAACGCGCTGTTTAAAAGTACGCATTATGATGTTACTAATGTTTCGTAGAACTGACACTTACGGCAATCCCCAATTTGGGGCATCGAACATACATCGCAACCCCTTCGCCTACCCCTACGTCTTCAATCTAACCACATTAAATAGTTAGACTTGCACAAGAAATCTGCAGCAGCTCAACGCGCGCGCCCTTGATGGGTGCCTCACAAATTAATGGTAATTTCAATCAATTCCCAATCGCTGATTGGCTCATCGGGAGTCATCGAGCTTCCTTGCCCCCCCCATCGGTGCCGCTCGGCGTTACGGATTGGGGAGCCGAAGATTGCGTCTTCGAGCACAAAAATTTCAAACCGCGCAGACTTCCAATCGGGTTCCCGGGTTGGCACGTCACTCGCAAGAACAAAGCGATTCGACGACGGAAAACAGCTTCATTGGGCTGATCGAATGATAAAGATCGCAAGGATTGCCATCGGTCGTTGAGTTTCCTCGCGATTCGCAGTATTCTAACTATGCGAGCGAGTTTGTCCGCTTCATTCGCTGTGGGTTCACCAGCTGGCGGAGAGATGAGTGGGCTGACAGCCCACTTTTTATTTGGGGCAAACTCTGAGATAGAGAGGCAGTTGTTTCGATACAAGGAGCAAGATCCGCGGGTGTGAGCCCCGCCGCGAAAATCGATGCGAGAATCTCCGCGAAAATCGGCGCGAGGATCGTAACGAAAATCGTCCCTGGGGCGCAATCGATGGCGGGAATGCTGGACGAAATCCGNNAAGGAACGGATTCTTCGCGTCACTTTGGAAAAGAACGCCGAGGGACGAGCAAAGTTGAAGGCAGCCGTTGCCGCTGGGGAAGAAGGACTTCCCGAGCGTCTGACAGAAGGACGGCTCAGCGTCGAGCAGCTTTCGGGCATCACACATGAGGACTGTGCTGAATTCAGCCGCGGTTTTAGCGTCTTGTTGGACATCGAAGACCTGGTTCCAGGCGCGGATTACACCCTTGAGGTCAGTTCGCCGGGTTTGGACCGCAAGCTAACCAAGCCGGAGGAGTTTCAACGTTTTGCCGGCTGCCTGATCAAGGTGCAGACATTTGAGCCCGTCCGCAACAACCGGCACTGGCAGGGCAGGCTGGCCGCAGCTGGCGGCAATGCGATCGCGCTCGACCTTTCGGCGGTAAGGCAGAACAGCAAGAGCCGGAAGGCTGGCGTAGATACCGTGGAAATCGCGGTCGCCAACATTGAGAAGGCGCAGTTGATCCCGGAGATCTGAGCGCTTCCACACAGCGGGCGATAGTTCGGGGCAGGCTGCAGCCTTTGTCCCTCAACGTAGTTTGAATAACCTCACGGCCTGATGACATGCGTCGTGCGCGTAACAACCCAGAGAGCATTTGAGAGTATGGCAAGCGCTTTGTATCAAAGTATCGAACTCCTCAGTCGCGAGAAGGGCATTGAGCCCGGAATCGTTGTCGGCGCCGTGGAAGAGGCCATTGCCCTTGCCACGCGCAAGTTCTACAAAACCCAGGAAAACATGCGCGGTGAACTGAACAAGGACACCGGCGAGATCACGGCCTACATCTACAAGACGGTTGTGCCCGACGAAGAGCAAGTCGAGGATCCGGTCAACCAGATCACGCTGGCCGAAGCCAACGGGCTTGCGCCGGGCGTGGAAATCGGCAGCGAAATCCGGCTCTATCGCGATACCAGCCCGCTGGGCCGCATCGCCGCACAACTGGCCAAACAGGTCATCTTTCAAAAGGTGCGCGAAGCCGAGCGCGACACGGTCTTCCAGGAGTATGCGCATCGCGAAAAGGAAGTTCTGAACGCCACTGTGAAGCGCATCGAGGGCCAGGACGTTATCTACGATCTTGGCAAGGCTGAAGCTCGCTGCCCCAAACGCGAGCAGTCGCGCCTCGAGCAGTTCACCATCGGTGAGCGCGTGCGGGTCGTTCTGCTCAAAGTGGACCGCGCCGCGAAGGGACCGCAGGTGATTGTCTCTCGCGCTGCGCCGGAACTGGTGTCGAACCTCTTCCAGTCCGAGGTTCCGGAGATCTACGACAACACCGTGGTCATTCGCGCCATCGCGCGCGAGGCCGGCGAGCGCACCAAAATCGCCGTGCAAAGCCGCGACAAAGATGTGGACCCCGTGGGCGCCTGCGTCGGCATGAAGGGCATGCGCGTGCAGTCGATCATTCGCGAACTGCGAGGCGAAAAAATCGACATCATCGAATTCAGCGAAGAGATCACTACGTTTGCCGAGAAGGCTCTGCAACCGGCAAAGGTCAGCCGCGTCTCAATCGCCGACCTGACCGACAAGCAGCTCGAGGTCATCGTCGACGATACACAGTTGTCGCTGGCCATTGGCAAGAAGGGCCAGAACGTTCGCCTTGCAGCGAAACTTCTCGGATGGAAGATCGACATTAAGAGCGAGGAAGAGAAGCGCCAGGAAGTCGAACAGCAGATGCAGGCGCTCTCCGGCGGTCCCACCACCCCAATCGAGCAAGTGACGGAGTTGGGCGAAGGAATCATTCAAAAGCTGGTGGCTGCAGGCATCACGACGGTTGAAAATCTGGCCGACATGACGCCGGAGCAGCTCGAGGAGATTCCAGGCATCGGCGAGAAGACATTGGAGCGCATCAGCGTCGCCGTTCGCCACTATTTCGGCCACTTCGAAGAAGGTGAAGAAGGCCATGTACCTTCCGCGACAGAGGAACCGTCGGAAGGCGAGGCAGCGGAATCTGCTGCGGCCGACACCGAAAATCCGTCGGAAGGCTCATCGGAAATTGCATCGGCTGAGCCGGTCGCCGAAACCGCTGAAGCGGAACTCGAAAACGCCCAGGAAGCCCTCGAAGAAGCCGAGAGCGTTCGAGCCGCGGCGGCGGAAGACGACGTCTCGGAAGCCTCTACAGTGGAGCTCGAAGCAAACGCGGAATCGGAAGTTGAAACAGAGAGCCTGACAGCCGCCGAGTTAGCGGTCGAGAATGTGCCGCCGGCCGACGAGGCAGAGTTGTCTGAGTTGGAAGCGGAAGAGAACGAAGAAGGCAAGACCGAAACCGATGAATAGGCCGAATAAGTCGGCGTGTAACATACGCCGCTTTTTTCAAGGCGATTCAGGCGATAATGGAAGTTCAAGCACAAGCCACTGCCATGAGGTAGCTATGAGCAACTAACGGCTTTGGGCAGCATTTCTGAAAAGAGGCGGATGAGCAAGGTTCGAATCAACGATCTCGCGCGAGAGTTAGAAGTCAAGAGCCGCCAGATTCTTGACGTATTGGCGGAGCTTGGCTTGGGAGCGGGTAAGACCCACTCCAGCTCGCTCGAAGAGAATGAAGCCGAGAAGGTTCGCGGGCAATTTGCCGCGCGCGCCGGCAATCACACAGGTTCCGGGTCGAGTTCGCGCAGCTCTCAGGCCGTCGCACCCAAGATTGACCTCTCGCACGTCTCCAAGCCCGGCGACGTGATGAAAGCCATTCTGGCCAAGAAGCAGGAAGACGAAGCCGTTGCCAGAAGGCCCCCGACGCCGTCTCGGCCGGCTCCTGTTGCCGCACCGGCGATCCCGGCCAAGCCGGCCTCGCCCGCTGCGGCTGCGCCTCCAGCGCCCACTCGCCCAGAACCCAGAAAGATTATGCCGCCGGTCAGGCAGGCGCCTCCCATTGTTACCACCCCGCCCGCAACACGCGCCATTGCCAGCAAGCCTCCGCTCGGCCCGGTTGTCGCCAAGGCTCCTGCCGTGGTCGCCCCCGCGCGTCCGGCCGTAGCCGTTGTCCCGCCCCCCGTCGCCGTGGTGGTCAAGCCCCCCGTCGTATCCCCTGCTCGTGAGGGACAGGCGCACATTGCAGAACCCGCACCCTCTGCCAAACCGCAGACGCCCCCACCTGCGCCAACAGCACCGGCAGCGGTTGCTGTCGAGGCTGCTTCAGCTCCTTCACCTTCTGTCACGGCCGCGGTTTCGACGGAGCCTCCAATAACGAGCGTCGCTTCCGCGCCAACCCTTGAGAAAGTTCATACGCCAACTTCATTCATCGAAACACCTGCTCCAACGCCGTCCGAAGCAGTTGCCGCAGCACCAGTAGCTTCGCGAGTTCCCGATGTAGCCCCGCCACCAATTCGACGGGTCGTGATGCCGCAAACCGGGCCGCGGCCGGTCTACAAGGCGCCGCTGGGAGTTCCGGCAGCCCCCGCTCCCTCTGCATCATTCGCTCAGCCCGGCGTAATTCAGCGCGGAAGGCCCATCTTCGATCGACGGCCCGCTGGAGGCCCCGCTAATGCCGGCGGCTTCACTCCGCGTCCTCCGCAAGGTCAAGGCGCGCCCGGCCAGTTCCCCGGCGGTCCGCGCCCCAAGCATCCTACGCGCACCACACCTGGCGGTTTCGCTGGGCCAGGCGGACCCGGAGGTCCAGGCGGTCGTCCAGGCTTCGGGGCACGTCCAGGCTTCGGCGGCCCTCCGCGCCCAGGTGGTTTTGGCGGCGCACGGCCCGGATTCGGCGGCGCTCCCGGCACAACTCCGCCTCCAGGCGAAGCGCCACGTGCGCAACGAGCCAGCAATGCCAGGGGCCGCGGCGGTCGCCAGCAATATCCCAAGACGAAGGAAGGCCCGATGAAGGGCTTTGTGCCGCCACCACGCTTCGGCGGTGCGCCACAATTCAGTACAGAACCGCTGCCCATCACCCGCGAAATTACGGTGACCGAAGGCATCAGCGTGAAGGACCTGGCAGAAAAGCTCGAGACCCGTGCCAAGGACCTGATCGCCATGCTGCTCATGCGCGGCGTCTTCGTCACTGTCAATCAATCGCTCGACGCTGAAATGGTGAAGGACGTTGCAGCCAAATTCGGCGCGGCCGCCACCGTCATCAGCTACGAAGAAGAGCTGGCCAATCAGGCGATCGAGGAAGTGCTCGAAGCCCCCAACTCCGACGAGCTCGAGGTTCCCCGTGCCCCCGTGGTCACGGTCATGGGCCACGTCGACCACGGCAAGACATCGCTGCTCGATGCCATCCGCGAAACCGACGTAGCCGCAGGCGAAGCCGGCGGCATCACCCAACACATCGGCGCCTACAAGGTTAAGTTCACAAAAGAAGGCTCGCCTGCCTCCGGCCGCGAAATCGTCTTTCTCGATACGCCCGGCCACGAAGCCTTCACGCGCATGCGCGCCCGCGGCGCCAAGGTGACCGACATCGTCGTCATCGTCGTTGCTGCAGACGACGGCGTCATGCCCCAGACTCTCGAGGCCATCGATCACGCCAAGGCCGCGGACGTGCCGATCATTGTTGCCGTCAACAAAATCGACAAACCCGAAGCCAATCCCGACCGCGTCAAAAAGCAGCTCGCTGATCGAGGCCTGATCCCCGAAGAGTGGGCCGCAGGCAGCGAAGGCACGGTCTTCGTCGAAGTCTCCGCGAAGAAGCGCATCAATCTCGATCTGCTCCTCGAAATGATCTGCCTGGTCTCGGACATCAAGGCGCCCAAGGCCACACCAACTCGCAAAGCTGTCGGCTCCGTGCTCGAAGCGCAACTCGATCGCGGCCGCGGCGCCGTCGCCACCGTTCTCGTGCAAGACGGCACACTGCATCTCAACGACAGCTACATCGTCGGCAACACCTTCGGCAAAGTCCGCGCAATGTTCGACGATCGCGGACGCGCCCTCGAAGAAGCCGGTCCCTCCACGCCAGTCGCCGTGCTCGGTCTCGAATCCATGCCCGACTCCGGCGACACCTTCCTCGTCGTTGCCGATCGCGACAAGGCCAAGGGCATCGCGCAATACCGCAAGATGAAGGAGCGCGAATCGCAACTGGCCAAGAGTTCCCGTGTCTCTCTCGAAGGCCTTGCGGAGCAGATTCGCACAGCCGGCGTCAAGGACCTGCCGCTCATCATCAAAGGCGACGTCACCGGTTCCGTTGAAGTGCTGGCCGACTCGCTTGTCAAAATGTCCACCGACAAGGTGCGCGTCAAGGTGCTCCACTCCGGTGTCGGATCCATCAACGAGAGCGACGTCCTGCTGGCCGCCGCCTCCAACGCCATCATCATCGGCTTCAACGTGCGCCCCGAGCGCAAGGCCGCCGAGTTGGCGCAACAGGAAAGCGTCGAGATTCGCCTCCACTCCATCATCTACGAGTTGCAGGATGAAATGCGCCTCGCCATGATGGGCCTGCTTGATCCCACGTTCAAGGAGAACTATCTCGGCCGCGCCGAAGTGCTCACCGTCTTCCGAATTCCCAAGGTCGGCACCATCGCCGGTTGCCGCGTACAAGACGGCGTAATCCGTCGCGATGCGGAAATCAAAGTGACGCGCGGCGGCGAGCAGGTCCACAAAGGCAAAATCGCTTCGCTCAAACGCTTCAAGGACGACGCCCGCGAAGTCACCAACGGCATGGAGTGCGGTATCGGCATCGCCAACTACGGCGACCTGAAAGAAGGCGACATCCTCGAAGCCTTCTCCACCGAGAAGATGGCCGCCGACCTCGGCCAACTTACCTCAGCCAAAGCATAGCCTTCGTCCGAAACAAAACAGGCCCGCATTCTCCACGCGAGAGGCGGGCCGTTTTATTTCTACCTCCAGAGAATCCGAATGCCCGGCGCTTCGCCCCCGCAGCCGCTGCCACTCGGATCGCAGGATTCCAGCACTGTGGGCCAACCGCGCATATCAACCGCGATATCAATCCGCGATGGCTTCGAGTTGATTGGCAGCTTCGACCTGATGGACGCTGGCGGCATCCCCCTTGCCAGGTGAAGAGGAAGCTGGGTTCCGGCCACGACTATATTGCCGGGGCGAACAGCCCATCACTCGCTTGAACGCGGTGCTAAAGGCGCTTTCCGATTCATAGCCGAGTGATCGGGCAATCGCGGAAATGGGATCGCTCGAGTTCGCCACCTTGTCCCCAGCCAGCAGCATGCGCCAGCGCGTCAAATATTCCATGGGCGACTCCCCGACAGTCTGTTTGAACTTCAAGGCAAAGGTCGATCGCGACATCCCCGCACGTTCCGCCAATTTCTGTATCGTCCAGCCATGCCCCGGATCGTCGTGCATCGAAGTGATCGCCACACTCATCTGTTGATCCGCGAGCGCGAAGAGCCACCCAACGCCGCCTCTCAACCCTTCCGCCAGATGCAGCCGCAGGGCCTGCACCAGCATCAGGTAGGCGAGGCTGTTGCGCCACCAGAAATCCGCCCGGCTGCGGCTCGCGCAGCTCCCGCATCATCCGCTCCAGGGACCAGCGCATCGCCGCCTTGTCCGATTCTTTCCGGAGATGCACGATGGGTGGCAGCACTGCCAGCAGAATGCTGGCATGGCTGCCGGCAAAGGCAAAGTGCCCGCCGGCAATAAAGCAGTCCCCGCCCCCGTTGAACGAGTGGACGCTGCCATTCCGCTTGTTCGCAAAAATCGTACGAGCGTCAATCGGCGTCAAGCTCAAGTCGCTCGCAAGGCGGAAAGGCCGTCCACTCGGCAGCAGGAAGCAATCTCCCGTCTTCAGAAGCACCGCGTCGGCAACGCCGTCGACGGCCAGCCAACACTCGCCGGAAACGACCGCGTAGCACTTGATGCCTTCATGCCGTGGAAACTGAATCGACAAGTCTCCACCCACATCGAAGCCACCGGCCGAATAACTGCGCGGTTTCAGCAGCGACAACACATCGGAAAGCGGATCCATAGGCTATTCCACGGCATTCAGACGATTGCGAAGATAATACGGGCTCTCTACATAGATCGTATCTCCCGGTCGCCCATCTTAAGGATACCCGGCCTGCGCATGCGGTCCGGAAATCGAATGCGGCCATGAAATTTGGTCATGCAGTGAAGTAAAGGAGAAATCATCATGCGTGTTTTCGTAACCGGAGCCACAGGCTTCATCGGTTCTGCCCTTGTCCGGGAACTCATCGACACGGGCCATCAGGTCCTCGGACTGGCTCGCAGCGATGCGGGCGCAAAATCTCTCACCGCCGCCGGTGCCCAGGTGCATCGCGGCGACCTCGAAGACCTCGAAGGCCTGCGCAAGGCAGCAGCCGCCTCGGATGGAGTGATTCACCTCGGCTTCATCCACGACTTCTCCAAATTCGAGGCCAACTGCGCCATCGACAAGCGCGCCATCGAGGCTCTCGGCGCCGCGCTCGCCGGCTCCGACCGCCCCTTGGTCGTCACCGCCGGGATCGCACTGCTGGCGCCTGGCCGTGTCGCAACCGAAGATGATACGCCTCCTCCAATGACTCCGCGCTTCTCAGAGCCCGCAGCCCTTGCGCTCGCGGCGCAGGGTGTGCGCGCCTCGGTGGTGCGCTTGCCGCAGGTCCACGACACGCGCAAGCAAGGTCTCGTCAGCTACGCGATCGCTATCGCTCGCGAGAAAGGTGTCTCGGCCTATGTCGGAGACGGTCTCAACCGCTGGCCCGCTGTACACCTGCTCGATGCTGCTCACCTCTACCGCCTGGCGCTGGAAAAAGGCGCTGCGGAGGACAACAGGGGAGCACGGTATCACGCGATCGCCGAAGAGGGCGTGCCGCTCCGCGACATCGCGGAAGCGATTGGCCGCGGCCTGAAGGTGCCAGTGGTCTCCAAGTCCCCCGAAGAGGCAGCCGAACATTTTGGCTGGCTCGGAATGTTCGCTGGTTTGGACGGTCCTGCTTCAAGCGCACTCACGCAGCAACGCCTCGGATGGCATCCGACAGCACAGCCTGGGATGATTGCCGATCTCGACAACATGGACTATTCCAAAGCCTGAGATGCTGACCAACGACTACAGCCTGGTGCAGTTCGTGCACAAGGTCTCGGAGATGTGCCGGGGCAAAGCCTACTTCACCACGCCGCACACCCTCGGCGAGTATTTACTCATGGATTCCATGCAGCGCAAGTCGAAGACGATCCACTGAAGACTGCGCGAGACTGCGCGTCTAGCGGACTGCGGGCCTGCGGGCCCACCGGGTGTACAGCCGGAGACAAGT
>PLKY01000176.1 GCA_003140785.1 Acidobacteriaceae bacterium | reverse complement strand
AATGCAAGTTCGATGGGTGATTTGGCCTGAGGGTATTGAAAAAGTCAGCACGAATTGGCGGATTTTCATGAAATCCGTAAGGCAAAGTGAGGTGCTCAGCAGCATAGTAAGTCGTGAACTGACGAACCCTTTCGGGTTTGTTCGTTACTCCATGGCGACCCATCACTTGCCATCAAGCGCTCCCGCCGGGCTCTCCTCGTTGACTCTTGTTGCCAGTCCGCCATGGCGAACTCTACAACCTACGTGAGCGTCTTGCGGGAAGCGTCATCTCTTGATTGGAGCGCCGGGCCGTGAAGAACGTTCGAGTAATACGCCGCTAAAGGAATGACCGGCGCTGTTTTCGGAACCTCCGGCGGGCGGACGCGAAGCCGCTCGTTCGCTCCCGCGAATTGACCCTGGCGTCGGCGACAACACACCATCGCCCGCAACACTCCAAGTTGCCCTGAGCTGCATTCTTCCGATTAGTTCAGCAGAAGTGAGAGTTCTGGAATTGATAGGGCACACGAGGGCGCTTGAGGAGTAGGACTTCCGATGCGGCAGGAACGGCTCATAAGCGATACTTGAACTTCGGACGTGAGTCAGTTGCTGAGACGATTTGGCCGTGATCGCAATATGATCGACATACAGACTCCCCGAATTCGGAATCAACCTCCAGGAACGGAATTTGAATGCCCGACTGCGGCAGCAGTTCAACTTGCACTTGAAATCGATGAATTGAAGAGGCCAATGGCGAGATTAGGAGCATTTTGCTTTCCGGGAGCTGGCCATCTCAATCCGATGACCGCGTTGGCGCGCTCCTTGCAACTTAGAGGTCATGAGGTAGTCATCTTCGGTATTGTGGACACCGAGGAGAGCGTGCGTGCCGCGGGTATTGAGTTTCGTAGAATTGGCATGGACGATTATCCGCCGGGCACACTTCAAAAGCTGGACGAGCAAATGGCCCAGCTAAAGGGATTCGCAGCGCTTCGATTCACGCTGGAGCGAGTGAGGAATTCAGCGCGGATGGTATTGCGCGACGGGCCGAAGGCGGTGCGGACGGCTAGCGTAGAGTTGTTGCTGGTCGACGAAACGGATTTCGCCGGAAACGTGGCAGACTATTTGGACCTACCGTGGATCTCCATCGCCTTGATTCCTCCNNCGTTTGCGGAACCGCCTTGCAATTGTTTTGCTATTGCGGATAGCAACTCCCATCTTCAAAGAAGTGAACCAGCAGCGAAGCGCATGGGGACTGAAGCCCTTCAGGCGTTCCGAAGAAGCGCTGTCGCAACTGGCGCAAATTACCCAGTTGCCTGAAGCATTGGAGTTCGAAGTCGTCGGCGACAAGCCAGCGGGGCTTCACTATACTGGGCCGTTCGTATTTGCTGAGCAGCGTCAGGCAGTCGAGTTCCCTTGGGAGCGCCTCGATGGACGGCCGCTGATTTACGCGTCAATGGGCACNNTCGACCTACAATTAGTGATTTCGCTGGGCGGCGGACTCGATCCGGCAAGATTGGGAAAGCTCGCCGGCAATCCGCTGGTGGTGAGGTTTGCTCCTCAACTCGACATTCTGAAGCGGGCCGCGCTGGTGATCACGCATGCCGGCATCAACACGGTTCTTGAGTCTCTTTGCGAGGGAGTGCCGCTGGTGGCCGTGCCCCTCGCGAACGACCAGCCCGGAGTAGCGGCGCGGGTCAAGGCACGCGGAGCCTGTGTGGTGGTTCCACGGCACAAGTTAAACGTGGTCACGCTTCGGAAGGCGGTCATGCTGGTGCTTCAAGATGCCAGATACCGTGAGGCGGCCCAGGTCTTGCAGAGAGCCATCCAGAGGATGGACGGACCTGGCCGCGCAGTTGATCTCATCGAAGAAATTCTGAAGCTTCGTTCGATTCAGCCCCTGGCCACATCCGCCACGTTAGTTCCCAAAACTGGCCAGTAAGTCGACGCAGGAGAGGCGGGGCTGCTCACCCCGACGGATGATTGCACATGGACGATCCCGCAGCCCGCGGTTTGGCCTTATTCGCCTCAGTCCGCTCCCTAACCTGCGGCAACGAGTGCTTCCTGGGCCGCCGACATCGCCATCTCGCGGATCGAGTCAATGACCAGTTGCGGTTCATCTAGATGAATCCAGTGGGCACTAGCAGGTGCGATTACCTGCTGGACGTTATCGCCAATCTGCCGCAGGCAGTCCTCCGAGAGCGGGAATGAATTTCCCGGTGTCAAAAGCATCACGGGAATCCCGCGAATCGGTTCCGAGTTTTGTATTTCGCGCACTGACTCTGGCACTGATTCCACGTGGTTGCGCATGCCGGCGTAATAGCCGGGACGCGACCAATGGGCGGCAACCATGGGCCAGACCTCCTGAGGCATCTTGCCCACTTCGCCCCTGATTCGTCCCAGGACATGCAAACCACGGTCACCGCCGATACCAGCAAGTTTTTCAGCCATGCGCCCCGAGCGGCANNTACGTTGAAAGTTTCGAAACTTGGTCGATCATGGCCTGCTTGGTCGGATTCAGTGGCGGCCATTCTTCGCAGCGCATTGGGTCCACCAGAACAATGCTGGTCACCTCTTCCGGATACAACTGCGCAAACCTTCGCATCACCAGTCCGCCAAACGAATGACCCACCAGGATGTATGGCGGCTTGATCTCTGCTCCGCTGAGCAGCTCGTGCAATTCCACGGCGATGTTCCTGGGAGTCCGTGCACTTTGGCAAGGGCTGCTCCAGCCGAGCCCACCGCGATCATAGCTGGCTGTGCTGGCGAACCGCGAAACTTCTTCCTGAATGTTGCACCAGTTCAGGTTGGTGGCGGCAATGCCCGATTCAAACAAAACAGTCGACTCGCCTGAACCTTTTTCCAGCAAATAGTGTCTGCGACCATTGCCGATATCAATCCAGCGTCCCGCTCGTGCGAAGCGAAGCCGGTCATAGTGCGAACCGAGCCATTGGTAGAGGAACCCCGCCAAAACCGGAACAGCTGCCACAGCGAGAACCAAAAGTAGGTAATGCATCGTTTATCCTGGGAAACCGTGAAAGGTGTGATCAGAAACTCCTTAAATTGAAGTCCTCCGAACATTGGTACTTGCACGTTTTCAATTGCGCGCAATGTCGGCATCGGATGAAATGCATGAAAAAACGAATCCAACGTTTCGAGACCGGTAGGTGTCCAGACTAATTGATTTGCCGAGGTCACCGTTCCTGAAAAGAACTTCGCCGCTCGTCGGGCTGTCCAGTCTACCTAGCATGTATCGCAAAGTTGACTTATCGCCTTCGGTCGGTCCGGTGATGGCCATGTACTCGCCAGCCGCGATCGATAGGTTCATTCCAGGCAGGGCTTCAATTCTCCCATCGTCGTAGTTCTTGTATACGCAGCGCGCTTCGAGTGTGGAGTCAGTCATGGCACAGTGCCGCCACCGGAGAGAGTTGCGCAGCACGCCACGCGGGCAAGGCCCCTGCTATCAGCCCCGCCAGCACGGCGATGCCAAGTGCCTCGGCGAGAAGCAGCAGAGGAAGTGACGTCGAGACGATGCTTGCGGTTTGAGGCAAGGCCGCCAGCAGTTGCAGAGCGCACCATCCGAATGCGACTCCCAAAAAACCGCCGCCCAGTCCAAGAATAGCCGCTTCGAGCTGGATAAGAATCAACACACGACCCCTCTTCCAACCGAGCGCTCGCAAAATGCCGATTTCCCGAGTACGTTCGTAGACCGACATGGCCATGGTGTTGGCAATCCCAAGGATGCCGATCAGCAATGCGATCGAAGAAGTGCCCCAGGCAGAAGCGTGCGCCAGTTGGACAAACTGATTGTTATGAGCGCGCTCGGCTGCGGGAACCGCGCGCAGCCCCGGCAAAGCAGCTTCGATCTGTGCCTGCGCACGCTTTAAATAATGCTCCTGGGATTCTCCAGCTGGCGCCGAGCGCAACCGAACATCAAAAGTTGAGACTTTGCCCTGCAGGCTGCTCAGCCCCTGCAACTGATCTAGCGGCATGATGACCGCATCCGCCTGCAATCCAGAGCCACCATGGTAGATTGCGCACACCGTGAACGGCGAGCTTTGAATCTCCAGCGTGTCGCCCACATTTTTCTTCAGATCGTCGGCCAGCAGGTCGCCCAGCATGACTTCGGGATGGCCGTCGCGAAAGTGCCGCCCTGAGCGAATCTGCAATGAGTCAAATTCATAAGAGTCGGCTTTCCAGCCGTATGCCAGGGCATTTACATCCGTCGTCAAGTCCATCATGTTGAATATCACGGGCGTTGCTTGCGCCACCAATGGCAGCGACTTCAGGGTTGCTCCAGCGGACTCGTTCAATGAGGTGTTCAAAAAGGTCTGTTGAATTACTGCGATGTCGGTACCACTACTCGAGTAGATTCGAAGCCACTCGTTTTCAAATGCACTCGAAAAACCGACGAGACCAACGAATGCGCCAATTGCCATCCCAATTCCGCAAAGTGTCAGCAGCGTCCTGAGACGCCGGCGCCATAGATTCTTCCAGACAAAACCTGTCAACGAAAGTGGAGAGGCCTTGGAGTGGGGATTAGCCATGATTTGAGTAAAGCTGGATACTCTATCCGACTGTAGTCGTTTTCGTTGCCGGTCGCACATCCAAGAGTGAAAACACCCAGAAGGGATGCGCCTTCAGGGGCTAGGCCCACTGGGCTGGGCAATTGCTAGTGTAGTCCGCCACACA
>PLKY01000086.1:2504-2717 GCA_003140785.1 Acidobacteriaceae bacterium | reverse complement strand
AGAATGTCTTGTCTTTTTTGCCGTCAATGACCGGAGGCCACGACCTCAACCCAGCGCTTCCAGCCAGCGCCGGAATTCGGCGGCGGGTTCTGCTGTGCGGAAAATTGCAGCCGAAACAGCGACAGCATTCGCACCTGCAGCAAGAACCAGAGGCGCTGTCTCCAGTGTGATGCCGCCAGCGGCTACCAGCACGGCCTCCGATCCTGCTTGCTC
>PLKY01000086.1:0-2488 GCA_003140785.1 Acidobacteriaceae bacterium | reverse complement strand
GTCGACGTGCTTCGGAAGGTGTCAGATCGCCCGCATCAACGTGCACTCCATCAAATCCTGCTCTTTCAATCAAATCAACCCGATCATCGAGAATCAACTTGATATTTGGCGCTGGCATTGCCATGCGCAAAATCGCCACGTCTGCCAGAACCTCGGCATCTGTCCCGTTCTTGTTCCGGTATTCCATCAGAGTTACGCCCGCACCTGCCAGCGACTCGCTAAGCGCTCTCATGAACGTAGCCCTGCCTGTTGAGGGAATGCACGACGAATCCAGAATGGGGTAGATCTTTGGAAACGGAAAGCTCATTCCCACAGACTAGAAGAGCCGGCTTCATTCTGTCCGTGACAGCTGAATCGACGTCGCTGGCGTGAGCCATCCGGCCCGCGCCAGGGGAACGCGACGCCTATCGATCTTCTACATCTCGTCGGCCGAAGGCCCGTAGCAACCGGGCAGTTTCTGGCCGAGGAGCCGCAGATACACACCCAACTGCGCGCGATGATGGACCAGATGATTCACNNCCCGGCGACAAACTTCCAGTTCGAATCCCACTTCTCCGGTGTCATCTTGGCCAGCGCGGTCTTAGCGTCGGCGACTTGTTTGTCAAAGCGCTCCAGCAGCGCCGCCTTCGTTGCGGGGTCGGTCGGGGAATCTCCGGGCTTCCAATCCAGCCGGTCCACGGTGAGGGTATGCACGGCCCAGTCGCCAGTGGTGTCGGATACATGGGCCGCGAGACGACCCAGCGTCATCGATTTTTCGTGGGGTTTCCAGCCGAAGTCGGCGTCCCCTGGAATCGCATCCAGGATCTTGCGGGTGCTGGCAGTCTCACGTTCATACTCAGCGATCAGTTCTTTTTGAAAGTCCATTCGGGCAACCTCCGAGTTGCCAAGCCAGCATAACGGAAATCGGCGCAATAGGGCGAACAAAAGGCGATAATTCTTTGAGAGTTTTCCACAGGCGTTCACTGCGGCAGCGCGAAAGCGATGTATGCTCCGCCAACTGGCGATTTGGGATCGCGTCCACCACTGGAAACCGTTACCACATATTGCCTCCCGTCAATCATATAAGTCGAAGGCGTGGCCATTCCCGCGAATGGTAACTCATATTCCCATAGCAACTTGCCAGTTCTAGTGTCGAACGCATGGAACTTTCGATCGTATACCGTCGCTCCGATAAACAGAACACCGCCCGCAGTCACAATTGGGCCCCCGTAATTCTCCGTGCCCGTATTTTTCATGTCATCCTTGGCCAAATCCGGATATTCCCCGAGAGGAATTTTCCACAGGTACTGCCCTGTTTTCAGGTCAATCGCGTTCAGAGTTCCCCACGGCGGCGCAATGGCCGGGTAACCATCGGGATCAAGAAATTTCCGGTAACCGGTGAAAGTGTATCGGTCCTTGCCAGCCTGTTCGGCTTCGTCTTGCGCGCTCGCATGGACCCCGAGATAGCGCAGCAGCGCTTCCAGTTCGGGTCCAGCAATATCTGGCATCGGTGGCATTCTGCCTTTGCCGCTGTGAATCATCTCGATCGTCTGCGCGGCCGACAGTCTGCTGCCCAATCCCACCAGCATCGGGAACGACGGTGGAATCCCTTCGCGGTGATCGCCATGGCAAATTGCGCAGTGATTGCTATACACGACCGCGCCAGCCGCATCCGTCCCTTCCTGCCCCGCTGCTGGAGCTGAGCTCAACTCCGTCTTCGANNCGTTAGTCGCTGGTCAGCACCGATCAGCGACGGAAACGCCGGCGGCGAGCCGCTTCGATCGACGCCGTGGCAAATCGCGCACTGATGTTGATACACCTCTTCGCCGGCGCTTCCCCCTCTTGAAGACGAAACCAAGCCGCCCGTCCACGCCATCTCTGTTGCATTCACAAAGAGGACTCCGTCAACCGGATCAATTGCCGGACCGCCCCACTCGGCCCCGCCATCAAATCCAGGAAAAACGACGGTCTGCTGGCCCACAGCGAGCGGCAGGAACTGCCCGTCGCTCCGGAATTCGCGAAACGTCTTCACGGCCCACGCATGAGCCTCGGGTGTGCGCGTGGTCAGCATGTCTTCCGTCAGGCGCTGGCGCGCGTACGGTTCCGGCCAGTCCGGCAAAGGTTGCGTGGGCGAGGTCACTTCGCCCGGAACTGTGCTGGCGGGATAACTGTGTTCGTGCACTGGAAAAAACGGCTCGCCGGTGAGACGGTCAATCAAATAGAGCCAGCCTTGCTTCGTCGTCTGTGCCAGCCCTTCCACTGGCTTGCCGTTGCGCTTGATAGTAAAGAGCGCCGGAGGGGAGGGAAAATCGCGATCCCAGATGNNGCACGCCCTGAAAATGCCAGAGAAGTTTTCCGGTTGCAGCATCGATAGCGAGAATCGTATTGGCGTAGAGATCGTCGCCCATTCGATCCCCGCCATAGAAATCCATCACAGCCGAGCCCGTTGGTGCGTAGAGGATGCCGCGCTGCGCATCGAGCGTCATTCCGGCCCAGTTGTTGGCCGCGC
>PLKY01000082.1 GCA_003140785.1 Acidobacteriaceae bacterium | reverse complement strand
TGGTGAAGTACAAGAAGCTGGTAGGCGGGGGCATGATCAAGATCGTAAACAACACGGTGCCGGCTGCGCTCTTCAAGCTGGGCTACGACAACGACGCGGTGAACGCCATTGTCAGCTACATCGATGCGACTGGCACCATCGAAGGCGCGCCGGGCATCAAGCCGGAACACCTCTCTGTGTTCGATTGCAGCTTCAAACCCGCAAAGGGAACGCGCTCGATCCATTACATGGGCCACATCAAAATGATGGCGGCTGCGCAGCCGTTCTTGTCGGGCGCCATTTCAAAGACAGTGAACCTGCCGCACGAAGCAAATGTGGAGGACGTGGCGGAAGCCTACGCCGAAAGCTGGCGCCAGGGTATCAAGGCTGTGGCGATCTATCGCGATGGCTCCAAGGGCACACAACCGCTGAACACCAGCATGGACGCCAAGCGCGAGCCGTCGGCGCTGGATGCCGCTGGGAGCCGGATTCTTTCGCAACTGGCTGCCGGACACGTTGCCGCTGAGAGCGATGTGAAAACGCTCGAAGCCAAGATTGGGGAGAGGCTTGAGGTTACCGCGAAACAGGTGATTGCTGCGGCTGCTGCTTTTCAGAAGGCGATGGAAGAGATTGCCGGGACCGCGGGCCTGCCTCTGCTGAGCCCAGCGGCGGCACTCGATGCAGCGCACGAGCCGGCGCAGGATTTGAATGCTCCGCCGCGTGCGGTGCGGCACCGCCTGCCCGGAGAACGCGCCTCGATTACCCACAAGTTTTCGATCGCCGGACACGAGGGATACATCACAGTGGGGCTATATCCCACGGGCCAGCCGGGCGAGATCTTCATTAAGATGGCGAAGGAAGGTTCGACCGTGTCGGGCCTGATGGATGCCTTCGCGACCTCAATCTCGCTGGCGCTGCAACATGGTGTGCCGTTGCGCGTGTTGTGCGAGAAATTCGCGCATACGCGTTTTGAGCCATCGGGCTGGACCGGCAACGAACAGATTGGCTATGCGAAGAGCCTGATGGATTACATCTTCCGCTGGCTCAATCTGCGGTTTCTGTCCGGCGAACAGCTAACGTTGTTTGCCGGTCTGGCGCCGCAGGCAGCTCCGCTGCCGGCTTCACCGACGATCTTGCCGGAGACAGAGTCGGAAATCGAAGGAATCAGCCAAGGACAGCTCACGAAGCTCGCCGAAGAGGTGGCGCGTCAGCTGAGGCAGGGAAGCGGTTATGCGGGCGGCGGCATGGGATCGACGTCTGTACCCAGCGGCGGCATCGCGCCGGAGAGCAATGCCAATCAACCGGTGCTCCCTGGTCTTGCGGCGGATAAGCACGGATTGAATCTGCAGGACCGCGGAATCTATCACGCCGCCGATGCGATGCGCGACATGTACGAAATGGGCGATGCACCCAGTTGCTCCACATGCGGCGCCATTATGGTTCGCAACGGGAGCTGCTACCGTTGCATGAGCTGCGGATCGACGAGCGGTTGCAGTTAGCAACTTTTGTATACTTTTGGTGGAGCAGATGTGGGTGCACCCATAAGGTGAAAGTTTGACCCCATAAGGTGAAAGTTGACACCGCATAAGATGAAAGTCGCACATTCGTAAGGACTTGCAATTGATTTGGCCGAGGCGTACTGCGAATGTAACGCCTCGGCTAAAAATCATGCATAACCTACATCGCCTGCATAAGTTATTTATTTCCAGTGCACAGCGGACAGTGCAGGTTAGTTTCATCTTGCTCTAAACCTGCGCCACCATACACAACCGCAAGTTCATGAGCCCGCGTCATGGTGGCCAAGTCCATCACCAGGCCTTTTCCTGCCCTGCCCAGCCGACGGGTGACCAGGCCGATTTTCTTCAGCCTGTGCCCGATGGTTTCAGCGCTGTAGTGCAGTCGTTCTCCGCGCGCGATCGCGATCCGATTGACCTCATTCGCGACTTCGTTAACGAGGATTTGCGCCTTACCTGCGTGCGCCAGGTTGAGAGTTGCCTCCAGCGTGCTGGCTTCGAGGCTGGTCGAGCGGTCTGCTTGGCGCTGGTTCTCAACGGGCGTGAGCAATGAGATAAGTTGCAATTGAAGCTCAGGCGAGTCAATGACGCAGGCGCCGAGCGCGTTCGCGATCGCGCGAGTCTCGGTCGTCAGGATTGGGGCATCGAAGTCGGAGTTGTAGACGCGCACGAGATTCTTGCAGCGATACCGCAGCAGCTGATTTTGTAGGTCCTGAACCACTGCCTCAATCGCCCGTAACGAATGTTGTGTTGCGCGCGCGGAAGCGGTTGGCTGCAATCTCACCAGCAGGCTGCAGCGTGGTATCCGGTCAAAGGAGACCTCCCCTCCAAGAAACAGTGCTTTCGGGCCAAAGAAGTCCTTATACTCGCCACCGTCGTTGATCAGGTAGCCACGCGTCGATGTGCAACCCAGGGTAGTTACCATTTGCTTCGAGATGTTCGGGTCGTAGAAGAGCACGGTGGGAGTGGTATGCCAGTTCAACTTCTGGAGGCTGGGGATGTCGGCCCGCGTCAGCATCATGGGGTAGCGCAGAAGTTTCTCAACGCGCGCAGCACCAGATCGCCTTCGAACTCTGGTGCGACGATCGAGAGCCCAGGTGCGATTGCCAGGCCGTCGGCGAACCAGGTGGAGACCGTCCAGTAGGTCAACAAAGCGCTGGTCTCTTCAGGAAGAAGCGCCTGCTCGGCTATCGCATTCTGGAGGCGACCGAAGAGTTCGGCCGTGGACCCGTAGCGCGCCGAGCCGGTGGGAACCGGAGTCGCTTGCGATGGAGCACGCACGAAGTCGGCGCGCCGGATGATTTCGTTGAGACTCGCCTCAGAACCCTCTTCCACTTCGAAAGGGGGTTTCCATGATGTCAAATTGTTCTTGCTAGAGCGAACCGGCTCCTCGATGCACAGGACCTTGAGCACCTGTTTCGCGGCGGAGCTTTGATCATGGCTGTTGACCGAGTTGGTTGAGGCGGTAGCCGGCGCCGGAGTGTTCGATGTTGTTGCAGGCGCCCCCGGCCCAAGGCCCGTTGACCCTTCGTCTACACCGGCGGCGGGAATCGGATCCGCTGCCGTCGATGCGGTGGTCTCCGACGGGCACGCAGTTGCATTCACATCTGATGGGGCGCCAGTTCGGGGAAACTCGGCGCCGTTGGCGTTTGTATTCGTGCTGTAGCCTTGCATTCTCACCTTCGTGTTCTTTGGTACCTTGGACCGCCAGGAACCTTCCGGCGGACCAGGCACTTTGTTTATGGATGTGAAAGTTCGATTTCTGTAGAACTGTGTTCGTTTGACTTAAAGGTTTTTCAACGGGAGCCGGCGGTCGACATTGGCGGCGCCCATGAGGTTGCCCCCTTCGCGCCGCAATGTCTTGTTGCGGGCCGACGCCCTAACTACCCATGAATGTAAAACGAGGGTTCCTCCATCCACCTCCGGCATTCAAATCCTTCCGCGAGCGAGATAATGGCCAAACGGTAGTTGCGCTCTGTTTTCAAGTGCAAAGAAGCCCAACGACGCAAGTCGTTAGCCATCTTCTGCGAGATAGGCTGCAGCTGCTGATAGCAGCACTTCATGTCATCCTTGGACCAGCGGTCCCAGTTTGATATCGTGCCGGTCTTCCCATAACCATGGCGCTTGAGGAGAGCCAATACCTTCCGACGGTCCTTCGCCGCGAGCCGAACAAACGCATTACCGAGATTGACTTCTACCTTACGAATTTTGAAATCATCGAGTTGCGGAGCCGCACCGGCCACTTCGCTATTTGGTTTTTTCATAAATGTCCTTTGACTGTTAGATTTGTTTCGATCCTCACGTTCATTTCCCATCCACCAGGGGCGGTGAGTCCGCGTGCGTGGAAGACCGAATGGGTAGCCCCTCCCGCCCGCTTTTGCCCTGGGCTTCACCAGGGCTCTTGTGTACCTAATACGGCGCTTTTTGATATTTGCATGGACCTTTTTGGCGTCGACGGCGAAAATTCTTGCCCCAGTGAGAAATGAACATGCCGATAATCTGAGTTTGTCCAGCCTGGTGAATCTAGTTTGCGAACCCGGGGCCCAGGGCCCGGTTTGCATTTCAATGATTGATTGCATCCTCCTGTGCCGCGCGCCGGTGACGAGGGTGTCACTTGCGCCAGGATCGGCCCGGGCAAGGTCCCTTCCACCGCGTTGTCGGCCTGAGATATCCCGGTCCACCACGATTGGTCTGCCGAGTTGCAGCGCGCGCAGTCGGTGGTGATAGGGGAATGAGTGAGATCGTGGACGCAGCGAGCTTGCGCATTTTCGCGGCATCTCCCTTCTTGTGCCGACCTGCTTGCACTTGGGAGCTTCCGCACCACGCCCGTGGCCAAAACTGCGTGGTTCGTCTGGTTGATCTCCGCGGACCAGGCGCCGATGATAGCCTTCGGATCGAACTCGCTTCCAGAAGACCGCGGGAATGCTTATCGACGAAACGGTGGAACACCCGGCAAACCATTGGTCTGGATCCCAACGCGGCCGAAACTTGCTGCATCCCAAGCACGACGTACGCGCGCACATAATCTAAAACTGTGTTTTCGGGAAACAGCCGCGGATTTATTTAAGGATTTAGAAACCACTTAGAATCAGCACTTTAAGACACCCAAGTTACTCATTAGTAAACTACCCGGTAAGTAGTCTCCCAACTACCCCAGAGTAAGTTCACTGGGTTTTCGGACTACACGGTATTGGGTAAGTACCGCTGGTGAGTTAGTAAGTGCAACAGTGGACGCAACGGGTTCCGGTTACACAGTCGGCGACAGGGTCTATCCTGTGCAGTCTGGCTCGGTTGGTGCGGGTTACTACACCGTCGCGACCGTTGCAATGCAGCGAAGAACGGGTCTAAATAGGGTCTGAAGGGTATCTAAATCACGCTTGGAGCCCTTTAAACACTGAGGCTCTCACCGTCGTAGACACGGAGAGCGTGTACACAGTGACTCTGTGCCAACCAATTCATCGCAGCTTGGATTGAGTTGTCAGATCTCCTTGACAGAGCAAGAAGCAGGCAAACCGGAAGACCTTCAATCGCGTAGATAGAGAACTTGTCAGAGAAACTCGGGTCAAACCGGAGAACGGCGATTGGAGAGTAACCCATGTTAAGGAACGCATCGATTTCCGGTCTCCTGATAGTGGTGTTGTTAATACGAGTGGTCGTAAGGCAAAATGCTAGTGAAACATCGTGAGCCGAACTTCTTGTACCCTTATCGGACGAATGGTCACAAACCTCCGCCATGAAAACTCTGATTGTCATCATTTCCTCATTCATTGCTTGCTTCATAGTTCTGTAACTAATCTTTCTCTAGAAGCGGTCTCATAAATGTTTGAGCATCATGTGAAGGCATGCGAGATGGACGAAGCCGAGGAAGTTTTCGACGTGGTATTTCCATCGGGTAAGGAGTCGGCGGAAGTTCTGCATCCATGCGAAGAGCCGTTCCACTTTCCATCGCTTGCGATATCGCCGGAGCTTGCGTCCATCCTGAGTGTTTTGTCGGCGACCGCGCCTGTTGGGTGCGATCATTTCGATGTTGTATTCGGTGGCAAGCTTTTGGTCGAGCGGGTCCGAGTCGTAGGCCTTGTCGCCGATGAGCCTTGCGGGAAGTTCGTCGAGGAAGCTACCGGCCAG
Organism: Acidobacteriaceae bacterium; assembly: GCA_003140785.1. GTDB lineage: Bacteria > Acidobacteriota > Terriglobia > Terriglobales > Acidobacteriaceae > Telmatobacter. The sequence goes on along the minus strand of PLKY01000082.1, from coordinate 982 downwards.
AACGCCTTCCACAAGCTGGCACTCGGCCGGCGAAGCACTTTCGACAGATACTGCGAGAGGAAGACTGTTATCAGCGGCGATAGCGACGATTTTCGTACCCTTGCCGCGCCGGGTGGGGCCGACAGCGAAGCCCCCTTTTTGGCGCTTGCGAAGGTCGCATCTACAAACGCCTCTTCCAGATTCAGCTTGCCTTGCTTATGTAGCCGCGCGGCCAGAAGTCTCAGCGCCTCTTCTAACCTCCCGCTGCGCACCCACTGCTGGAACCGGCGATGGCAGGTCTGGAAGGGCGGATACTTCTCCGGCAGCTCACGCCACTGCGCACCCGTGCCCAGCACCCACAGCACACCGTTCAGTACCGCCCGCGTGTCATGCCACGGACGACCACGGTTATCCGCCCGCCGAGGCCCGCGCAAAACAGGCTCGACGATCAACCACTGTTCATCGGTCAACTCCCAGCGTCCTGCCATGCGGCATTCGCGGGATCACACAGAGCAATTTCAGAATGCACCAGTTTTAAATCTCAAAGGTTTATGAGACTGGTTCTAGTCTCTGAGTAGGTACTGTGAGTGGTACCCTCCATCCTTAATACGCAGATTTTGGATTCAGACGAATCGCGCCGGACCCGCCTGCCCGAATCTTGTGCAACGAGGTAGCGCGCCCGCCGGGCTAAGTTGCCGCCTAACATCAACTGGGTGCACAAATACAGCAGTCGATACATAACGCCACCATTCAAATGATGTTAAAGCTCGATTCGCGCGCGGGAGTTATCGGTGGTCAGGTGCGTGACCGATAACCTTGCATCGATGCCAAACGGGGCCAGCGATTCTCCAGTTGACGGTTGATCATGCGGCACCTCTGCTAGTCAGCCAGGCTTCCTGAAGAATTTCCGTACCGTAACTTGGCCCATTAGGTACGGCACTTATCTTTACTCCATTTATAGTGCCCGCTGGAAAGAAAATCGATTCGTCAGAAGAATTCATGG